>CALAEZ010000356.1 GCA_937891125.1 uncultured Treponema sp. | reverse complement strand
TCAATTCCACGAAATCGTATTTCATCGTAACAGGCGCGTCCCAGCCGTAGAGTTTTTTGCTCACGAGCTTTGCAGTGTCGTAGCTTCCGCCCGGGCTGATGTGGTCTTTTCCGCCCGGCTCAAAAATTACTTTTTCTTCGTTCCAACGCATTGGCCAGTCAACGCGCCAGCCAAGCTTAAAGCAGCTGGAAGAGCGAAGGTCGCCGGTTTCTTCGTTACCGCAGCTTGCGCACTTGTAGCTTACGCCGTAGTCGCCGTCGTAGCCGGTAATTTCTGTCGTGTCTTTATTGCACTTTGAGCAGAATGCACTGACCGGCCAGTACACTTCGCTTTCCTTCATCTTGTGCTCGTCGTCGCGATAGGTGTTCAGGCACTCTTTAATGAGCGCGCGGTTCTGCAGTGCCTTTTTCATGCCTTCTGCATAGCGGTGAGCGCGGTAGCGGGAAGCCTGATACAGAAATTCCGGATGGATGCCTACGCGTGGAAGCTGCGTTTCAATGTCCACTTCGTGGTGGCGCGCGTAGTTTTCATCGCGACCAAAGGTGTCTGGCACAAAGGTAATTGGATAGCGAAGATATTTTTCAAGCTCTTCAGGCTTTGGCATATTTGCCGGCACCTTTCGGAACACGTCATAGTCGTCCCATGAATAAATGAAGCGCACGTTTTTTCCGCGCGCGCGCAGTGCACGCACTACAAGGTCTACGGTAATAATTTCACGGAAGTTTCCGATATGCACCGTTCCGCTCGGTGTAATGCCAGAAGCGCAGGTGTACAAGTCTAAGTCTCCGCGCTCCTTTATGATTTTTGCTGCCACCTGGTCTGCCCAGTGGGTAAGTTCGCGCGTATCGCGCTCGGCTGTCTGATTTTCACTCATAATGGGAGAGTATAAAGAAAACAGCGACTTTGTACAATCGACAAGCTTATTTCACAATACAAGCAGAGCGCTTAGTGCAAGAGTCAGGCTGACCGCTGCAGGCGCTTTCGTGCCAGCTGCGCCTTTATGGCAACGTGGGCGACTATGCACGCTAAAATCACCAGCCCGCCGGAAGCCGCGCTTTTTGACGGAAGCTCGCCGACTGCAAGGGCTACCCATACCGGATTCATCATCGGCTCAATCATCGTGATGATGACCGTGCTTAAAGCCGGCAGGCGCGAAATGCCGAGAGACAGCAGCACTGACGGAAGACCAATCTGAAAAACGCCGAGTACAAAAAGCCCGATGTACGAAAGGCGGTCAGCAGGAAGCCCCGCGCGCACGATAAACGGGAGCGCAAACAAAAATGCAAGCAGGTTTGAAAGATTAAGCGAGTCCGCCGGATGCGCATCCTTCTGGCGGCGCAGGAACATCGTCGTAAAGCCGTAGGTAATGCCAGAAAGAAGCGCAAGTGCGTTTCCTAAAAGCGCAGCGCGGTCGCCGCCTGAAAAATGCAGGTCGCCTGAAAGCAGCAGAATCATGCCCGCCATAATGCCGATGACAGCCGCATAATCTACCGCATCGTTTTTTTCATGCGTTAAAAGCGGCCCGAACAGAATAATGTAGACAGGATTTGTATACTGCAAAAGAATTGCGTTCGCCGCCGTCGTAAGCTTTGTTGCGCACACAAACAAAATCATCGTTGCCGCATAGCAGATTGCGCCCAAAAGCAGATTGAACGTTGCCGCGCGGTCAATATGCCCGTCAGAAGCACGCACCCACAGCCGTGGCAGGCGGCGGAAGACGGCGCTCACCACAAGCATGGCAAGCAGTGCGCGCGTACCTGCAATGCAGAGCGCGTCCCACGAGGTAAGCTTTACCATAACGCCGCCGCCACTCCACAGGAGTGCGCACAGCACGAGCGCAACGATAGGATGCATACTCCTTCTAGCGCACCTTAAAGAAGATACCAATGACGGCAACGGTAATCAAAAGCTGAATAATCATAAATTTGATGAGCACCTGCGTTGGCGACCAGCCGTGATTTTGCCGCATGTGGTCGTGAAGCGGAAAGCGGATTGTCGTAAAAATGCTGATATGAAAGAAGCGTTTAAGCGCAACCTTTACCAGCCCCAGACCGCCATTTACAAAAATAAGCGACGAGGTAGCAAGAATCATAAACGGATTTCCACTTACCATCACGCAGATACCAATATAAAAGCCGAGCGCGCGGCTTCCTGCATCTCCCATGAGCACCTTGCTCGGAAACGCATTATGCCACAGGTAGCCCATAAGCGTACCGGCAAGCGCAAACGTCATACATGCCCACGATGCGCCATCGGCAAGATTTGGCACCAAGAGGTAGCTTGCAATATCAACATGTCCCAAAATGAAATAGAAGATGACGCCTATTGTCAGCAGTGCCACTAGCACCAGCGTGCTTGAAAGGCCGTCAACGCCGTCAGTGCAGTTGGTTGTGTTAACCGAAGCCCACAAAAGTACGGTAGAAATAAGCACAAACAGCCACGGAGCGACCGCAACTGTCTTGGTCATAAACGGGAGCCAGAAACGGATAACGCCGTCAGCACTTTCCTGCTGCACATAAAAGCAGAGGACGACAGAAGCGGCGACACACAGCACTAAATCCAAAAAAGCCTTGCGGTATTCTCCCCAGCTTGAAACGCTACGGTCATCTAAATAGCCGGTCAGCATCATAAGCCAGGTAAGACCTGCACAAGACGCCTGTGCCCACGTCATCGGAACGAATAAGACGGTCACTAATATAAAAACAGTTATAAAAAACACGCCGGCGCCCGTTGGCTTTCCCTTTGCGGCTTCGGCAGAAACCGTAAACTCGCGACCACGGTCATGGGGCATATAATCATAAAAGAGCGGCATAAGATAGCGCACGATAAAAAAGCCAGTATATAAGGCAAGCGCTATCAATACGGTATACGACAGCAAAAGACGAGCAGGTCCAAAATAACGTGTTAAAATCCCACCGAGATAGTATAACATGCAAGCAGTATAACAGAAAAAGAAGCGCCGTTTCAATGCAAGCACCGGCGCATGACAAAGCGCGGCGCATGGTACTGCAGGACAACCGCTGTATAAAATTGCAGGTAAAACTGGCGGGAAGGAGCAGAGCGGATGTGCGAAAACAGCCTGATTGTGCTGCCGCGCAAGCGGCAACCGTACATAATTACAAGCACAATCAGCTTGTAGCAGGCGAGAGTGCGGTTTCGCACAGACTTGAGCCTGCGACTGGTAGCCATTTTTGAACAAAAAACTTGTATACTGCGGTTACCCTGACTGCGTTTGCCACACAGGCAGGATTCCGCTATACTCTGCTACATTATGAAAGCTGTTTTCAGATTTGCACGCATTGCCGTATGTTCACTGACAGTGCTTTTTTCTGCACTGACCGTTTTTTCCTGCTCAAGCTCACTCGGCTACAGCGTCGTCCTTTGGCATGACAGTGAGCACGCGCTTGTTGACGGTCAAATCGTTCAGGTCTTTATCCGCTCAAACATTTCACACGTCTACGTTATTTCACTTCCCGACACCAGCGAAAAAGTTGAGGTGCCGCTGTGGCTTTTAAGCGAACCGCAGTCGAAAAAAAAGGCGCAGCAGCTTGCCACCCGCTACAGCGACTACGAGCATACCTACGCACGCGTTAAGCTTGACGGGCTTCCCATTCGCTCAGAGGCGGTTAACACGGCAAAGCAGGTTTACCGCCTGCGTGAAAAGGAAATTATCCGTGTGCTGTACAAGGGACATGGGCAGGCGGTTACCAATGGCAAAGGGAACCTGGAAGGCGACTGGCTGCGTGTTATGACCGAAGGCGGCACCACCGGCTGGTGCTTTTCATACAATCTGGAGCTCTTTACGCAGGAAACTGCCACAAGCGCGCTTGCAGCAGGGGATACACTAGCGGTCGCTGAGACTGCAGGTGCCCAGGACGAAACAGACACGCTGCTTGAGGCAGTAAAAGCCCGCCACTGGTACCCCGAACAGTTCCAGACGCTCATTGACGTAAAACGAATCGATTTAGCGCAGATGGACCCGAACTACGGCTTTGTCATTGACGAAAAAAAGAGTACCATCGCGCTTACACTCGCGGGCACGCAGCTTTCCTGGAGCTACACGGACATTAAAAAGCTACAGAACCGCGAATACCTGTTTGAAGGCACGCCAGTGAAAATGACGGTACGGCGAAGCGATTTTATCATTTTGGAATACAAGGACAGCGACCGTAAGCTGCGTGAAGAAAACCTGGTGCTGCTTTCAGAAAATCTGTCGGAGCTGCTTAAAACCGAGGCAAACCGCCGTCAGAAAGAGCTGGAGCAGCTGCGTCTGTACGGACCGACATTTGAAAGCGAGCACTACGGAAAGCTCACCTTTGCAGAAAACAATACCTTCAAGTGGACTGACTTTGACTTGCTTGTGCCAGCAATCATTGAAAAGAGCGCGGGTGGCAAAGGCACGCTCAGCATAGAGCAGTTTATTTCTGACGCGCTCAAAGTCAGCTACGACGGCGTGCTTACCTTCCGCTTTGACGGCATGGAAAGCCCCGTGCGCTTTTTGTACAAGATTGCTGACGGCGGGCTGCGCTTAGAGGACGCAACACACGCACAGATTTCCAACAACGTTGTCATGTCACGCTCTACAAGCCAGACCACCATATTCTTTACCAAGCGCTAAACGCAAAAAAAACAGGCGGCGCCTTGTGACACCGCCTGCCTGTACACACAGCCTGCTTTGTATGCAGTTCCTACTGGTTTACATTAAAAATATCTATGCTATCCATCGCTTCTCCTTCCCAGGTAAAGAACGAATACTTCCAGTCGCCGCGCAGGTCGCCATCCCATGCACAGATACCAGAGGCGCCGCACTGTGCGCTTTCTTCGATAATGTGGCGGAATACATTTGCCTGATTTGAAACACTTCCCGTCACAATCGTGGTTGCCGCGCTGTTGTAGGTTACGGTGGCTGTCGTTAAATCCGTGTAGATTGCGCTGGTGTCGGGGTCAATCATGTGAGAGGCAACGAGGCGTCAAAGCCACGCACGTAGCTTGAGCCGAGTGTTGCGTTAACGGTGTAGGAGCTGCAACTGTCATCAACGCTCTCAGAGCTTGAGCAGGAAAATACGCTAAGCGAAAGAAAGACAGCAATAAGGCCGTACAAAAAAGCAATTTTTACATCTATACTGCGCTTCACACTCATCATTTCAGCACTCCTCACTCATCATTTACTTTTATAAACGCAATGTCGTCAAAGTTACCCCAGCAGTCAGGATTGGTATCCAGATAGATACCAACCGTCACCCTGCCGCCCGTTACCGGTACGCGGATTTTGTACTCGTGCCAGTCCTGCCAGCCGGTATTGGTGATTTTTGCCGTTACCTGCTTTTGGGTGCCGTCAAAGTCGGCTGCAAACAGGCGGATATTGTTTTCGCCGCCACCGCCCATTGCCCACACGGAAAGCTCGTAGGTGCCGTCCGGGATGTCCTTAAAATCTTGCGTGAGCACCGACTTAAAGCCGCTTGAAAGCCAGTATTTGTATGTCCATTTTCCGGTATGCGCGTTTCCCTTGTTGTTTTCGACAAAGCAGGCGGAAGATGGGCCATTCAGGCGCCAGGCTCCTAATTTTCCGCTTTCAAAAGACGGGTCTGCAATGAGATTTGAGCGGTTTGTTACGATAACGGTTGCAACAGGCGTAAAGCCGCTTTCTGTCGTTCCGGTAAGCGTGACTTTGCCTTCTTTTTCTGCCTTCCAGTCGTGCGCTTCCCAGCTTACGTCGATTAAGCGTTCACTGTCGTCGGTAAACACTGCCTTTACTTTTTTCGGAAGCGCAGGCGCGACACCGGGCTTTGTCATAACTTCAAGCGGCTCTGCAAGCGTGTACGGCACAAAACCATCTGCAGAAGAAAGCTTTGCGCTTCCGCCCCATGCGTTTTCTACCTCGCCCTCACCGCTTACTAAGTTCCACACGGCAAGGCTCGGAAGTGCTTTTCCGTCAAAGCTGAACATCGCCTGATTTTCCCACGTGTTTCCTTCGGTACTTGAAAGGTGCGC
>CALAEZ010000355.1 GCA_937891125.1 uncultured Treponema sp. | reverse complement strand
GGCGGGCGGAGACGAGCGCAAGCCCGATAAACCCGCCGTCCCCGCGCGCACAGAGCGCCGAGCCCATCAGCGAGACGAGCACGAACAGCGCGACGACCAGCTCGTCAGCAAATGCGAGCGAGTGGTTGAACGCAAAGCGCCCGATGACGTTCGCAAACGTAAGCATGAGCGTTACTGCCATCGTGAGCGCAAGCAGGTATTTTTCTACTGCTGCAACAACCTGCATGATTTTTTTGTACATCAGGATTCCTCTCAAATGATTTTTGCACCAGTATAGCAAGACAGCGGCTTCTGCACCAGTGCTTATATTGCTGTAGTGGTATTGAACTTCAGGTTCAAACATACTCAGTAACAGCCAAAACTGCCTTCCGGTGGAACCGACCGCCCTAAAACCGCGATATATTGAGCGTTTTTAGCGCAAGTTTCCGAAGGAAACTTGGTAAGGTCGGCCTCGCCGACCGACAGTCTCACCAGCGCCCTGCGTGAGCGCTGTCATTGCTATTACAGCAACATCACTTTGCAAACATTTCACTTTACGCAATCATATTCACCCGCTATACTACGCACATCTTAATGCGTTAGGGATTGGAGCACCTGCGAAGCAGTACCGCTTGCGGTATGGAGCGATAGCGGAACTCGCGAGAATGGTTTTACCATTCTCGTCACGAGTTTGCATAGCAAACTCGCCAAAGCCCGACGGCGCACCGAAAGGTGCGGCGAACGCCCAAGAAAACAGGAGACAGAAAATGGGAAACAATTACTTCAATTCAATTCCGTGGCGCGAGGCTCGCTTGCAGCTCGGTCACTGCCGCTCAATGGCAAAAGAAGAATTCGCTGACGGAGTTAACGCTCTCAAAGGCAAAAAAATCGTAATCGTAGGTTGTGGCGCACAGGGCTTGAATCAGGGCTTGTGCTTGCGTGATAGCGGTCTTGACGTAAGCTACGCGCTTCGTGCAGAAGCAATTGAACAGAAACGCCAATCATGGAAAAATGCAACCGAAAACGGCTTTAAAGTCGGCACGTATGACGAGCTTATCCCGACTGCCGATTTGATTGGAAACCTTACTCCAGATAAGCAGCATACACCGGTTATCACCGAAGTTATGAAGAGAATGAAGAAGGGTTCTGCACTTTGGTACAGCCACGGCTTTAACATGATTGAAGAGGGCATGCAGATTCGCCCTGACATCACCGTTGTTATGTGCGCACCAAAAGGTCCAGGTACAGAGGTTTGGCACGAGTTTGAGCGCGGATTTGGCGTTCCAGACCTGATTGCCGTTCACCCGGTAAACGACCCGGAAGGCAAGGGCTGGGCATACGCAAAAGCTTTGGCTGTCGGCATGGGCGGAAGCAAGGCTGGCGTTCTTGAGTCTTCTTTTGTTGCAGAAGTTAAGTCAGACCTTATGGGCGAACAGACAATCCTCTGCGGTATGCTGCAGGCAGGAACAATCGTCTGCTACGACAAAATGGTTTCAGAAGGCATTGCGCCGGAATACGCAACAAAGCTTTTGATGCACGGCTGGAATGTAATTTCTGAGGCTTTGAAATGGGGCGGCATCACCAACATGATGGATCGCCTGTCTAACCCGGCAAAAATCAAGGCAAATGCGCTTTCTAAGGAAATCAAAAAGCTCCTTGCTCCGCTGTATCAAAAGCACATGGACGACATCATCAGCGGCAAATTCTCAAGCACGATGATGGAAGACTGGAAGGCCGGTGACAAAGACCTGCTTACCTGGCGCGAAAACACAGGAAAGCTTGCATTTGAAAAGACAGAAGAAAGCAAGGAAGAAATCACTGAGCAGGAATACTTTGACAAAGGCATCTTAATGGTTGCTATGGTTAAGGCTGGCTGTGAGCTTGCATTCGAGACCATGGTTGACGCGGGCATCAAAGAGGAAAGCGCATACTATGAGAGCCTGCACGAAGTTCCGCTCATTGCAAACCTGATTGACAGAAAGAGATTGTACGAGATGAACCGCGTTATTTCTGACACGGCTGAATACGGCTGCTACCTCTTTGCAAATGTTGCAGCTCCGATGATGGCAAAAGACTTAATGCCAAAGCTCCACACCGACGTTATCGGTAAGGGCTTGGATGTAAAAGACAACTGCGTAAACAACACCGAGCTTGTTAACGTAAATGCAGAGATTCGTAACCACCCGATTGAAGTTGTCGGACGCAAACTTCGCGCCTACATGACCGCAATGAAGCCTGTACTGTAGAATCTGTCACACGAGTTTGAGCTTGCTCAAACTCGCAGAAGTTCGCTTGCGAACTTCGTGACCGCAATGAAGGCCATAAGGGGCTGTCTGAAAAGTATCGTCATGCTGTATTCGTAACGAAGTTTCGAACGACTTGACCTGCCTGACCTGCCTTGCCGTCAGGCAGGCGGCAGTCAGGTTTCAGCATCTACGCTGTATATAGTGTAGAGATTCTGAAACGCACGAGCGTAGCTGGCGTAGCGTTCTGAATGGCACTGTTCAGCAAACTTTGAACTGCAAAACTTCATCGACTCAATGTATAACGGTCTTGAGCAGAAAATGACGATGTACCTTTACAATGATTCAGAAGAAATTACCGGTGCAAAAAGTGCCGTTCTTATCTAAAGCTGAATCAAGGCCTTCGCAAATTAAAATGGGGCGAAATCCAGCCTGTGAATATCTTCTGGCTCCGATGTTCCTTGTAAAATGGAATATGGTGCTCTTTACCCATATACTTTAAACGACTGTCTTAAAAACGTGCTTCTTCCGCTCGCCACAAGCGTAGCAATCATCTTTGTCCTCTTCATTTTAGTTACGGCAATTTTTGAAATTATGACTCAGATTTCAATCCTAAAAAGTGCGGTAGCCGAGCTTTCAAGCGGAAACGCTGACCTTACAAAGCGGGTTCAGGTAACCGGAAAATCTTTTTTTAGGGTTTTGGATGGTCTTGTTGAAGAAGTAAACCGCTTTATCATTAAATTTCAGGACATCATCGGCACGGTTAAAAAATCTGAAGAAAAGCTCAATGTCGTCGGAAGCGATATGGGCACATCTATGGAAGAGGCGACTGCATCAATTCAGGTGAGCAATGTTGAGGAAACGGCAGGTGCGGTAAGCGAGATTTCTGGAAATATCGAAAATCTTGAACAGATGATTCAGGAACAGGGAGTTTCTTCTGCTTCAAGCGCAGTTGCAGAGATGGTCGAAAATATCCGAAGTGTAAACAAAACTGTCGACAATATGGCAACCTCTTTCACTCCGCTTGAAAGCGAATCTCATGCCGGTCAGGAAAAGCAGAAGGCGGTAAACGACAAAATCCAGCAAATCTTTCACTTCTGTTTCTGATGAAATTGCGCGCACAAACACCCTTGTTCGTCAGATTAAGCTTGCAATGGAAGAGCAGAATGAAGGAAGCTGTCAGGTGATGGAAACCTTACATGCAATGAACGAAAGCACGCAAAAAGTCACGGCGGCTTCCCGATAAATGACAAGCGGAAGCAAAATCATCATGCAGAACATGGACGACTTAAAGTCTTCAAGCGCAATGATAAAAGAAAGCATGAATACAATGTCAGGCGAAGCGGCAAAAATAAACGAGACAAGCGCAACCTTTTCTGGTGTTTCTGAAAAAATGAAAGAATCAATCGCCGAAATTGGCGGTCAGATGAATCAATTCACGGTTTAGGTGGTAAGAACGGAGCTGCTGATGTTCGTCTGTTTTTTCAGGCGAATACTCCAAGCGGACGTGTAAAAAAGAGCCTGCAAGTGTTTTACCTGCAGGCTCTTTTTTGAAGTATACGTCTTTTAAACTATGCTTCGCAGATAGCTGTAAAGCTGTCTACCTTGAGCGCGGCGCCACCAATCAGACCGCCGTCAATATCAGGCTGAGCTAAAAGCTCTTTTGCGTTTTCTGGCTTCATTGAGCCGCCGTACTGAATAATTACTTCGTCAGCAACTTCCTTTGAATACAGCTTTGCAATGTAGTTGCGGCAGAACTGGTGAATTGCCTGTGCATCTGCCGGTGTTGCTGTTTTACCCGTGCCAATCGCCCAAACTGGCTCATACGCAATGGTTACGCGCTTCATGTCCTCTGCGCTCACGCCTGCTAAGCCTGCAGAAAGCTGGAATGCGCAGACGTTTTCTGCCTCTCCAGCCTCGCGCTCGCTTAAAAGCTCGCCAATGCAAAGTACAACCTCTAAGCCGTCCTTGAGTGCTTTGCGTACCTTTTTGTTGATAAGCTCGTCGCTTTCGCCAATTTCGTGGCGGCGCTCGCTGTGTCCTAAGATAACGCTTGAAACGCCAACATCTTTCAACATTGCGGTAGAGATTTCGCCGGTATGTGCACCGTTATTTGTATTTGCAACGTCCTGTGCGCCGAGTAAAATATTGCTTCCTTTAACAATCTGTCCGACAGCATCAAGGTATACGTACGGAACGCCTACCATAAACTTGCCACTTTTGCCTTTCAGAGATTCTACTAAGCCCTTTGCCAACGCAACTGCATCTGCCTTTGTCGTGTTCATTTTCCAGTTACCGGCAATATATTTTGTTCGTGCCATAAAACTCCTCCTAGAGTTTATATAAGGTTGATTTTGTGCATATTCTAGCAAATTGTACGGTAAGTGTCACCCGCAGCATCAACGTAGCCTGGGGGCATCCGTGCCAGCAAGAGAGCATGGGTAGCTTTATTGACAGCCGCGCGGTAAGTAAATAGAATACCGCATTATGACTGCAAACGAATTACGTTCTAAATACATTGAATTTTTTAAAAGCAAGAATCACGCTGAGATTTCCGGTCAGTCGCTTATTCCTGAAAATGACCCTTCCGTTCTGTTTACCATGGCGGGAATGCACCCGCTTGTTCCGTATTTTT
>CALAEZ010000354.1 GCA_937891125.1 uncultured Treponema sp. | reverse complement strand
GCAGAACCTTGATGCAACCGATGATTTTTCTGATGACGACATCATCGTCGTAAGTGCAGGTAAAATAGAGCAGTCAATAGACAGCGCGGTCGAAAAGGTCGAAGTCATTTCAAGCGAGGACATTCAGACAAGCGGTGCTAAAACGCTTTCTGAGGCGGTAAAAAATCTGCCGGGCGTTACCGTAACGGGTGCAAGTGCGGCAAATCCAGTCGACTCCATCTCCATGCAGGGCTTTGATGCCTCGTATGTAAAAATCTTAGTTGACGGCATTGCCGTTTCCGGAGACATTGGTGGCTCGACAGCCGTATTTGAAATTCCTGTTGAGATGATTGACCATATAGAAGTGGTGCAGGGAGCAAGCTCTGCGCTGTATGGAAGCGATGCTATGGGCGGCGTTATAAACATCATTACCAAAAAGACGACAAGAGACGCAAAAAACGACGACAGCCTTTTGACCGCAGGCGACATCACCTTTAGCGCAAACCTTACCGAAGAGTTTAGCTACATGAAAAGCGGTAACTGGCGCAATTATACCTCAGGCACGCTTTCCGGCAGAGGTGAGCATCTTTCAGGCTCGCTCACGGGTAGCTATGACTACACACCCGGCGCTAAAGACAGCGCCTACTACGCATTGGCAGGCGGCTACCTCAACTACTATGAAACGCCAACAAAACGCTTGGGCTACCTGCGCGGCACGCTTGACTGGAGTGACGGCTGGGGAAAGCTTGGCGCATACGGTCTGTACGCTTCAAGCGACCAGAAAAGCAATTTTACCGCGGCTGGCTTTAACACCGGCACTACTATGGAATATGCAACGGATCGCATGGAGGGTGGCATTTCAGGCGAATACAAATACGACAACACGCTTTCCTTTTCAGGCTTTACCGCCGTTAAGCAGTATCTTTTGGACACCATCTATGATGTTCAGGCGGGAAGCTCTTCAAGCGTAACCGACACCGCCTCAAGCTTTATCGACTGGGAAAGCGAGCTTCGTGCAAGCTATCAGGCAACTGATATGCAGCAGTTCCTTTTTGGCGTAAACGGCACGCTTGAAACAATAAACGGAGATTCTTTTACCGAGCGCGAAAAACAGCTGCTTCTTTCGCTTTACGCACAGGACACGCTTACGCTTTTTGACGGCTCTCTTTCACTCGTTCCGGGCTTTAGAGCGGACTTAGCTCCTGCTATGGGCGACAGCGACACGCAGTACATGCTCACGCCAAAGTTTTCCGTGCGGTATGCGCCGTTTGACCAAACCGTCATTCGTTTTTCTTACGGCATGGGCTACAAAACACCCACGCTCAAGCAAAAATACTGGGTTTTCTATCACAATTATGCTTCCGGCGAAGGAAACTTTATTCTGTACGGAAATCCTGACTTAAAAAGCGAAAAATCACAGAGCTTTAATCTTTCTTTGGAGCAAAAGCTCGGCTCAAGCATAAAGCTTGAAGCTGGCGGCTACTTTAACTATGTAAAAGACATGATTACAAGCGTGGTTACTGACGCAAGCTCTAGCCCGCAAATCCGCACCTACGAAAATGTAGACAAGGCGATAACCTATGGCGCAAACGCAGGCGTAAGCTACAAATACAGCCGTTTTGACGCAAAGCTCGGCTACGCCTACACGGTTGCCAAAGCATACAACGATGACACTGACGAATGGGAAGACATGACATTAAAGGTCACGCACAGCATAAACGCAAGTGCCGGCTGCATGATTCCGGTTGTAGAAGCAAAGTTAAGCATAAACGGTCAGTGGAACAGTAAGCAGCTTATAACGCAAGGCGGAAGTGACTACACGCCGGACTATCTTATGCTTAGCGCAACGCTTTCAAAGCTCTTTTGGGAAGAGCGCGTAGAAGCGTACGTTCGCGGCGACAATCTTTTGAACAACAAAAGCTTTACTGACGGCACGGACGGAACGACGCAGGAAGATTACTACGGTCTGTACGACGGCATAACGGTGAGCGTGGGTGCTAGGATAAAAATTTAGAAATGCCACACGGATTCGATTTTCCTACGGAAAATCATTAAAGGAAAGCGGAGATTACCATGAAAACTAACCGATATTTTAGATTTATGACCGTGATAGCAGTTGCAATCAGCACATTGTTTGCCGCCTGTTCAACAGAAGCTGATAATGACGGCACAATTCCTGACTACGATATATCTGACCTGTACGGCTACACCTACAGCGGAACGGTTTCTGCTTCAAGCGGAAACACGCTTACACCAGAAATGACGATATACGACAGCACCCATGTCGAATGGAATATGAGTTCATCTTCAATGAGTGCAGCTACCTACTACTACAATGCCGAAGAAACGGCACAAAACGTCTACAAGCTTTACTGGTATGCAAGCGAAAGCGAGCGCAGCGCGGCAAGCACAAGCGCAGACACTTCATCTGCACTTATGAGCGTAACGCTTGGTATAAACAGTACAAACAGCATTTCCGTTATTGGCATGGGAACAACCGTTGTAGAAATGAGCCGCACCGGCGACACGCAGAAAACGTACAGCGGTGACGATGACGATACGGACGAAACAACCGTTCCCGAAATTACCATTTTAGGCGACAGTGCAGCATGGGCAGAAGAAAGCTCTGCCTATACAGGCTCGCTTTCGCTCATCGTCATGGGTACAAATTACGCTGACAGCTCAAGCTATGCAATTACCGTCACTAAGGGGGACGATAACACTGTAAGCATAACAAGCCCCGCTGTCAGCACATCCATGATGAGCATAAGCTCCTTTACGGTAGACAATGTTGCAGTTACCAAAGACGGTGATGTGTACTACCTGTATGCGGAAAGTTTTACTGCAACGGCAGGAACAGTCACCGTAAACGGCAGTTCCCTCAAAGGAAAGCTTGACGACGGCGTTTTAACGCTTGTACTTGTTTACCGCCCGGGCGCAATGCCGCTGGACATTACGGAAGTATTTACAAGTACACAGACCGAATAAAATTGATTG
The DNA here is from genome assembly GCA_937891125.1 of uncultured Treponema sp. Taxonomy (GTDB): domain Bacteria; phylum Spirochaetota; class Spirochaetia; order Treponematales; family Treponemataceae; genus Treponema_D. The sequence goes on along the minus strand of CALAEZ010000354.1, from coordinate 4,734 downwards.
CAATTGCTGAACTTTGCAAAAGCACAATAGCAAAGTATTAGCGTGCGATATAAAGCAGAAAAAATTCTGCAAAAAAAATGTGCAAAATGCACAAATCATGGAGGAGCTAAAATGCTCAAAAAATCTTTATTTTTACTAGTACTTTTGACTAGTATACTGGGGGGGGTATTAACCTCTTGTTCGAACGACGATGACGATGAGGATTCGGATGTAACTTGGACATTCTCTAATGGGGATAACTATTTTACATTTACCGGAAAGGAAAGTTCGATTGCAACTTCTGGAACATGGACATTGTATCTTTCTACATTCGACCACAGTTCTCTATGGACACCAACCACTTATTCTGTTGCAAGCGAAACTACAACAATCTCTATCGATGACACTGATACAACTGTTTATGCAGTAACATTGACGTATACGTTGGTTTCTAGCGGTAGCGACGCTTCTATGACTGGTTACCTTTCAACCGACAAGAAAACATTGTATTACGGTCATTCTTCTTATACAGCATACACAAGATCCTAAACATTCTTCGCCTTGTGCATACCCTCGCGAAGAGTGCTTGAAAAAAGAATGCTTCGCGGGGCTTTTTGTCTCCGCTTTGCAGCAAAGGGATTTACCCTTTCATATATAAAAGCGTGACTTTTTAGGAAATACCTAAAAGCACAAGGAGTTAAGAGCAATGCTCAAAAAATATTTAGTAGCGATAATGGCATTTTTTGCCATTAGTTTTGTTTTCATCTCGTGTTCAAACGATGATGATGATAACACAGAAGTAACAACCACATCTAAAAATGTTTACTCAATAGATGCTGATTTAAGTTGCTATATTACAGCAATGGGTGGACAAGAATTTGGAAAGCCTGTTTATAAAAGTACAAATATCATAAAAAATGATGATGACACATATACTTGCTATTTAAATTTAGGAACAGGTACTGGAACAATTTTGGCAGTTGATTTTACTGCTTTCATTGATGCAACAAACTCTACTCCTGGTTATTACAACTCAGATGGAGAAAAACTTGATGCAGATTATGTACTTAGCAAAACTGAAACAGCTTTAGCGTGTGCTAATTCAAATCTTGGAACAAAAGCTTCTTATGCTAATTATGTTACTCAAATGTCTTTTCCTGTAACAAAAGATGTTTCTGAGTATACTTTGTATCTTTATGTAAACTCAAATATAATGGGGGTACAGTTCTGTGATGGAACTGGAACTTCTACTTCAAATCATCCAGATGAAACAACCCCTTATAAAGCAACACTTACACTTGACTGGGATACGCTAGCTTCTTCAAGCGATACAATTGATACTTTTTCTATAAGTGATGCTGTTGGAACATACAGAGGAACTTTCAATGAGAGTGATTTAGTTTTAACTGTTACAGAAGATGACTTCTATGTTTTTTCAGATGGACTTGAAGCGTATTATGCAAAGGAATCTTGGACAAAATACGATGATGGAAGTCTTGTTCTTGTAGAAAATGTTTCTGGAAGTGAAAAAGTTTCTGTGGAATTTACACAAGCAAGCGATGGAAGTGTTTCGACTGTTCTTACAGATAATGAAAATTCAATTACATCAGGTACACTTTCATATTCAAAAAAATACACAATGTCTGATTTAAGTGGAACCTCATATTCATTTAGCACCGTTTCTGCTAGTACAATAACAACAACTTTTACTTTTGTTTCTGAATCAGAAGCTAACCTTGATACGCTTGTGACAATGAATGGTATTGTGATTCTAAAACAAAGGTATTATTGCACCTATACTGCTGAACAAAATGGTGATTCATTTTTAGTGACTTTCTATAAACACGATGAATTTGGAACTCCAGCAGATACAACAGGAGATTCATTGAACATTTTCTTATTCACAATAATTGATCCAAAAGAAAAAATTGGACTTTATTATAATGGTATTGTAGAAGCCACTCTTGTTGATAGAACTGGAAACTATTGGGGAACATGGTCTTTAAATGATACAGATTATCCAATGTGGGTTGGAGTTACAAAAGATGCTTTTTCTTGGGCTGCAGAAGGCTATGGCACCGGAACAACAACGTATGAATACGTAAAGTGGTCTTTTGATGATGACGGAAATATCGTATTTAATGGATATCCAACAAAAGAGCGTTATACTGCAGACAATCCTGCTGCAACAGTAACATTTACAATTAGCTCAATTCTGTTTGATGTTCCAGCAATGGCATCAAGTTCTTATGTATCTAATTATGAATCAGCAGAACTTACAGCAGGAGATGCTTATGAAGACCAGTATGAAGCTTATGCTTCTTATTGGGGAGAATATACAGGAACTTTAACGGTAATGAACTCTGATTATGATATTACGGTAACAGTTGCAAATAATTCATTCTCATATTCTTCAACTTCTATGAGTGGAGAATATACAAACATCAACTGGGTTAGCGAAACTTCTGGAAGAACGGTAACAAAGTGGACGCTTTCAGGATATGCAGATTCTGACACAGCTCAGGAAACTGCAAAAATTATTCTTGAGATTGATTTATCTGGAGATGAACCTGTTTACACATTTACAGTAAATGTCAGTGCAATGGGAACTCCAAGTACAACACTTACAAAAGCAAGCGAATAAATTGCGTTAGGGATTGTAGCACCTGCCGCAAGGCAGTCCCGAAATGGAGGTGGTTGAGCTTGTCGAAACCACCAAAATGTAGGGATGAGCCGCGTAAGACGGCGAAGTGCGAAAAGCCCGCCCATGCGTTATGAGATTCCCGCGTGGAACGTGGAAATCTCATAATGCATGGGAACGCCCCAATTATTCCCACCAGCCTTCTACTTTAAGCAATGTTTTGCCTCTTAAAATTTGGTAAGATTTTTTTATAGAGGATTTAGCAACGATATGATATAATCGGCTATGAGCTACGAACCGCCTTTTACCATTACTTCAAAATCAATCAATTTGATTGCGGAGATTTCTGCATTATTGGAAAGAGCTTCCATCACGGAAGAAGAATCGGACAAAATAAGACTTAGAAAAATAAACAGAATGAAAACTATTCGCGGCTCGCTTGCTATTGAAGGAAATACTCTTACTGAGGAGCAGGTTACGGCTTTGATTGACGGAAAACATGTTTTTGCTCCCGTGCGGGAAGTGCAAGAAGTAAGAAACGCAATTTTAGCCTACGACAAATTTATGGAATTTAATCCGTACAATTCAAAAGATTTGCTAAAGGCTCATGGAATAATGGCATTTGGACTGGTGGATAAGGCAGGAAAATTTAGGAAAGGCAATGTCGGAGTTATGGGAAATGACGGAATTAGACATATTGCCCCGCCAGCTGACAGAGTTCCGTTTTTAATTTCTGAGTTGTTTGATTGGCTAAAAGAATCTAGCGACCATATTCTTATAAAAAGCAGTGTTTTTCATTACGAGTTTGAATTTATTCATCCTTTTGAAGATGGAAATGGCAGAATGGGACGTTTTTGGCAGTCAAGACTATTGGCGGAATGGAACAAGATTTTTGCCTATCTTCCGATTGAAAATATGATTTGGGAAAATCAAGCCGAATATTATAAGGCAATCGAAAAAAGCACGGACAACACAGATTCAGGAATTTTCGTAGAATTTATGTTGGAAATGATTCTTAATGCACTAAAATCTCATTGTCATGATACTGTAAATGATACTGTAAATGATACTGTAAATATAATACTGTCGGTGATTCGCGAAAATTCCCATGCTTCTTATGATGAGCTTGCTTTAAAAACTGGAAAATCCCGCATAACAATAAGCCGAAAAATTGCAGAATTGAAAAAACAAGGTATTCTCCGTCGCATTGGTGCCGACAAAAACGGCCATTGGGAGATTTTAAGGTAGGTTTTAGGTCTTTTTGAGTGGCATGAACCGAGAAGGTACACTATAATAACGGTGGAGGTGCTTATGCCGTATTCTGTTTTGAAAAAAAATTACAGGCGGTTCCTGAACAGTATTTTGAGCAGGTTTCATCTTTTCTCGATTTAATTTTGTCGCTTGGAAAAAAGCCAGTTGGGCGACGATGAAATAGCACAAATGTTCGGAGTGTGATATGAAAATACTTCTTGATACACACATTTTGATTTGGGGACATACGGAAGATTCTCGTCTTTTACAGCTGCCGCATAAAGACCCATTTGACCGAATGTTGATTTGCCAAGCAAAAACAGAGGATATGAAATTCCTTACGCACGACAGTTTGATTCCTTTCTACAACGAAGACTGCATTATTTCCGTGTGAAAAATTTAGCTTTGAAAAAGCAGGTCGTTCCGTCCACGAGCGGCGGAAAGCCGATTGCTGTAACGGTGTCTTACGCCAAAATAGACACGGTAACTGGCGCACTAGAGCTTAAGTTCAAGCCTGGCAAAATGCCGTTTAACATTGTAATGAAAAGCGAGCGATAAGCAACAGCGCAGCGCATGCTCTCTGCTTGCACGGTGCATGCTCTCCGATCGCGCAGCATTTTTCCACCACCACCTCATTGCGAAAAATTTGCAACAACGCCGCTTTTTCTTGACAGTTACCTAAAGCTTACCTATAGTTTTTTTCACACTTTTATGCTCAATAAACGACTTTTACGTACCGTACCCCACGCGCTCGGCTGGGTATGGCTTACCGTGTTTCTGCGCTTCTGTGCGCTTTTAGCAAACATCTGCTTTATTTTTATGACAGGCGCGTGCATTCGCCTTTTATGCACGCAAAACACCCC
>CALAEZ010000353.1 GCA_937891125.1 uncultured Treponema sp. | reverse complement strand
ATCTACACTCTTTCCCTACACGACGCTCTTCCGATCTCTGCTGTCCGTTCATGGGTGGAAAGCCGCCCTGCATATCTCCTGCTGGAGGCTGACCCATCGGCTGCGCAAAAATGCACGCTGCGCCTAAAAGTGTTGCAAGCGCAAGTGAAGATTTTTTCATACAGTACCTCGTGTAAAACGTGATGGCGACAGTGTGACTGTTGAACCCTAAACCGCTCTTTAGCGCATGAGAACAGCGCGTTATATAACAATTTTTTATAGAAAACATTCCCTGCACGCACGCGTGGTGGTGAGGAGTCGTTTGCATTTTCGTGCAGGGCATAAATGCAGTAAAAAAAAATATAGTCAAAATAAAAAAAATTATGGTATAATTCAGAAATCTTTTTCTTAGCGAGAGGAACAGTCTCAATGTCAGAACTAACACCAGTTATTTTTGTTGATAAAGAAAAATGTGTAAACTGCCATCGTTGCATCGCTGTCTGCCCTTCAAAAATGTGTAACGACGGTTCTGGTGATTATGTAAAAGTAAACCATAAGCTTTGCATTGGCTGTAGTGCCTGTATTGTCGCCTGTGACCACGGAGCTAGAACGGGTATTGATGATACTGCTGCCTTCTTTGCTGCCCTTAAAAAGGGTGAACAGGTTGTTGCCATTGTAGCTCCTGCCGCTGCGGCTCATTTCCGCGGTAAAGCGCTGGAGCTAAACGGCTGGCTTAAATCGGTGGGCGTAAAAGCTGTGTTTGACGTAAGCTTTGGCGCTGAGCTGACGACAAAATCGTATGTTGAATACTTAAAGCAGAAAAATCCGAAGCTCGTTATTTCCCAGCCATGTCCGGCGCTTGTTACGTGGATAGAGCTGTACCATCCTGAGCTGCTTCAGTACCTGTCGCCAGCCGACAGCCCTATGGCGCATACGGTTGCAATGATACGCACTTTTTTCCCTGAGTATGCAAAGGCGCGTGTTGCCGTTATTTCGCCGTGCTATGCTAAGCGCCGTGAGTTTGACGAAAACGGTCGCGGCGACTTTAACGTGACCATGCATTCGGTAAGCGAATATTTCAAGGCGCATAACGTTAATCTGGCGTCATTTCCTAAGACTGAATATGACAATCCGCTTGCCGAGCGTGGCAGTATGTATTCAACGCCAGGCGGTCTTTTAAAGACGGCAGAACGCTTTGTGCCCGGCATTAGCAAAAAAACGCGCAAAATCGAAGGCTATCCTGAGGTGTTCGAGTATTTTGAGCAGCTTGCAGAGACTATGAAGGCAGGAAAAACGCCAGTGTATCAGCTTATCGACTGCTTAAACTGCGGTCACGGCTGTAACTGCGGCGCAGGAACTGACAATCATGCGCTACCACTCGACGAGGTAGAATCGTATATAAATCAGCGTGTTGAACAGCGTATGAATGCCTGGAATATGGACGACCCAAAGAAGCTGCGCAAGGCACAAAAAAAGCTTGATGCGACGATAGATAAATTCTGGCGCAAGGACATTTTCTTGCGTCGGTATGAAGACCGAAGCGCGGTGGTAAAACAGTTCCGAAAGCCCGATGCTGCCACTGTCGAACAAATCTTCCATGCGATGGGTAAGTTCTCTAAAAAAGATGAGCTAAATTGTCAGGCGTGTGGCTACAAATCCTGTCGTGACATGGCAACCGCAATTCACAACGGCGTCAACAAAATGGAGCACTGTAGCTATTATGTTATGCACAAAATGACGCAGGACACAAAGGCGCAAATTCAACACTCAATCGAAACGGTTACCACAAAGAGCACCGAGCGCTTGACGTCGTCACTTGAGGATGTGAACAATCTTGTTGGCATTACGGCGGAGATGACAGAAAATGTAAACAGTTCTGCAAGCGCTGTAGAGGAAATGATTGGCAATATCGGTTCAATCAACGCCATCATCGAAAAGAATTTTGCTGCGGTAAATGAGCTTGAAGGAGCAACAGGAGTAGGGCAGCAGAATCTTTCGCAGGTTACCGAGATGATTCAGCGGATAGAACAAAGCTCGCGTGGACTTGTTGAGATGAGCCAGATGATTGAATCGATTGCAGCGCAGACAAATCTGCTTTCGATGAATGCAGCAATCGAAGCGTCCCATGCAGGAGAAGCGGGCAAGGGCTTTGCGGTTGTTGCTTCTGAAATCCGTAAGCTTGCCGAAAGCTCAAGTAAGCAGTCAAAGTCAATTGACTCTGTTTTGTCGAACATGAAAGGCATGATAGATTCGGTATCGGTAAAAACAGGTGAGGTTTCTACGCAGTTTAATCATATTGTGGAGCTTTCTGCGCAGGTAAAGCAGCAGGAAACGCAGGTGCATGGTGCGGTGACCGAGCAGAATAACGGCGGTGAGGCGCTGTTGGTGGCAATTAGCAAGATGCGTGATGCGCAGAGCTCTGTTGCTTCCGCGGCTGAACACCTGCGAACGCGCACAGAAAAGGTTATTAGCGCAATCAGCTCTATTGAGGTGTAGGGCACATGAAAGACGCATTTGCCGCGGTAGCTACAACGCCGCTCAGCCATAAATGGAATGACGCAATTAAGCGTGAAATTGAAATCTACGCGCGCGGAAACGGCATCAGAAGCGAATTTGAGCGCGACTACACGCGGCTTTTGCACAGTCAGGCATACCGCCGTCTTAAGCATAAGACGCAAGTGTTCTTTGCGCCGCATAACGACCACGTCTGCACGCGCATGGAGCATGTGCAGCATGTTGCAAGCGTGGCAACGACAATCGCAAAACATTTGGGCTTAAATACCGAGCTTACCGAAGCAATTGCAATCGGACACGACATCGGGCATGCGCCGTTCGGCCACCATGGCGAGGACTGCTTAAACAGCCTCATGCAGCAGAAGACGGGAGCGAACGCGCCCAAAAAATTCTGGCATGAACGCAACTCGCTTTTTTTTGCCGACTACATCGAGACATTACCCGACCCCAACGGCATCGAGCAGACGCTGAATCTGACCTACGCGGTGCGCGACGGGCTTATCTGTCACTGCGGCGAAATTGACCAGCAGGGAATTCGCCCGCGCGAAGAAGCAATCGACCTGTATACAATAAAACGTCCCGGGCTTGTGCAGCCGTTTACGTGGGAAGGCTGCGTCGTAAAGCTTTCTGACAAGGTTGCATTTTTGGGACGCGACATGGAAGACGCGCGCACCTACCACATTTTAGACATGGGAAGCTACCGCCAGCTGCGCGAGATTGTCGGAAGCACTGTCGGCAGAACTAAAAACGGCGAGCCTTTAAGCCACCGCAGCGGAAAAGCGGTAAACACAACCGTGCTTATAAACGACCTGATTGTTGACCTGTGCGCTCATTCAAGCCCCGAAAGTGGACTTTGCTTTAGCGAGCCGTACGCGCGCTTTATTACCGAGCTTAAAAAATTCGCATTTGCAAACATCTACAATCACTGGCGGCTTAAGGAATTCCAGCAGTATGCAACAAACGTGCTTGAAACCATTTACCGCACGCTCCTTAAGATTCAGCCGTATGCAAAAAACGGCCGTATTCCGCGCGCACTCAAAGCCTACACAAAGCTTGGCGCAACGTTTGAAGACTGGCTTATCCGCTACACAAATTACGCGCCGTTGGGTGACGTTACGCGCCGTAAGCTTCTGCACTACGAAACGCCAACGGTGTTTGACATTTTTGACAACGAGTCGTTTCAAAAGTGCGTCATTGAATACATTTCCGGCATGACAGACCAGTTTGCCATTTCCTGCTTTGAGGAGATTGTCGCTTTTTAACGACGGCAGGCATTTTTGCGCGACATGCGGTGAAAGTGTTGCGCGCAGCGTGCGTCAGGATGCGGCAACACGCGTCAGACGTGCTACAGGCACAAAGCGAAGCGCGCTTACGCCATTGTACTTTCTTTTACCGTGCGTGCAACGTTGATTTTTCCGTCTGCAATCAGCTCAAGCATAATCTCTACTAAGTCGGGGTCGAACTGCGTTCCGGAGCAGCGTTTTAATTCAGCAATGACAAAATCCATGTCCAGTGCTTTCCGGTAGCAGCGGTTTGCCGTCATGGCATCAAAGGTGTCTGCAATGCCGATAATGCGGGCGTTAAGCGGAATTTCTTCGCCCTTTAAGCCGTTCGGGTATCCAGAACCGTCGTAATGCTCGTGGTGGTAGCGCGCACCCTCGTCTACATGCGGAATAAGCGTAAAGTCCTTCAGAATCTCGCCGCCGATAACCGTATGGGTTTTCATAATCTCGTATTCTTCATCGGTAAGGCGCGATGTTTTATTTAAGATGCTGTCAGGAACGCCGATTTTACCGATGTCATGCAAAAGCCCCGTATGCCGGATCTGCTGCTGCTCTTCCTCGGAAAAGCCCAGCTCGCGCGCGATAAGCACCGCATATTCTGCCACGCGCCAGGAATGTTTTCCCGTGCTTCTGTCACGCGCTTCAACCGCATTTGCAATGGAGAAAATGGTTTCGTTTCCCATGCGCACCTGTCTGCGCACCGCTTCCATTTCAATTTTCTGCCTTTCAAGCCGCCTTCCCTGCAGGCTTGCCGTTACATACCAGGTAAGCCACATAACAGCTAGGGCTGCGATGGCAACCGTGTACAGTGTAAACCACCAGTGGTCATACAAGCGGAACGACTTTGAAAGCACATAGCTTGTCTCTTCAACCGTTTCCCGCCCTTTTGAATCAAGCACCTGTATCTGAAAACGGTAATCGCCCGACTTTATGTTTGTATAAATAACGCTTGAAAGCTCGCTTTGCAGCATAACGGCGGGCTTTTCGTCTACGCCTTCAAAGAACAGGCTGACATACGGCGTGTTAAGCGAATAGTTTATGATTTCAGGCACAATCTCAAGCGAAAAAGTACCGGCAGGAATGGTAAACGGAATGTCTTTCTGCACGATGTGCCGTTTTCCGTCAATCAAAACTGATTTTATCTGCATGCGGTACGAATGTTCTGCCCTGTCATAGGAGTTCAGGTTGATTCTGCTCGCTCCGGTGTCACACGAAAGGTAGAGGTCGCCATTTTCAGCCAGATAGTTCCAGCTGTTTGCAGTAAGCGTGCCGCGTAAGCCGCGCTTTAAGTCTAAAATCTCATAATCAAGCTTTTCGCCTGATAAAAGCTCGTCACGGTTTACGACAAAAATGCCTGCGCTTGAAAGCACAAAAATGTTTTTGTTCCTGCGGACTATCACATCGTAGTTGTTTGAAAACGGAAAATTTGAAAGTATGCGGCAGGAAAACTCCCCCATCTTTCCTGTAAAGCGAGAGCCGTCATCAGAAGAAAAATCTACATAGCAAAGTCCGTTGCTTGTAACGACAAAAACGCCGCCCGTTGCCTCATCTTCGTCATAGTCATTTACCGTGCGCATGACGACATTGGAAGAAAGACCGTCCGTGCGCTTTATAAGGCGGGTAATGTGATACCGTTCGTCCGCTGCCTCTTTCGAAATGACAGCAAGGCCGCCGCCGTCAGTGCCTGCTAAGATTCTGCCGTTCTTTACTTCGCCCAGACTGAGTACGACTGAGTTTTCAAAGCCGTCGCGCTCTCCAAGCTGCTGTATAATCTGCTCATCTTTTATGAAGAACACGCCGCTGTTGCTTCCTGCCGCAATCGTTCCGTCAGAAAGCTCTATGGCGCACCGCGCTTGCTCGCCTGACACCACCGTCTGCACGCTGCCGTCAGTACAGGCATGTAACACGCCGCGCTGCTTTGTGCAAATCCAGAGGCTGCCGTCCCGTGCGGTTAAAAGGCAGCGCACACGAACGCCTGCAAGCTGTTCTGTTAACGCGGTACGGAGCGCACGCTGCGTCTTTGCGTCCGTCGCCATAAGCCCGTTGTCCGTGCCAAAATAGAGGTCGCCTAAAAAGCGCGCGGTGGTGTTTACAACAGAAGGGGGAAGATTGCTTGACGCATACAGCTCTGTAAACGAGGTTTCGCACATTTTTAAAAGCCCGAGGCGCGAAGAGGTGAACCACAAATTTCCCTGATAATCTTCCGTTATGTTGTCGATTGAGTTATTGAACGCGCCTGTTTCCAAAAGCGAAAAAACACCGTCTTTAAAAAAGCCTATGCCGTTATCTGCACACAGAAAAAGCGTGTCGTCTATAAAATCGAGTGCGTTCACATGCTTAAGCGGGGTAATGGAGATTTCACTGCGGCTAGCAAGCGTCATTTGCAGTACGTCTGCGTCAGTTGCGCCCGCGGACATTGCAAGAGCGGTCGCTGAGCCTTCGGACACAGAGTCTGTCGAAACGTCCGCTTCAGAAATGCCTGCGGCGGTGATTTCAAACGTAATCAGTCGGTTTGATTCTGTCGTGGCGTACAGCGAGCCGTCGGGGGCAAAAGCCGCGGCTGTGTATTTTTCGCTTTTGCCGCTCTGAGAGATGATTTTGCCATTCTGTAAGACAAACAGATTTCCCTTTGAGGTCACTGCCGAAATGTAGCCTGCTCCGTTTGAGCTTAAAGAAACGGCGTTTTGAATTTCTGGCACGGTTTGAACGACACCAAGACCGTCTGCGATGGTAAGGATTGCAAGGTCTTCTGCCGTTCCAACGTAATACAGTCCGTCAGAATTGCGAATAATGCTCCGCACTGAATCTGCCGGTAAGCCGTCTTTTTCTTCCAAAACATTCATGATTTCTTCGTTGATGATGATTGAAAGACCGTTATCGTTTGTGCCGACAAAAAGGCGGCCTTCATCGTCTACATACAAGCAGCGGACGGCTTTAATCGATTCAAAATCGTTCATCAGGCGGAATTCCGTGCCGTTGTAGCGATACAGGCCTTCATACGTTCCAATCCACAAAATACCGTCGTTGGTAGAAGCGATGTCGTTTGTTTTTCCGCCTGCAATGCCGTTTTCCTTGTTGTACAGCGTATGTGCAAAGGAATTGTAGGAGCGTGAAGCGGCACTGGCTTTTTGCGGAATGAAGAAAGAAGAAATCAGGAAGAAGAGAAGAAGGGATTTTACTGGGGAAAATTCCGAAATAAGTTCGGAATGACTGTCGTGAAGTTCGGAATGACAGAGCCAGTCTGGCAAATGCGGCCTTAAAAACCGGTACAGCCGTATGCACACAAACAGAGCGACGAGCGTGATTACCTTGTCTAAAAAATCGACATAAAACTGGCCGAGTACAATGCAGACGGGGCGCACCACCCCCCACTCTCTGAACTCCTCTACAATGCCGTTTCCCCACTCGTTTCCAACGCTGCCGCCGTAAAACGTTACGTTAAGCACAACAGATATGGCAACGCTCACCAGCGTAACAAGCACCGAAAGCGACATTGTTTTCAGGAGCGTTTCCATCCAGCCGCGCCGGGCCATAACACCCACAACAAGGGCAATAAAAACGCTCGTGAGCGCATAGACAAACGAAAGCGGATTTACAAAGCCGTGCAGAATATTTCCCGAAACGCCTACGATTATGCCACAGGCAGGGCCTAAGACATAGGCGGTCAAAAACGTGCCGAAGCTGTCGAGCCAGAGCGGAAGGTGCAGGCCTTCAGCAAGCGTGTGCCCGCCAAGATTCAGAAAACAGCTTACAAACACCACTGCGATAATTTGAAAAGGCGAGTAGATTTCGCGGTTCGGGATTTTTTTGTTTTCTTGGGGTGTTTCGTTTATCGTGTTCATTGTGTTCATTGTGTTCATTGAGCGACCTCTTTGTCATTGTTCATCAGAACAGTGCAGATTATGCAGAACGGCTCATCGGTATTGTCATGCTGAATGGAAAGGGAAAGCGTGCAGTCCTGCCCTGCTGCCTTTATCTGTGTTGAAACTTCAAACCCTGCGCCCTGCTTTGCCCGCGTTAAAAGGCGCAGAAAAGCAACGTCTGAAAGCGTAAACAGAGTTCTGAACGTATAGCTTGTAACCGGCGTAATCTCAAGCGTTCGTGACGCACACGGATTACACAGGTTCATCGTTCCTGTCATATCAAAAATGAGAATGGGAACGTCAACGGAATAGAAAATCTCCTGGCTTACGTTTTTTACGGTCGGAATGTACAGAATATGCCTTTTGCAGCCAAACCATATAGCAAAATACACGACCGAAAAAGCAAGGCTGTACGGAAAAGCCGGATACTTCATGGCAAAAAAGCTTTTTACCACATCGGGGACGGCGGAAAACGCAAGACACGATTCCACGGCTATAATTTGAAGGACAAATTTTTTATCTCGCTTTGTGGTTTTTGACCTGTACCAGCGGATTCCGTTTATCAAAAGCGTTACTGCTACAACTGCAATAAACGTATAATGAAACAGATGATTTTTAAGATTTACCCGTTGGGAAGCTGTGTAAAAATCATACCGCACGAACTTATCGGTTGCAGGGCTTCCAAAAATGACGAGGTCAAGGAGCAAATAGCAAAAAAAGAAGGATAAAAGCGTCCACTTGAAGCCTTGTTTCATTTTTAATTCTTCTGTTAAAAAGATGAAATGAATTATAAGGGAACTGTCGATTGCAAAAAGTCCGATTAATCTGAAAAAATACGCCGCCGTTAGATTTGGGGTAAAGCCCATCATGCTGTAGCCAAAATCTATAAAAAAGACGAAAAGCCCGATGCTGAATACAAATTTTCTATAGCTACTATTTTCCCTTTCGGTGATAAAAAAGCTGATTCCTGAAGCAAGGGAAAGAAAGCCCAGAACGGTAAGAACAACATTCAAATACAATCCAAGCATTTTTCACCCCGCCTTACCGCACTTCAATGACATCACGGAGTACATAACAGAAGCTTGGTGCGCTGCGGCTCTCACATTCAATAAACGGTTTTCGTAAATCCCACACATCATTTTCATCATACGGATTTACGCCAAAATAGTTTCCGCTGAAAACATTGAGATTTTTGCTTTTAAACTGATTTATTGTTTTTTCGACAGCTTCCATCGTACCTTCTGCTAAAAGCCTATGATTCAGCCCCATGACTTCAATCCACCCACGGTCAAAGCCTGCGGCAGAGTCGGTCGTTTTAAACGGACTTTTTACTGTTTTTTCAATGGATTTTCCTTTTAGGACGGCTTCGGTTGCGCCCAGAATGTAGGGCGACCAGTCGATTCTGCTTGAACAGAGGGATGTTGTCGGCGCTACATCAATCATACTCTGATTGTAGCCGACATGAAAGACTGTTTTTCCGTATTTTGTGCTTGCGTTTTCACAGGCTGTCGCCGGCCCTGCCGTGTCTGAATGATTGCTTATGATAACACAGCCTTCGTCAATCAGCCTTTCTGCAAATTTACGCTCCAGAACGTGATTGCTCCAGGTGTTTGTGTAATGCACAAGCATTTTTGCTTCCGGCACAACGCTTCGCACGCCTAATAAAAATGCGGTGTAGCCGGAAA
>CALAEZ010000352.1 GCA_937891125.1 uncultured Treponema sp. | reverse complement strand
TCAGACGTGTGCTCTTCCGATCTCACAGCTGTATCTCCTGTCCTTCTACAGCGAGTGCGACTTCTATTTCATCATGCGAAATATAGTTTGCATACCATTGTGCGCTTTCAAGCAGAGAATGTAATTTACGATCGTCGTAAGCAGGATCGTGGTGAAACAAGAAAACCTTCTTTATATTCCATGCAACAGCAAAATCAATAGCGTAACAAAATGCCGAATGTCCCCAGTTCTGCTTGCTGTATGCTTCTTCCACCGTGTACTGAGCATCAATTACTATGGCATCTGCATTTTGGAACACCATTGCGCGCGCAGGTGAGACTTCAAAATCCTTAGCCAAAAGCTCTACATCGGTTGCGTACACAAATTTGTGATTTCCTTCTTGAACGGCGTATGCGTAAGAACCGCCTGGGTGCGACATTTTTACCGTGCATATTTGTACATCGTTTACTGAAAAAAACTGTCCTTCGGTAACGGTGTGATAGGTAATGTTTTTAGTAAAAGATTCTAGTGCAACAGGAAAATAAGGAGTTCGCATCTGATTTGACAGTATTTCCTTAAAATTCTGGACTGGCGAATACATATCAAACACGGTATCTTTATTGTATGCAGGGTCAAAAAAAGGTAGACCTTGAATGTGATCCCAATGAAAATGCGAGAAAAAAAGATGATAATGATTGTTTTGCGGGGGCTCTTCCTGCTTTCCCATGATGCGAATACCAGTGCCTGCATCGAAAACAAGCTTTGTACCTGCTTGGGTGGTTACTGCAACGCAAGGAGTGTTGCCACCGATAGAGCCGAACAACCAGTTTGGTAGTGCACATAAGAATCGTTCCCGAGATTCTTCTGAAAGCACATCGGTTGGTGCGATACGCTGTACAACAGCATTGATTTTTGCTCGAATCTGTTGTGGGGTTAAAGGTGCTGGTAATGAACCACGAACCCCCCAAAAACGTATATTCACCTTTTACACTCCAGTTTTACTGTATGTTACCTTTTTCAGTTTTTTTTGTCAAATCATAAAGCTTTCAGGGCAAAAAAAAGAGCTTAAAAAGTAATCTTTTTAAGCTCTTCTGGGGAGTGAAGGATTCGAACCTACGAAGCACTAGGCAGCAGATTTACAGTCTGTCCCCTTTGACCACTCGGGAAACTCCCCTTTTTTTGTTTTAAGCTGCCTGTAGGATTTGGACCCACGACCCCGAGATTACAAATCACGTGCTCTACCAACTGAGCTAAGGCAGCTTGCTAATGTGTTTGTACTATATCTGAAACAGAAAAACGTGTCAACAGTAGAAAACGTTTTTTTTAGAAAATTTATCAATTTTTTTTCGCAAAGTCGGGACGTAGCTTTTCAGCTCCATGAATATAGCAATGGTGTATGGTAGCGTTTTCAGGAAGGTATGCGGTAATAAGAACACGAATCATTTGTGTCGGTGCATTTTCAATATCAACTTCTTGCGAGGCAAAGAGTGCGCATTTTGATACATCAATGTCTATGTCACTTTTTCGTAAGGCAGCGCATGGATTAACTGCGGTTAAATCTTTTGTGAGCGTAAAATGTATTGAAACAATATCTTCTGACTGTAGCTTATTTTCGGTGAACAGTGATTTGCACATTTCTGCGACATGCTGCTGCATTGAAGCTTGTGTGTTTTCAGCGCCAGTTGCGCCTCGTAATCCGTAAAGCCTTTTTTTCATTTTTTTTGTGTGCTCCTTTTTTTAGCGTAGTGTATCGAGTGCTTTAAGAACCGATACTGTGTCGCCATTTTTTAGAACCTCAGAAAGCTCTGGGTATTTTTTTAGTGTTTCGCCGATTTTGGTAAGCTTGTTTATTGCTCGATTGTCAGAGACAATGGAGTCAGCCTGTTTTTTTGCTAAGGCTGCAAGCTCTGTATCTACTAACCTTTGAAAATGGTCAAAGGTATTTTTTGCCGTGTTATATAATGTAATGTCAGGTATATGCGCTTTTGAAACGGTAATATCGCGAATTGATATTCCTTGTATGTCTCCGAGGTTTTTTATGCCGGCAAGAATTTGTTCAGTGCTGTATGCGGTTAAGAGAGCTGTGTTGTGTAATGCTGACTCATTTAGCAAAAATTGAGTTGTTAACGCTGCAATGCGGTCTGCGGTGTGTTCAAGGTAGGTTGTGATATCGCTTGTGTCCTGTATTTTTTGCGATGAAACAAGCGTGATAAGTTCGTCTGGTTTAAGCTGGAGTGAAATATCGTATGCAAACGAATAGGAAAAATCAGGCTCCTGCTGAATCTGAAGACTGTATAAATCTGCCGAGGGTAGTGCTCCTTGTATGCTTTTGTGAAAATGCTCTGAACGCATGGAAAACACGAAAAGCTTTGTGTTTGTGGGAAGTAATGGCTCCCACCGCCAAAAAAAGTGCCCTTTTTGAATGGGGGTTTGAAAAACGCCACCTGTTTTTGAAACCATAATGCCGCATGCGTCTGTTGGCACTGAAAATTGTATCCAACCGCGCCAAAAACAAAAGCCGCTTGCTGCGATGAACAATAAAACAAGCACAGTTACACCTATTTTTTTTCCTCTTTTCATAGTTACCTCGGTAGCTTTTCAGAACTCTTTTTAGTATAGTTTTATATAGGCGATGATTCAAGGTGAAAGACGTAAACAGGTGTTTATTCCGCTTATACTGCGCTTAACGAGCAGAGCTGTTGTTTTTTTGTTTTTTCTTTTAGCAACAGCAGTATGTTTTTACGCTGCGGGGTGTGCTCAGAGCTTCCTTGATAGCGATATAACCTTCCTATTGTTTTGCATTACAAGTATTTCGCTTCTCCTTGTGCTTTTTTCAGCGGTGTCGTTTTGCGAATGTGTTATTTTTCTTATATTGTACAAACGTCTTTTTTTTCTTTTTTATTCTCTTTTTTTTGTTTTTTTGGGCGTATTTTCGGTAGTGGTTGCTTTTCTTTCAAATGGCATAAATTTGCTTGCGCGTGGTGTATAGCGTAACTGAGTTCGTTTCTGTTATACTTTCCTCTATGAAGCACATTTCTATTCCTCATGAATTAAAAAAAATGAACGAACTGTTTGTTGCAAACGGATTTGAAGCATATCTAGTCGGAGGAGCTGTACGAGATGTGTTGCTTAAGAAAGAGGCGTCAGATTGGGATGTTGCGACGAATGCAACGCCAGAAGAGGTGATGCGGATTTTTCATCATGTTATTCCTACAGGAATAGCTCATGGCACGGTAACGGTGCTTTTTTTGAAGAAAAAAGTAGAAGTTACTACGTACCGAACAGAGGCTGGTTATTCTGATGGGCGTCATCCTGATAGCGTGCAGTATGCAGCCTCAATAGAGGATGATTTGAGTCGTCGTGATTTTACAATGAATGCCATTGCGGCCTCTCTTTCTGATGGTCGCATCCTTGATCCCTTTGGTGGAGAAAAAGATATAAAAAATGCCTGTATACGCACGGTTGGACAAGCGTTAGATCGTTTTATGGAAGATGGCTTGCGACCAGTGCGGGCGATACGTTTTAGTGCTCAGCTTGGATTCTGTATAGAAAATGAAACTGCCCGTGCGATTTCGTTGCCCGATGTGCAAAAAAAAATACAGGGGGTTTCTATAGAGCGCTTTCGCGATGAGTTTGATAAAATGCTGTTGTCGAAAAAACCGTCACGGGCTCTGCATGAGCTTGAAAAGTGTGGTTTACTTGCGTTTTTTATCCCTGAGCTTGCAAGTGGTCGGGGGGCTACGCAGCAGGATATTCGTGGTTTTCATGAGTATGATGTGCTTGATCATAACGTGTATGCGTGCGATGGCGCGCCTGCAGAAAACTTGCTTGTTCGGCTTGCGGCACTTTTTCATGATGTTGGAAAAACCGGTACGCGAACGGTTGAAAAGCGAGTGCTTGAAACGGGGGCTGCTGGAAAAACTGTTGAGTTGATACATTTTCATGGGCATGAGGCTTTGTCAGCAACGCTTACTCGCACTATTCTTAGTCGCCTAAAGTATCCAAATGCGGTTATTGATCATGTTTGCCATCTCATAAAAGAGCATATGTTTCATTACGAGTCAACCTGGACTGACGCTGCTATACGTCGTTTTATCGTTCGGGTAGGAAAGAAGAATGTTGACGATTTGTTTGCACTGCGTTTGGCTGACATTTATGGAATGCATCAAAAACCACTTGATGCATTAAGTGAAACGGCACGACTGCTTTTGGAGCTTAAGGAGCGCATTCAGATTGAAAATCAGCGGGGGACTGCAGTGAGCTTAAAAGAGCTTGCGGTAAATGGTGATGATTTGCTGGAGTTGGGCTTTCCTAAGGGGCGGTGTATTGGGCTTGTGTTGAAGGAGCTGTTTCAGTGTGTACTTGATGATCCTGCCATGAACACAAGGGAGGCGCTGCTGCGGGTTGCTCAGAGTAGGCTTTCTGTAATCGCTTCTAATCTGTAGACACGGATTTTTTTTTTATATATACTTGCTTGATAAAATAAACGCGGGGTTTATTCATATGGCAATGACAGAAAAATTTGAAAAGCTAAAAGCTCTTCAGGATATCCTTACAGAAAAGTATGCGCTCGAAGAAAAAATTGAAGAATCTCCAAAGCGCCTTGTGTCTCAGGATGAACTTTTGACACGACTTAAGAAAGAATATATTGAGAAAAATGCAGTGTACGAGGATGTTCGGACAAAGGTTGAGCATCTCAAGGCTGAGCTTGCAGAGGCGGAAGCTTCTCGTGAATCGGGTGAAAAGGGTATGGATACTATCACAACGCATCGTGAATACGAGGCACTTGATAAGCAGATTACCGAAGCTACCGAGCGCGAAAATTCTGTCCGCAAGGATTTGCAGAAAGAAGAAAAAAAACTTGCTGAGTTAAAAGAAGAGCTTCAGATTGATGAGGCGATGATTTCATCGCAGGAAACTGAATTAAACGCAGGAAAAGATACGCTGTCTGCAGAAGTTACTGCATATAAAACTCAGCTAGAAGACTTAAGTAAAAAAGAGTCGGAAATTGAAGCTGAATTTGGAACTTCGGAAGAACAGGAAATTGTGTATAAATTCCGTCGGATTATTAAGCGTAATAGCGAAGGTATTGTTGCAGTAAAGAATGGCGAGTGTATGGGGTGCCACATGGCGTTGCCTGCTCAGTTTGCAAATGAGGTTCACGAGGGTGATAAGTTTTTGTTCTGTCCATACTGTAGTAGAATTCTGTTCTATCAAGCCTCAGAGGAGGGCGAGGAAGAAAGCTACTTTACCGCTGATGATACCGGCTCTCTTTCAGATTTTGACGATGAATTTGCTGACGAATTTGAAGACGAAGATGATGAAAATGGAGATGTATCTGATGGAGATTCTGATGAGAAATCCATCGATTACGATGACTAGCGGAAGGTCGCAAGGAGTTATTTAGATGCTCCTTGCAATGCTTAGGAACAGCAGATCTATGGTGGCGTTTTCCGAGCGCTTATCAAAGTTAATATTTAAGGAGAAAATGATAACCGTGCCACGCATTGATAATGAAATCTTTGTGGGGTGAGGAAAGTCCGGGCTCCACC
>CALAEZ010000351.1 GCA_937891125.1 uncultured Treponema sp. | reverse complement strand
TAAAGAGGGAAAAGACTTATCGGGCGCCGTAAAAGCATTTGAAAAAGCACTTCGCGACCCTGAATACAAGCAACGTGCGCTTTTAGAGCGCGGCTCATGCTTTATGATGGCAAACAAAATGGATAATGCCATGAGCGAGTTTGACCGAGCAATCAAGGCTTCCAAAAGTGACAAGGATCAGGAAACGCTGTATGCACGCTACTTTCTTGCAAACTGCTACGAAAAGCAGCACAATTTGGATAAAGCCATTGAGCAGTGGCAGCTTATTTCACAGGTGAGCCGCTCGTTCCGTGACGTTGCACAAAAGCTTTCTGAATACAAGGAGCTTGCCGCTAACGACAACATGAAGGATTTCCTTACTTGCTCGCAGGATGAGCTTGTGGAAATATGCAAAAAAGTGGCGACAGCGGCGCTTAATCTTTCCGTACAGAAAAGCGAAAACAAAAAATGGGGCGTGCAGCTCGTGGCGACGGAAGGCAAAAGCGATGACTGGCGCAACATGCGTAAGCAGCTTTTTTTGCTTAACTTCTACCGCGAAACAGAAGCAATTGATGATGCAGAAATCAGAAAGATTTTGGATCAGGCAAAATCACAGAATTGCGTAAAGGCATACGTTCTTTCAAGCGCAGGCTTCACGAGCGCTGCAACGGGCTATGCAGAAAACCGCCCCATCGAGCTTATCGGAAAAGAGAAGCTTGAAGCGATTCTCACCAAAGCAGGCGCGTAGCCCAAAAAAGTCGCATGAAATTCTTGTGTGTTTCTGACCAGATAGATCCTCTTGTATATTCGACAAACGCAAAATCCCGCTTTAAGGATATTGATGCTGTCTTGTGCGCAGGGGATTTACCGTCAGATTACATCGATTTTATCGTTTCCACGCTTAATAAGCCAACGTATTTTATTTTCGGGAACCACAATTTAACTGAATTTCATTTTTACCATCGCCAGCCTATGACAACGCGGGGAGCACACCCAACGCTATCGGCACCAAACACCGTTCTTTCAGAAATGGAAGCAAGCCATGGCGCGACATACGCTGGCTGCAAAGTGCTCAAAAACAAGCAGCTTCGCCTACCCTGCAAAAAAGGTGGCACCCGTCCGCTTTTACTCGCAGGCGTATCAGGAAGCCTGCGCTACAACAATGGATTAAGCCAGTACACCGAGCGGCAAATGTTTCGGCATCTGCTTTCGCTCGTTCCCCAGCTGCTGATAAACAAGCTAAAGTACGGCGTCTACCTCGATATTTTCCTTACCCATGCTTCTCCGCGCCATATTCATGACCGAGAAGACCCGTGCCACAAGGGCTTTGAGTGCTTTAACTGGTTTATAAAGCATTTTTCGCCTGCATACTTGGTACATGGGCATATTCACCTATACGATTTAGCAGAACAACGGATAACCGTAAGTGGAGATACAACCGTAATCAACGCTTACAGCCACTGCATCATAGAGCTTCCCCCACCCACACAAACAGAAGGAGCTGAGCCATGAGAGCGGATATAGCCGTACAAACAGAAAGCGACTTTTCAAAAGCACACAATAAGGCGCTTTTTAATGAGATTCAGCATTTTCTGACGCCAGACGAAGCAATGCTCATTTCGTTTTCTGACATAAAAAAGCTTTTAAAGCCACAAGGCGAAGTCTACAAGGGAATGCAAGTTGTGCCTGTTTCCCGCATTGTAGGAAGCGAAGGCCGCTACCGTGACTTTGACAGCAGATTCTTTCCCAAAAACATGCACCTAAAAACGCGCTGGGAACACATTGACATGGCGCATATACAGGATATTCCCCTTCCGCCCATAACATTGTACGAACTTGGTAGCATTTACTTTGTGCGCGATGGCAACCACCGCGTTTCTGTTGCAAAAACAAAGGGCATTGAATATATCGATGCCGAGGTCGTCAGCCTGCAAAGCGAGATAAAACTACATCCAGGTGACACGCTTGAAAAAATGACGAAACAGGTTATCGACTACGAAAAACGTGTCTTTTATGCAGAAACCAATTTTGGCGACATTACTGACTACTGGCGCCTTGATTTTTCGGTTCCTGGTCAGTACGATGTTGTGTACAATCATATTCTGACCCACAAATACTACATAAACATGAACAAAAGCGAAGAAATTCCGCTGACCGATGCCATTCTATCATGGTTTAACACGGTATACCTTCCCGTCATCCATAGTATTGACAGCCACCACATTATGTCCGCGTTCAAGGGACGAACAAAAGACGACATGTACGTCTGGATTATAAAATACTGGGACGAGCTCAAACAAAAATTTGGCGAAACTATCTCGATCGATGAAACAACGATTGACTTTAAGCATCGGTATGTCCGCTCTCCGCTCCTGCACGTCTTAAATCGACTTGCAGAGCTAATCCTTAAAATACAAATCAAAAAGAATACAAAAACTTGACGGTAGCATATTTCAATGGTAAAATACGTTTAGAGTGTTAAGAAAAAGGGAGTAAAAATTTGTCATCATTAAGCACTGCAGTTTATGCACCATTGCTGACAATCGCGATACTAGCGATATTTCTGGCAGTCATGCTTGCTATCATAAAAATAAGAAACACGGCAAAGGTTAGCTTTATTTCTTTTTTTGCTTTGGCTGTGCTCGCATTTTCCTGCTTTAACGTACTTGCGACAGGAAATGTTCTGTACTTCTCGTTATTTTTGCTGCTTGCCGTTGCCTTACTTATTCCATACTGCGTTATGCTTGCATTCGGTAAGCCAAAAGAAAAAAACGTTGTAATTCAGCAGGCAGAGCAAACGCTCGCTCCCGCAACAATTGTAGAGGACTTAGCTCCCGCCGAAGTTAAAATGCTCGAAACGGGCATTGGTTTTATAACGACCGCCGCAGATTCCTTTTCTCAGGACGAGGGACTACAGACGTTGCTTGACACAATAAACAAGGCTGCCTGTACCATCACCAATGCTGACGGTGGCGTTGTACTTGTTGTTGACGATTTCGAAGATGTCATTGCCGTAAAATCGTTTAATGGCGAATTTCCGCCACCCTATAAGCTTCCCGAAGACCTTCCGCACAAGCCATTGCGGGTACAAACAAGCTTTAAATTTGCACAGTTTGCTTTGCGCGACAATATTTTTGGAGAAATTGCGAGTGCAGGAAAACCTGCGCTTATTCAAAACCCTAAGGAAGACAACCGCATATTCCAAAACGGTCCAGAGGATTTCTTGAAATGTGGAAGCTATATTTTCTTGCCTCTAAAACACGGCGACATAGTAACTGGCTTACTTGCACTTTCGCGAAATCCAGACAAAACACCGTTTACTGAAACGGAATACGGTTGGACACTTACACTCGGAGATTTTGCAAGCGTTGCCTTGAAAACACGCTACAGCTTCCAGCAATACAATGATCGCCAAGAGCTTACCAAGGAAAGCGGTATTGCACTCGGCTTGCAAAAACAGCTCATTGCAAAAAAGCTTCCTGTTATTGCAGGCATTTCTATCGGTTGCTATACCGACCAGTCTGCAGGCGTTTGCAGCGACTACTATGACGTTATTCAAGCCCGTAAGGATCGCATTTCATTTGTTTTGATGGACGTTGCTGGCAAGGGCATGAATTCACTGCTCATTATGGTTATGATTCGTGCGATGTTGCGTCTAATAACGAATACCACACAGAGTGCAGGAACCATCTTAAGCTGGGCAAACCGTGGCATTTGTAGCGAAGGAAACAGTATCGACCATTTTGCGTCTGTTGCACTCTTGAACTATGATCCGCTTAAAAAGAAATTTCAGTTAGCGACAGGTGGCTCAACTCCTGTGTATCGCTATAATGCGCAAAAGGATGCTATTGAAAAGCTGTCGCAAGATAGTGCCCCTGTAGGTGTGGAAAAAACGTCTACATACAAGGATTTTGAATTTACAGGGACAAGCGGAGATAGTATAATAACATTCAGTGACGGTTTGATCGAAGCGCTTAACAGTCAAGGTAAGCAGTATTCACTCGATCGTCTTGCAGCTGTCGTAAAAGCCAATAATAAGTTATCCGGCAAAGACATTGCAAACCGGGTAAAAGACGACATAAGGAAGTTTCTTGGCACCGAGAAATTGCACGATGACCAGACACTTCTTGTAGTAAAGATTCAGTAGGTAAAAGGAGCTTTTTATGGAACTGAAGATTCGAAAAAATGGTGATGTCTAACATCCATGGCTCGGTAAAGAAGGTTATTGAACTGACCAAGCTTATGGGTTATTTTCCAATCGCCAACAGTGTTGAAGAAGCACTGCTTATGGTAAATGAATAATTTTGGAGGAATACCACAAATGGAAGAGAACGAAATCAAAGAGTTACGCTCTGATGACAACGATCCGCTGTTCGATACTACAAACATGTTGTACAAGGAATTTCCATCAGACTTCCGCCAAATTCGTTATTTTACATTGCTGATTGTGCAGTCAGCACCGCTTGAGATTAAGGAAATCAACCTACTTGAACAGCAGATTAGCGAAGTAATCAAAAATGCGGTAAAGCATGGAAATGACTGCGACATCAACAAAAAGGTACGAGTTTGGTATTCTTTCAGCCCTTCTCATGCGCACATTATCGTTCAGGACGAAGGCGAAGGCTTTAAGGATCTGGAAAAATGGAATGAATTTAATCGCAAGCGTCTTGAATGTTTGCATAACTCTAACTTTGAAGCTTTGGCTGACTTTGTATCTTTCCGTACAAAAAAATCTGATGACCAGGACGGCGGCAACGCTTTGTTTGCAGCTCTTGAGTATTGGAATGGTGGCTTTGTCTACAACGGAAAGCGAAACGGTGTTGCAATGCTCAAAAAATTCCAGAAAAAGCACGCAGGTGTCACAATCGGAGAATAAGTAACACAAGCTTGTAAAATGCAATATAAAACACCACCGAGAGATTGCTTCATTTTCTCGATGGTGTTTTTTTATGCCCGAAAAAAAAGTATTTTACATTCTGTAAATGTCAAACTAGCTTCAAAAAAACGTAAAAAAGCGCATAGTAAAAAAAAGACCGACTTACGTCGGTCTTATGCCCATCAGGCAACAGGGTACCAATGGGTGGGAGGGGATAATTGCATACCCTGCATTTATAATATCGTCCATAGGGTACAAAATCTTTACTTTTTTCTTTACGTTTTTATATATTTTTTCAGTATTTGACATAAGCGGCGGATTCTTCTATCATTTACCCATTATGTCGAAAATAAAGGTATCTACCTGCTTGCTTGTTGTAAGCCTTTTTTTCTTTGCAGGGCTTTTTGGCTCACTACTTGGAATCGCTCTTGCACAAACGAAATATATAAAAGACAACGAACATTTTACTGAATTTTCAACAGCGCTTCCTACAAAATTGCTTGACATAAATGGCGAACTAATTACAGAGCTTGCAAGTGAAGAAAAACGTGAAATTATCAGTATAAAAAAACTCCCACAGCACATGATTGACGCACTGCTTTCACGCGAAGACCGTATTTTCTATTACCATCGCGGTTTTTCCACAAAGGCCCTTTTTCGTGCTGTTGTAGGAAAGCTTATGCATCTATCACTCGGTGGTGGCTCTACCCTCACTCAGCAAATCGCAGGAACATTGTATTGCGACCGTTCAGACTATTCGTATAAACGAAAGCTAAAAGAACTTTGGTGGGCGCTTCAAATGGAGCGCAGATACTCAAAAGATGAAATTCTTGAGCTGTATCTCAACAAGATTTATTTTGGAGGCGGTACATACGGTGTCAATGCGGCAAGTAAATATTACTTTGGACATGGTGCAGAGGAGATAACCCCCGCAGAAGCAGCTATTCTTGTGGTTCAGCTTTCGAACCCTGCCGCATTTAACCCGTTTGATCACCCTAATGCCGCCATGGAACGGCAGAAAAATGTACTTACCGCCATGGTCACATCTGGCTATATTACACAAGAGCAGGCAGATGAGTCCTTTGACAACTACTGGGGAAGCTTTGATTACACGCGCACCTCAAGCGCGGCCACATTTAGCCATGATGATAAAGCACCTTGGTTTAGTGAATATGTACGACGCGAATTAGGAAGCATGATTTACGGCACGGACGACATTTACACCAGTGGTTTTACCGTAAACACAACACTGAACTTAAAGCATCAGCAGGCTGCGCAGGAAACGATGGATATTTACATCGATTATGCAAATGAAACATACCAAAGCTTTACAGACGTGCGTTCAAATGAAGCCTTTAATGTCTATACACCGCTTTCTGAACTTTTAGCGCTTACCTTTAACCTCGGTGGCATTAAGGTGAGTGAGCAGCGCAATGAGTCACTTGCAAAATCAACGTACAACAGCGATATAAATCCTGTTATCGATGTTTTGTCACTCATGTTCGGTATGGATAAATTAAAGCTTTCTGTTGTTAATCGCTCTAATTCTGTTGCAAAACAAAATGTGGGGAAAACGACGATTGAAGGCACTATGATTTCGCTCGACAACGAAAACGGCTATATTACCGCTCTTGTTGGCGGAAGTAAATTTGACAGCGAAAATCAATTTATACGCGCAGTACAAGCAAAGCTTCAGCCAGGCTCATCATTCAAGCCTCTCTACTACAGCGCAGCAATTGATACACGAGAATTCACCCCCACAACAATCATTTCTGACACACCAACCGTTTTTCACACAAAAGATGGAAAGCCATACATTCCGCTTGACTTCCGCGGTGTATACGAGGGTGATGTTGAGCTCTGGTATGCACTTGCCCACTCAATGAACATTCCTTCAATCAAGGTGCTTGACGCAATTGGCTTTGACGCAGCAATTGAACGGGCTATTGCACTGTTAGGCATACCAACAGAAGAAGTGCCTTCACGAGGCTTTGTTCCAGGCTATCCTATTGGCTTAGGCGTATGCTCGGTTCGTCCTATAGAGGTTGCGCGCGCCTATTCCATATTCGCAAGTGGCGGTAAGGAGGTTACTCCAATAGCCATACGTAGTGTTGAAGATAAAAACGGCAATATAATTTTGAACCCAGAACGTGACATTCGACAGACTCAGCAGGCTAAAGGAAATGCGGCTCAAGTCATAAGCCCGCAAACGGCATTTGTCATGGCAAATCTGCTCCAGAATACCGTAAAAACGGGAACCCTTGCAGGTCCTAGTCAAAATGGTGATAGATTCAGCTACAAAAACGAAAAAGGCAGAAAATATACCATTCCTGCGGGCGGTAAAACAGGTACAACGCAAAACTGGGCAGATGCATGGGCTGTTGGCTTTACCCCATACTTAACAAGCGTTTTCTGGTTTGGTTTTGATAAACCAGGACAGTCATTAGGCTTAAAGCTTACGGGAAGCACGCTTGCAGGCTATGCGTGGGCGCGCTACATGAACCGTGCACACGATGGGCTTCCCTACAAAGATTTTGAAAAGCCTGCTACAGGCGTCATTCAAGCAACAGTTTGCTCGGTAAGTGGCGGCATTTTAACGCCAGAGTGTGGGAACCATAAGACGACGCAGTGGTTCTTAGAAGGCACACAGCCGACCGAGGTCTGTTCAGTTCATGCGGGTTCATCCAATTTGCGCAGTCTTGCCCTCTACCGCTTAGAGCGAGAGCTTTACAAGGCTGGCTTTGCAAGTGATTTAATTATCCGCGACAACGCACCGCTTACCGTAAGCTTAGCGCTAACCGCTTCTGACGTCTCAGAATCGGTGCTCACGCCTTCGATTGTACAGACACAGACCGCCGCCGATTTTGACGATGAAAGCTTTGAGGCACCTGATTACAACAAGTGGATGGACTAAGCATACCGCACTCGCCCCACTCGCATTTTTAGAAGCGGTGCATACAGTTGCTTAGTCTAACTCAAATGCGCCAGTATACAGCTGATAGTACTTTCCGTGCAGTGCAAGAAGCTCTTCATGCGTTCCTTTTTCAATAATGCGACCATGCTCTAACACAATGATACAGTCAGCATTACGAACCGTACTTAATCTATGCGCAATCACAAACACCGTTCGTCCTTCCATAAGCCTATCCATGCCTTTTTCGATAAGCGCCTCGGTACGGGTGTCAATAGAGCTTGTAGCTTCGTCTAAGATGAGCACCGGCGGATCCTTCACTGCCGCTCGTGCTATTGCAAGCAGTTGCCGCTGTCCCTGACTAAGCGATGAGCCATCACCGGTAATAACAGTATCATAGCCGTTACTGAGATGCCGAATAAAGCTATCAGCATTTGCAAGCTTTGCAGCTTCTTCAATCTGCGCATCCGTTGCTTCAAGCGAGCCATACCGGATATTGTCGCGAATGGTACCCGTAAAAAGATGCGTATCCTGTAACACAAAGCCAAGCGAAGCTCGTAAATCATCTTTTTTTATCTCTCGCAAAGGAATTCCATCATAAGTGATTGAACCGTCTTCGTTTTCAATATCGTAAAACCGCGTCAGAAGATTGGTAATCGTTGTTTTTCCGCTGCCAGTAGAGCCGACAAGCGCAATTTTTTCACCGGGAGCTGCATGTAAGTCAATGCCATGCAGAATCTGCTTCTTTCCATCGTAGGTAAAATGGACATGAGTAAAGGTAACCTCTCCACGCACCTTCTTTAGCTGCCCACTTTGCGTATATTTCCATGCCCAGTTTCCCGTGCGAGCAAAGCATTCAGTTAAAACCGTTTTGCCGTCGTGCTCGAGTGACGGCTGCTCCATAACGTTTACAAGCGTTACGGTTCCTTCATCAACCTCGCTTTCTTCATCAATAACAGCAAAAATTCGTTCAGCGCCAGCTAACGCATTTAATATGCCGTTAAATTGCTGGCTCATCATGGTAATTGGGCGGGAAAAGCTGCGCGTATATTGCAAAAAGCTTGCAATGGTTCCCACATCCATGTGCCCAGTGATTATTAAAAGCGCTCCCGCAATAGAAACAAGCGCATACTGCAAATGCGAAAGATTTCCCATGATTGGCATCAAAATACTTGCGTAGGTATTTGCCGAGGTTCCCGCCTGCCGAAGTTTTTCATTCAGCTCATCAAAGCTCTTATTCGCCTGTGCCTCGCGATTAAAGATTTTTACCACGCGCTGCCCCTCAATGAGCTCTTCAATATAGCCATCGACAGCTCCAATCTGCATTTGATTTTCACGGAATGAAGCGGCGCTTTTCTTTCCAATTTTTGTCGCAAGCACCATCATGCAAAAAATCGTGACGAGCATAATAAGCGTAAGCGGAATGCTTAGTACAAGCATCATGATAAAAACGCCCGTCACGCTAAAAATGCTTACCAAAAGCTGCGGAACGCTCTGACTAAACATATCGCGCAAGGTATCCGTGTCATTGGTGTACAGCGACATGAGCACGCCATGCGGTCTGCTGTCATAATAGCGCAGGGGAAGCGTTTCCATATGGTGAAACAAATCTTTTCTGATTGCACACAAGGTTTGCGTAGAAATGTAGAGCAAGAGCCGCTGCTGAATAAGCGAGGCAACAGCTCCAGAAGCAAAAATGGCAAACATACCTGCAATCAGGTGTACAAAGCCCGAAAGCTCAGGATTTTCATGCCCTATCCACGGCATAATGTAATTATTAAGGGCTGGACGCAGAAGATACGTGCCGGCAACGCTTGAAAGCGAACTGACAACAACGCATATAAACACAAACGGCCACAGCGCTTTATACCGCCCCATATACGAAACAAGACGTGAAACAGTTTTTTTGGTATTTTTCGGGCGCTGTACGCCGCGCATTTTTACTGGAGGCATAGGAACACTCTCCTGTTACTGAGAAAAGCCCGTGTGTCCAGGAAACCCCATACGCGCTGCAGGCCAGAAGCGATACGACGTCGTTCCCAAAATACGGCTTTTATCAACATACTGTGGCTGCATATTAGTTCGATACGTCACCGACTGACTGTCATACGGCGTAAGCGGTGCAATCCACTCGTCATAGCTATGGCGCATATCAAGCGAATTAAAGCGGTTGTCACCCATCATAAAGTATGCATCAGCGGGAATATAGCGAGGGCTTCCGTCCTCGGCATTTGCAGGAAACGCTGGCATATTGCGTCGGTCTAAGAGCAGCGCATACATATACAGCGATTCTGCCTGCGAAAGCAGTGACTGCAGAGTAGCGTCAGCACTCCAAGCGGCGGGCGACGGACGGGAGGCAAGCAATTCTGCATTGCGAACAACAAGCTTTCCGAACACCATTTTTATCATAACGTTTAAGCGAAAATTGGCCTGCTCATACAAAGTATCACACGAATCATACGAGCCGTTTTCTGATTGTATCCAGCTTGTCATAAAGTGCGAAAACCACTCATTTCCATTGGGCGCTTGGAGCAATTTTGACGTTGTGCTTCCTGCTGAAGAAAAGAGCGTATACACGAGCCGCTCCCGCTCCCCCGCCGCAAACGGCACCTGCGCTTTCTCCGCTGCAAGTGTCGCAGACAAGGACGCAAACCGAGCTGCAAGCGCCTGGCACTCAAGCGCAGCACTCGTCATATCAAGTGCATTCCGTTCGCTTTCTACACGGAGCATCGTCTCGTACTCTTCCTGCCCCAAGGGGAACTGCTGAATGCCACTTTTTACTGAAGGCGATGGCACATCATGCAAATTCCATGCAGCCCACGATGCATCCTCCTGCACAATCTGCCAGTCATCACTTGCCTGCGTACGAGCATATAGCACGCCATCCTGCATCATAAGCTGCTCACCAGGCACGCCGGTAACTCGTTTTACAAGCGGATCTGCCTTCGGCTCGCCTTTTTCGTCTACATTGAGATTAACCGTTGTCAGTGAAATCATATACACAATCTGCGAAACAAATGTCCGCACTTCACTGTGCCGGTCAGATTCATAATGCGGATTTCTAAACACAACGATATCGCCACGCTTATAGTGCTTAACATACGGAAGCCCAATCGTAGAAAGCGGAAAACGCGGTCCGCTAGCCGTCTTAAACACAATTACGCGGTCGCGAATCAAAAATTCGGGAACCATTGACTCTGAAGGAATTTCATACAGCTGCACAATAAACACGTTGAGAAGCAACACCATAAAGACAGCCTGAACAAGCGCATCTACCCAGCTGACCGCTTCAAAACAAAGGCGCAGCACGCCGGTATGCTTTTTCGGAAGCAATGCAGCACCCCAGCGTGCGTTAATCGCGCCCGCTCGCTTCGGATGAATGTAATGCAAGAGCACAAGAGAAAACGCAGAAGCAAGCAGCCAAAACAGCACGGCCAACGCATCGACAAAAACGAATGTGCCTTTATCGCCTGCACGGCGCAACACAAATGCAATAAGCAGAATATACGGAGCATATTGTAAAAGCACGCGCAAGGCAGAAAGAGCGCGAACCGCATCGCGCGCAAAGATTTTGTACGCAACAACATACAGGAGCACCACAAACAAAACAGAAAGCGGAAATGCAACAAGCGAAATATCAGCTTGAAACGAAAGCAAGGTCAGTGAAAAAAGTGCTGTACTGATAAGCATTGAAAGCACAAGCACGGACAATTTTTTTTGTGTCATAATACGTTTCGATTTTACTGCAATCTAAAAAACCAGACAAGTACACAAACACGCTTGCACGTTTCTCGCGTTTTATTTGCTTTTTATAAAAACATGTGCTACTATGTAATAAAGCTTAACTGGCACGAGATTACGCATGAAAAGACAAGAACTCTACAAACAACTTCGCTATATATTTTTGACTGGTAGCATTATTTGCCTTGTATTTGCCCTAGCTTTCACTCCAAACGTTATCAACAGTAACGCCCAAACTGAGGACTTTCTAGAAGCGCCTAAACAAGCCAACCATCGCATACTCTTTCTATCATCGTATGATCCACTCTATTTTAGTGCGGAATCCCAGCGCAAGGGCATAGATGCAGGACTCTACCCGAATGCAATAGAATACGACGTCGTCTACATGGACACGAAAAACTATGAAACCCAAAAGGACATACAGACGTTCCATGATTTTCTAAAAAAGCGACTTGCTACTAACAAACGACAATACGAAGCGATATTAGTGGGAGATGATGCGGCACTCGAATTTGCCATAAAATTCCAGAATGATCTTTTTGCGTCTCTTCCCATCATATTTTTTGGCATAAATAATCTGACCTTAGCTGAGCAGGCAAGCTCACTTCCCAATATAACGGGTTTTTACGAGCAGAATTATCTTGAAGAAACACTGCAGCTTGCAATGAAGCTGTATCCAGACGTGCATACCTTTTACGGTATGCATGATCAGTCAACAGCAGGAAAGGCAGATGCAAACTCGTTTACAGCGCTCGCTCAAAAATACAACTCATACACATTCCAGGACTTCAATGTTTCTAAGCTTTCTCAAAGCCAGATAATTGCAGCACTTGAGGCACTTCCCAGTAACGCAATTCTTATCTACATGACAAGCTATTCTGACATCTACGGAAACAATTATTCAATCCGCGCCAGAACCGAAACGGTTGTCGGTCATGCACACGTACCCATTTTCCGCAACTACATCTGTGCAGGCGTTCCAGGGGTAATTGGTGGCACCTACATGGATTTTGTCGTACACTGTACTCTTGCTTCTCATCTCGTTGCAGAAATTCTTGACGGCAGAGACATAGACACGATTCCGCTCCGCACCGAAACGCCTCCTTGCACGGCAATCAACTACCAGCTGATGAAGGACTTACACCTCGATTTTTCAAAGCTGCCAAGCGATACCATTTTCTACAATAAGCCGTCATCTTTTCTTGACTACTACGGTGCTATTTTGCCCCCAGTTTCGCTTCTCACGCTAGCCCTCCTCTTTTTGCTGGCAGTAGCACACACGGTTTCACTCTTAAGTCGCGAGGCAGAAAATGAGCTGAAAAAATCACACGATGCGCTTGAAGCCTCTCACGAAGAGCTACGCTATAAAGCGGAATATGATGAAGGGCTTGATATTCTAAATCGACACACGGCAACCGAATATTTGCGCAATTCGTTCGATGCAAATGCGGTATATTCTGTTGTGATTATAGACATTGACAGCTTTAAAGAGCTAAACGAAAGCTTTGGTCATCAGGTTGCAGACAGCATATTACAGTACATGGTCGCCATTTTACGGAGCATGGGAAAAGACAAGGATTGGCTGTTAGCACGCTATGGTGGTGATGAATTTCTGCTCGTTGTTCCGAACGAAACGCTTGACGTAGAGCATCCGCTTATTGAAGACCTGCTTACGCAAATTCGCTCGCCAATTCCGCTGGGAGATGAAACAATAAGCATAACGGCAAGTATTGGCATTTCAAACTCAGACGGTATTACTCCTCCCGAACAGCATATTTCTAATGCAGAAAACGCCATGTATGAAGCAAAAAGTCAGGGGAAAGACGGCGCCTTCTTGTATGGAGAGAAGATGAAAGAGCGCGCTCGAGAGGAGGCGCTTATTAAAACGGCGTTGCTTGAAGCATTCGAGAACAACGGCTTTTATATGCTCTATCAGCCACAGATAAACTCGCAGACGCTCGAAGTAAGCGGATACGAGGCACTCGTCCGCATGAAGGCGCCAGGCATGTATCCAGGAAAATTCATTCCAATTGCTGAACGAAACGGTTGGATTTGGAAAATTGGGCGCATTACAACGGAGCTTGCCATACAGCAACTTGCCGCATGGAAGGCGGAAGGTAAGCCACTTCACCCCGTTTCGATAAACTACTCAAGTAACCAGCTCAATGACAACGGCTATGTTGATTTTGTGCTTGAATTGTTAGCGCGCTATGACATTCCGCCATGCTATCTTGAAATAGAAATTACCGAAGGCCTGTTCCTCGAAAAAAGCAGCCTTGCAGACCAGATTTTTAAGCGCTTTAAGGCGGTCGGTATTCGCTTGCTTATGGACGATTTTGGCACTGGCTACTCTTCTCTCGGCTACTTGTCCTATTTACCAGTCGATGTTATCAAGCTTGATAAATCGCTTGTTGACGCCTATTTGGTTAACGGCAAAGAAGCATTCATTCGTGACGTCATTCAGATGATGCATGACCTTAACAAGGAAATGATAATCGAAGGTGTTGAGGAGCAATGGCAATTCGAGCGCCTGCGCCAGTTCGGGGCAGACACGATTCAAGGCTATTTCTTTAGTAAGCCAATTCCTGCTGACGAAGCTATCAATTTTACCGCTGCGAAAATCGAACGCCAGGAAGCGCTCGAAAACGCTTAGCTGTTTTTTTGCGACTTTCGCCGTTTTTTTGGCACCAGCACGGTAAAGCTGATTGTTTTTTCCATCTCCATGCCCGCTGACAACTCTACATTCCAGCACAGTGAGGCGACAAAAGTGGTTCCTGCAACCTGTGGTTGCGCACTTCCGAGCTTTGGCCGATGAAACAGCAACGGCATACACGTAACATCAGCGTTTTCATTCGGCTCATACACAAACGAAATGTCGTGCGCACAGTCCGTTATCTGCATAAACGAACATGAAGAAAGCGTTCCAGGCTCAGTTCGTGCATCAAGAGCAAATCGCTGCCCCTGCGAA
Organism: uncultured Treponema sp.; assembly: GCA_937891125.1. GTDB lineage: Bacteria > Spirochaetota > Spirochaetia > Treponematales > Treponemataceae > Treponema_D. Next base: position 9,173 of record CALAEZ010000351.1, on the reverse strand, counting down.
ATAACAGCAACCTGATAACCGTTATAGTCTGCCTCTGAAAAATCGGTCTGCGCAAAATTAGACTCAACAACGAACACACCTTTTAAGGGGAGCGGACCTTCATTGCGCAAAATGTACTGCAAGGTAAAGCCGTTTGAGTTTGCAATGTAGCGCTTTCTAAGCGAAACAGGGAGTCGTTCTGAGCTAAACTCGCTTTCGGCCTTTAGCTTTATTTCATGCCGCGGACTATCAAAATCAAGCTCCCGATACAGTACCGATGAAAAAATTCCAGTTCCTGCAGGCTTTGCGCTTTTATACTCTTGGTATTCCTGCTGCGTAAGTAAATGGTCAACAAAAATGCCGCGCTCATAGCAGTCAGAAACAGCATCAAAACGCTCAATACGCTTTAGGTTGTCAGCATAATTACCCGTATTATGCATGACATCAAACTCGGTTACACTGCCCGCCTTCTGCGCTACACACGCAGTATATTGCGCCATGCGACAAACATACTCGTTATGCCCATCCCCGTCGTAGTCATAACAGGTAACCGACTCCTTAAAATCATGCGACTTACCGTCACCACATTCGCGCAAAAGCTTTTCAGCTTCGGTTAGAATTCGGTACGCATTTTGCCGCTGAGCATTTGTCGCAAAAATGCCGTCAGGATTGCAGACGAGCGCTTGAGCTCCCTGTGCCTCCCACAATTTTTCGCGCGCAGCCTGCCGGCGCACCTTATCCCCATGCGTCTGCGAAATCAACGCACTAATGTATAAAATTCGGTTATACAGCGACCGGTTTCGCGGATAACTTGCAAGAAAGTCGTAAATAGTAATAGGAAAGCCAGAGGTATTATCTGCAATTTCATACGGAACTCGCGCCCATTTTGCAATGTCAGCTTTTAAGCCTGCATTCACGTACACCGGCAAAATGTCTTCGGTCTTGTGCAAAAATTCAATCGGAAGCCGTATTGCAAGCTCGTCATCCGCAAACGAACCTACCGCCTCATACAAGGCTGCAAGCTGACCGTTTTCAATAAGGCTAACAAAAGCAGAAAGCGAAAAATTAAGCGTAATAACACGTTTTTTTATTACCGAAGCTTCTGTTTGCGCTTCATCAGCAACCGTTTTTAAGTGGAGCAGGTAGCGCTGCGCATCGTCAAAATCAGCACCTGGAAGCATATCCTCGCTTACAGGAAGGATTTTTATGCTTTTCCCCTGTTCACTTGCTATAAGTGGCAGAAAACAGCGCTTTTCTTGTGGCAGCAGGCTTGCGTCTAAAAGTACATATTCCATACCACAAGTCTGAAAGCAGGGAATTAAGCTTGCATCCCAAACAGAACCGTAAAGCGTCATTCCGCGTGGTCGCTTTCCAAATGCGTGCGTAAGCGAAGACGTCATACATTCAATTTGTCCGCTTCTATCCTGCGAAAAAAGCAAGGGGAAAACAGGATTGTGGTAGCCGCCCCCTAAAAGCTCAATCTGCTTGCGAGAAATCAATTCACGAAGAATCTGTATGTATTCAGGATGTTTTTTTACAAGCCAATCAATCTGAACACCGGAAAAATGCAACGCAAGACGACATTCGCGGTGGGCATACAAAAAAGAGCCAATTTTTTTTAGAGAGGATTGATACAGCGACTCAAAATCTTGGGTAATCGAAGCAAAATCAGAATCAACGGTGAGAGAAATACAGATGGTTAAGCTTTTCATATATACAAGCGGTTTCCACCCTAATACCGCTGAATCCTCCTAGACAGTATTCTATAACATGTATACCAAAATTTAAAGTGCTTTCTCTGAGGTTTTTCAACACTAACAGCCGGCGCAAGTGAAATAATTGAAATCGGACACGCATCAACGCATTTTCCACAGCCACCGCAAAGATCGCTGATAACCGCTTTGCCGTCCTTCATAAAAATAGCTTTTTGCGGGCACGCCTGTATGCAATCCCCGTATCCAAGACAGGTTTGCTTTCCGAGTACCGCAGAGCCATACGAGGCATAAAACACGGCACAGCTTTCCACCCCGCGAAACTGGAGCCGCTTTTCAGCAGAGTCAGTATTCGAGCCAATAACGACTGCCTGCATGTACGGATCAAAAAGCACATCAGAAAAGCCGTCTTCTTCAAGCACCAGATTTTTTTCAGTGCTCATCACACCAAGCGTTCCCGTATACTTTGTAATAAGCTTTGGAATAAAAAAGCAGAAAATAAAAAACATAACAGCGCTTATTACAATCAGAAAAAGGATTAAAAGCAAAATTGAAACAACCACGAGCATTCTCCTCGCTACAGCTTTTTAAGCAGTGTAAGCCATGAAATATTCCAAGAACACAGCGCAATAACAATCACCGCAAGACTTGCCAAAAGAAGCGTATATATGCCCACCCCAGAACGCGCTGCAAACGATTCTACCCGAACACGCACTGAATATATCATCAGCTCAAGCACATAAAACGCAATAATGCATGCAGAAACAACCACAAGAATATGTGCAAGTCCATTCGACTCGTTTACCGCAAGAATAATACTAACAAGCGGAATAGTCAGCTCAGAAACAGAATCATTAACACCAATGCTCGCAAAAACCTCTATCACAATGGAAATGCACACATAAATGCAGACAACAATAAAGGGGTACAGCTCAACAAGTCCCACAGGCATTAACAAATAGCGAATAAGCAAAAAAGAAAGTGAAACCGTACAAATGGCGGTAATCAGCGTCTTAAAGCAGGTAAGCATAAGAGAACCAAAAGATTCAGTTAGCGTTATCAGGCGGTTCAGCCCCATGCCATATACAAGAAAGACCGAGCTGTAAAGAATGTAGTACAAAATTGAACTGGTCATGCCTGTGAGCTCCTTTTAAGCACGATATAATTATTTTTTACCGCTACATACACAAAGAAGAAGAAGGCTAAAAGCAAAAGCGCGCCAGGAATTGTTGCCAAAAACGAGGAAGCTGAAATCTGCTTATCAAACGCAAAAAGTGAAAAAACGGCAATGTGCTTATACGCAATCATGGTAAATGTGCCGTAGCCAAAAATATCGCGTATTAAGAAAAAGAGAAGCGCACACAGAGAAAAGCTGCCACTTAAAAGCATTTTCAGAGTGACATCCTTCTTGAGTGAATGTTCGTTTTCCTTAAACAAAAAATCGATGATGGTTGCCGAAAGCGCCGGCAGATAGACAACAAAGCCGAGTGTTAGCGCCATAACGGGACAGATAAATACGAGCACTTGCTTGCAAAAAATGGTACTGGCAATTATTTCCATTGCCATAAGCGCATTCTTTAGCGAGTTTAACTGCAGCTTGTTAATAAGACGCGAAAAGAGCAAGCCCGTCACAATCTGAAAATTAAAAATGAGCAGCAGCGCAACCCCGTATGCAAAGCGTCCAGGAGCTGGAATCAAGATAGAAAGCGCCGCCGCAAGAAAAAAATACACTACCTTATCATGAAAATGTATGTCGGTCATTTTTCATCTCCATTCACGCCTGCAGTATTAAGTATATCGAGCACCTGCGCCTGCCAATACTGAATAATTTTTAATCCAATGTCATTTTCAAAAACCCGTGCGGCTTTTCCATAATTCAGCGCATAGCCAACAAATGCTACACCAGAATCATGTGAATACAGAAAGACCGCAGGAGCTGGACCTGCAATAGTCGGAATACGCACGAGCACGCCATATTGTCGCAACTGCTGCGAAGAAGAAGGTACCTTTTTGAGCGTCAAATTGTAGATTGCAGCACTCGTAGAAAAAGGCGTTAAAAGCGGAACGGGATTTCCGACCGCATAGGTATCAGGATAAGAAGCATTCAGCGTCTCCTGGAGTGTTCCTGCAAGTCCCTGACGCCAGCTCTCTCGTGAAAAAAGCGTTACCACAAGCAGTACGGTAAACAGACAAAGCACAATTGCGCAAAATATACCGTATTTTTTTGCAAGCTTCAGGACTTCTTGTTTTTCAAGCATGAATTCCCTCCTTTTGTAGGGCAACACATTTTGGCACCTGAACGGTCTGAATGCAGTGATCAGCATACAGCGTTTCTGCAGCCTGAATCATCGATGAAATCACATTCAGCACCAAAATAGAAAACACGGTACCAGCAGATGAAACACCACAGCCAACAACAAGAAACGCAATAATGCCTGCACCCACGGCATAGCAGATTTTTCCAAACTGTAGTTGCGGCGTTGTTCCTGTCCACTGCAACAGAAAGAGTGTTGAAAACAACGTTCCACTCGTGCAGAGCGCAAGCAACATGTCCCCTTGCCCAAAAATGCCGCCATAAAATACGGGAGCTAAAAAGCGCACCAACAGCAAATAGACAAAAAGAAACACCGCTGGAATAAGCGGACTTAAAACATCAAAGGCAATAAACACGATAGAAGAAAGCAAGGTAAGCGCATTAAAGCGAAAGGCAGGAATAACTGCCTGCGTGTCCCAGAGAAGCGAAATAAAGCCCTCTGGTACTGAAACATTAAAAAGACTAAACAGCTTTTGATTGCAAAAGGAAGTAAACGCCGCATCAAAGGGCAGTACTGGAAAGGTTCCATTTTCTAAAAGCAGTGCACTCGGATTTTTTGCTTGCAACACAACGGGCGTAAGCGTAAAGAGCGGAAACTGGTTCATGCCGATAAGCCAGCACACCGCTACCGTTAATGCAATAGGATTTACCCAGTTATTCGGATACCCACAGAGCATCCAACGACATACAAGCGAGATACAAAGCGTAATAAAAAATACAGAAATAAGCGGATAGGAGCTTGGAATAAAAAAGCCTATAATGATTCCTTCACAAAGCGAGTGCAGGTAATTAAAGACACGATGTCGCTTTCTTGCAAGCTCACTTGTTTCGGCAAGCAGCGTTGCAAGCACCGTACACACAATGACCGAAAGCGCATCCCAGCTTTTTGTTAAAAAAAGCATCAAAAGCTGTACTAAAAGAACGCCGAACATAAAGTATAGGCGCGTGTGCACTGAGGTTGAAAGCATTGTATAGGGACGCAGCGAAACCGTCTTATACACTGCCCGCTCCTTTACCGTTTTTGCTTTAGTCTGACTCATTAATCTGCTCCCTTAAAAGTGGCATCACCTGACTAAGTGGTAACCGCGCAGGACACACCGCGTTGCACAGCCCACATTCGGTACAAAGTCGTGCGGTAACAACAGCCGCTTTTTCTCTGGTAGCGGCAAAATCACCATGCACAAACGCTCTGTACAGACGCTCAGGAAAAAGGTCAACAGGACACACCTGATGACAAGCGCCACAGCGAATACAGCTCTCGTCGTCACAGAGCTTAACATGCGCCTTACTTTGAAACTGCACACAGCTCACCAGCTTGGTAACCGGTATAGCAAGGCTGTCTACCGCATTTCCCGAAAAAAGCCCGTTTACAATAATACACGCCGGCTGCTTTTTAAAACCCCCACACTGGACTGCAAGAGATGCAAGCTTAGTTCCAATCTTAACGCGGAAAACAGCAGCAGAATTAAGGCACGAACCAGTAACATGCACATAGCGCTCAATGCATGGCTTTCCATACACAACAGCTTCGCATGCGCAGATTGCCGTTTCACCGTCAATATACACATCGTGTGAGCATATCTGCGCCCAAGGAGCTTCCTTTTTTTGACGGCGCACGGTAAGCGCAATGTCACGCTCAGTGCCAACAGGGAATTTTGTCGTATCTACAAAAACCGCAGTAACGGGCTTTTCTGAAAATGACTCAAGCGAAAATGGAGCCGCACCCTTTTCATCCTTTTTGGAAAGAACAAGGACAATACCGCTCGCTTCAAGCGCCTGCGCAATAACAGCTATTCCCTCTTTTATTTTTTCCGCCTCATGCTCAACAAGATAGCGCTCTATTGCACAGCTCGGATCTGCATCGAACAGACGCACGACAAGCAGACGCGCTGCATCCGTTTTTTTCTGCGCAATTTGAGCCGACAGCGACACGCAGCCGTTAAAGGTGTTCATTACGCCACACTCAAAAAGATTTTTACAGACAGCTTCTGGCGTTTGCTTTTTCCAATCCTGCTTAGGAAGCTTTTTTCCTGTCGTTTCAAATGCGCCGTGCAGCGCAATAACGCATGCCTTTCCCTGCATGCCATTCGGGTATTCACAATCAGCGATTTTCTGAACAACGCCCGGAATGGAAGCATGCACAACACTCTCGCTCGTGCGTGCAATTACCTGCCCTTCACTCACCGTGTCGCCCGCTTTTACGAGAATCTCCACCTCACTTTGCTTTGTATCATCCTGAAGCACGGGAATAACCGCTTCTTTTGGGATAAAAGCATAAATTGAACGGCTAAATTGGCCACTATCCTTTGAGGCAAAACTAGTTACTGAAACCATATCTTCTTCTTCCCAATACAAAATAAAGCGTTATGCCTGCAGAAACGGTAGCAGAAAATAACAACAGCATAGTTCCCAACCGCTCCTGCGTCCGGGAGCCACCACGAACATACGCATACCGAGCGTTTTTTCCCTGCTTAAGCATCATCTGCTCAAGTGACGGATAGGTGGATTTTTTTACGGCGTCATAAACACCTTCTCTAAAGGCACTATTAAACACAAGTTTGGGCTCCTCGCTTGTGACAATTCGCCCCGCCTGTTCTGTAAATGTGCTAACCGAAACAACCTCACCCTCTTCAGGATAATATTCAGGAGTAGCCGCTGTTTTTGCGTTTTCAGAAAGCTTTTTATAGGGGAACGATGCCGTTTTCCAACTCCATGCCATAAAATCATCTAAATCGGGCAAAATGCCATCAGAGCGAGAAACGGGTGCTGGCAAGGCAGGGCGGTCGGTAGCAGTTCCTGCCGACTGTACGCTTCCACCAAACAGCGAAGCACATAACAACAGCACACAGGTGACTGTAAGCGAAAAAAGCGCATACACATTCCTTGCAACAAGAAGAGAAACACCGTGAGCGCTTCGTATGCACACGGGTAAAAACGCATGTTCAAAGCGACTGTAATACAGCGCACGTGCTTCATCAATAAGGAGAAGCGAGCTTACCGCTGCAGCAAGTGCAAGCAAAAAAAGCAGCGCATGAAGCAAATTTGACGCGCACAATACAAAAAAAGGAACAGCAAGCAATAGCACAGCGACCGGCGAACGGCTTATTCTTCTCACGTAACCGCGCCTACCGTATACCGTAAGCAACACGCACAAACCAATAATTGCTATGCTTACACTTGCAGAAACCGTAAACAGGGGGCGCGAAAACGCAAGCGCAAGTAAAAACACGCTCGAAACCGCCATATACAACCTGCGCCGCCGCGGTGAAAAAGCAACCGCTCCGCCTGCAAGCAGCAGACAGAACAAGGGCGCAAGATACGGAAAAGCCACTGCGCTATCAGTGCCACAGCGCACGCCCGCCTGCTCTAACACCTGAATGGCATGAGAAAGCGCTGAAGCCTCATTTTCTGGCACGTAAAACACAAGCGTTTTTTTATGCGCATCTGAGAAAAACGCATTTCTGCGCTCTAAATACGAGTTTTCAGCCACAGCCTGTAGCGGACTTAATGGAGAAACAACAGGCTCGCGCTGTTGGCTTTTTGTTATAACACCCGTACAACCAGCTTCAGCGAGCGTCGAAAGCACATCTGCTTCAGAAACAGCATCAGAGCTCACATAAAAGAGTGTCCACCCCTTCCATAGCTGGCTTTGAGGCACCGTGCGAAACACATAAACCGTAATCAGAGAAAGTAAGCAAATAACAGCGGGAAGACAGTGTTTTAGTGAAATACGCATGGCTACAAAACAGAAAATGCCACGCCAATAAAAAAGCCTAAGAGGCTTCCGACGAACACTTCCAGCGGGGTATGCCCCTGCACTTCCTTAATTTTTTTGTACTGGTACAGTTCCTTCTGCTCTAATGCCCTTCCCATGTCATTAAGCATTTTAGCCTGTACACCATTTGCTCTACGCACGCCAACTGCATCACGAATCGTAACCAGATAAAAGCAGAGCGCAAGGATAAACACATCAGAAGACAGCCCCGAATGAAAAGCAATTGTCGTGCACAAACAGGCAACCAGCGCCGAATGTGACGAAGGCATACTACCCGTCCGCCAAATAAGCAGCTCCAAGAGCTCACTAATACTATGTACTTTTCGGGAAAACAGCTTTATCAATGTCTTTATAAACTGAGCAGAAAACCAGCTGAATACACACGCAACAAAAACTGGACTTACCAAAAAAGTTGCAAGCTGTTCCCTAAAATTTGAAATCATACGATTATTTTAACTGTCTGTATTTTTTTGTCTAGTAGGGAATCTTTAAAAACTGCAGTTTTACCGTCTGCTATGGTATAATGATGATTTTCCCGATAAAATACGTACATGGATTTTACCGATGTGCAAGCAGCAAAGGATGACGACAACCGAAGGATCGATCGTATTTTGCGACGTTATTTAAGCAGCGCCTCGCTTCCGCAGCTATACAAAAGCGTAAGAAGCGGTCTTATAAAGCTAAACGGAAAAAAATGCGAGGCTAACACACGCGTATTTCAAGGTGATACTATTTCTATCGCATCATTTCTCTGTACCGCGCCAGGAGCAGCTTCTACTCAAATACAAGAAAAAACGCTCAGCTCAGCTGTAAAGCCACTTTCTGCAAGCACCATTCTCTTTAGGAACGAACACATTCTTATTCTCAATAAGCCCTACGACGTTCCCGTACAGCCTGCCTCACGCCACGACCGAGAAAGCGCGCTGAGCACTGCCGTAAAAAATGATTTTATCTACCACACAAACTGCCTTGTTCGCAACGAAAACCATGCAATCGAAGATCAGTCGCGTACCCCCAGTGTAAACAGCAACAGCTCGCTTTCTTTTACACCCGGTCCGCTCCACCGCCTTGACCGAAAGACAACAGGTGCGCTGTGTTTTTCACAAAGTCTCCAAGGCGCACACTGGTTTTCGCAAGCAATGCAGGCACACCGTATAAAAAAATACTATATAGCGCTTGTTTCTGGCATGTTGCAAGAAAGGCAGCTGTGGACAGATACGCTTTTTAAGGAGGAGGCGCAAAAAAGAACGTTCAAAACCGTTTCCATCGTCAGAAACGCGCCCCAGAGCGACCACGCGCCGCTTACGAAAAAAGCAAAGGAAGCCATAACCGAGGTTACTCCGCTTGCCTTTGGAAGCTACAAAAACAAGCGCGTTACACTCGTGCAATGCGC
>CALAEZ010000350.1 GCA_937891125.1 uncultured Treponema sp. | reverse complement strand
TGATTATTCCCCATTTTACACCTCCGTGGGTGTCCTAATTTATGGGGTCAGTTCAGAGCTTCCAATAACAGCAGAGCAATGAGCAGTCGCTTTATACCCTGAATCGTAACAGAGAAAAAGTATTCAGAAAAGGGGCTGACTGAAACGTGCACGCTTGAGCGTCATGCCGAACGCTCTGTTACGAGCGTACGCGAGCAACATGCCAAAGCTTTTCAGTCAGCCTGTTTTTTATACGCGGACAATGTCGGTAGCGGGTAGCCCTGTCGCCGAAACATGCACCGTTGCATTGCCACTGTTAGTCGGGCGCACGTAGATAATGGCGCGTCCGTTGTACAGCTTTCGCTGTGGTTCTGCATACGGCGAAACATCAGCTAAATCTCCGTTTTCAATTCCTAAAAGTGTCGCATCTCCGCTCACCGCCACGGTAAGAAGCTTGTCACAAGACGCGCAGAGCGTATTCTTTTCGTCGCGCGCATATACCTCTATCTGGATAACTTCTTTTCCATACGTCACGCGACTTTCAAGCGTGGCAAGCGCTCCTGCGCGTACCAAGCTGTCTGTCGCTTCCCCTGCTGTAGCAGAGAGCGGCTCTCCAGTATAGGCCAGCGTAAAATCAACAAAGCCTTCTTCGCCCACGCTTGCTTTTTCAGAAGCGGCACCCGAAAGCGCAACCTCGCGTGCATTGGTGTAGGCGCGGACGGTTACTTTTTCGCCTTTGGTGTAGTTCCAGCCTTCCTGCCAGCTTTCTGTGCCTGCGGGAGCGGATAACAGCTTAACAAACGGTGTCGTGCTCCACCAGGCCGCGCGCTGATAAAAGCGCCATTTTTCAAAGCCTGCCATATCCAGAAGCCCGAAGTCCGCGCCGTGTATCGGCCAGCCCTGCGCCTCGCCAAGGTAGTCAACGCCCGTCCACAAAAATTGTCCGGCAATATAGTCGTTGTCCTTAACGGCTTTCCAGGCGGCAAGCGTGTGGTGGTTTTCGCTTCCCAAAAACGGTTTAGTCGGGAAACGCTTGTGGTCGGCTGCATACAGGTGTTCTTTGTAATTGTAGCCCACTACATCAAGCGATTCTATGACGCCTACCTGCGACGAAAGCTCAGGGAAGGCGAGTGCAAGCGTGACGGGGCGCGTCGTGTCCCATTTTTTTACTTCGGTTGCCAAAAGCTTGGTGAGGCGCTTCATCTGCTGTATGTCGGGCCGGTTCGGATTATACTGGCGCTCGGCAGCGGGCTTTGATGCGTCATTATTTCCGGTCATTTCCTTGAAAAGCGGTGAGCAGTATGGGTCATTCGGGTAGTCAATTTCGTTACCAATGCTCCACATAATGACGCAGGGGTGATTTCTGCGCCGGATGACGAACGAGCGCACGTCTTTTTCATACGAGTTCCAGAAATCCTCCGTTATGCCCTGATGGCTTGGCGGGTAGACGTTGTGTCCGTGCGTCCATTTGTTTTTGGGATTTGCCCATTCGTCATAGATTTCGTCCATCACAAATAAGCCTAAGCGGTCACAGAGCGTATAAAGCACATCGGAATGGGGATTGTGGCTCATGCGAATTGCGTTCGTGCCCGCTTGCATAAGCTTTTTAAGGCGCTTTTCCCATACCTCGTACGGAACGGCGCTCCCAAAGCAGCCAGCATCCTCGTGCAGGCAGAGCCCTTTAAGCTTGTAATTTTTACCGTTGCAGAAAAAGCCTTTGTTAGCGTCAAACATAAGCGTGCGCACGCCTACTTCGCCTGTATACTCGTCTGAAAGCACGTTGTCTACAAGTAGCCGAACGCAAAGCGTATACAGATACGGCGCTTCGGGCGACCACGTGTGCAGCGCTGGCAGGGAGGTGCTAAAGGTAGCGCTACCATCTGCTGCAGGCAGCAAAGAAACAGCGCTCGTATCCTGGTAGACGGTTTTTCCGTTTGGCTCTGAAAGCGTTACTTCAACCGTGGCTTTCTGTTCTGTGTGCGCACAGGAGGCAACGCGCACGGCTATGCGCACGTCCTTGTTGTCGTTTGTATGAAAAAACACGCCGTCATCGGGAATGTACGCGCTTTTCGTGTAGGTAATGTGCACCGGACGCATAATGCCGCTTCCCGTGTACCAGCGGCAGTCAGCAATATCGCGGTGGTCAACGCAGACGGCTATCACGTTATCGCTTCCGTCTGTTTTGAGCGCGTCGGTAATGTCAAAGCTAAAGCTGGTGTAGCCGTTTTGCCAGGAGCCGACATACCAGCCGTTACACCAGACCTTGCAATGCTTATATACGCCGTCAAAGTGTAAAAAAGCGTTTTTGTCGGTATGCTCGTTTGGCACGGTAAAATGGTAGCGGTACCAGCCGATGCCGCCGGGTAAATA
>CALAEZ010000349.1 GCA_937891125.1 uncultured Treponema sp. | reverse complement strand
ATTCTACAGCAGTAAGGCTTCCGGATTCAAAGATATGTGTTAAATTTCATAAATATAAGTCATACGGTGATAAATATCCGGTTTTCAAGCTCCCATTTATACGTGGTATTGTTAATTTTGTGGAAGCCCTGACGCTGGGAATGAAGACACTTACTTATTCATCTTCATTTTTTGAAGATGATGATGAGGAGACTAAGGCAGACAGACTTTTCAAGGATATATTCAAGGATAAGGCAGAGAATGTCCTTCTTGGAATTACTGTAATTATTTCCGTTGTACTTGCCCTTGGGCTTTTCATGTTCATCCCTGCCGGAATTGCAGAATTGCTGGGTAAATGGATATCCAATCATTTTGTATTATCATTTATTGAAGGCATAATAAGGCTTTGTATTTTTCTTGCTTATGTGGCGCTTATTGCGCAGATGGAGGATATACACAGGCTGTTCATGTATCATGGGGCGGAGCATAAGACTATTAATTGTTATGAAGCAGGTGAAGAATTAAAGCCTGAGAATGTTAAGAAGCATACAAGGTATCACAAGCGCTGCGGAACAAGCTTCATATTCTTTGTAATGATAGTAAGTATAATTGTTTTTATGTTTATTACAGCGGAGCAGATGTGGCTGAGATTTTTGTTGAGGCTATTGCTGGGACCTGTTGTTGCAGGCATATCTTATGAGCTTATCCGAATGGCAGGAAGAAGCGACGGCGGATTCTGGAGTATTATAAGTATTCCGGGGATGTGGGTACAGAAGCTTACAACAAGGGAGCCTGACGAGGATATGATACAGGTTGCAATCGTTGCGGTTGAGGCAGTTCTATATGGTAAGGCATATGCTGACGCTGTCAATGACGCACAGGGGATCGTTCTTCCTAATGCAGAGCTTGAGGTGGAGGACCTGGAGGGCTTTTAGAAAATGGCAACGATTAAGGAATTGCTGGATTATGGTTTGGAGCAGCTGGCCGGTAGTGGCAATGAATATGCAAAATATGAAAGAAAGGCGTTATTAGAGCATGTTCTTTCCGTTAATTATATGTATATGATCATGAATGGGGATGAAAAGGTTGCTGACGATAAGGAAGCTTTATACAAAAGCCTGATAGAAAAGCGCTGTACTCATTATCCACTTCAATATCTTCTTCATTATGTGCATTTTATGGATTATGCATTCATTGTGAATGAAAATGTGCTTATTCCGAGAAGCGATACAGAGATATTAGTTGAGACGGTTAATGATCTATACAATGACATTCGTACGACTCTTAGTTTGGGTTCTCTCAAATTATTAGATCTGTGCTGTGGTTCCGGATGTATAGGAATATCATTAAAGCTGTATCATAAAGATATAGAGCTTACATTGAGTGATGTTTCCGATGCTGCACTTGATGTGGCAGAAATGAATGCCGAAAAATATGAAATAAAAGATTATATTCTTCTTCAAAAAATAGGAGCAAAAAAACATGCCGCTTTATGCAGTGATTCCGACGGTTTTGATTTCTGCCGTTCAGTTTTTCCTGAAATCGACGACATTATTTTTACCAACAAAAATAAATTTGTTCGTCTGTACTTCTTTATTTTTCATCATTTTGATTTCATTGCTCAGGTGCTGATTTTTACATGGAAAAAAATCAGAGGTGAAAAAGATGCTTGCTGAAAAAGAAAGTTCTGAACGTCAGATTAAGATTTTTACATACTCGTTTTTTCTTTTCTTTTGTATTTTTATGATTTTGGTTGCTGTTTTTCAGTTGTTTGGATCCAGTAACGATTATGTTGGCTATAAAAAGATATTCACATTTTCCTATGGAGAAAAAAGAAATTCCACAGAGCCGTTTTTTCGCTTCCTGAGATTTTTGAATGACAATTATTTTAATTCTTCAATTCTTACGATTTTTATTTTTACTTCTGTATTTTCATTTTGCCTAAAATGGAATGCATTTAAAAGAATCACGGGGAAAAAATCATATTTTTTATTTTTCTGCCATACTATGTGCTTTTTTGGGATTCTGGAATATACTCAGATTCGAGCGTCTTGTGCTATTGCAATCTTTCTTTACTCTTTAAATGACCTTAAAAATAATAAATATAGAAACTATTTATTAAAAGCGTTTATTGCAACTTTATTTCATTATTCAGCCTTTACGATGTTTATTTTCTATATCTATGTGAGAATTTTTAGGTCAAAAAAAATGTATATATTGCTACCAGTTATCGGCTTTTTCTTTTCGGTTATTTGCGACGAGATTTTGGGTTCCGAACTACGCAATATTTTGTATGTTCTGGAAAAGGCTTCAGGCTTGAACAAATCGGGCAACGTAAGTGATTTTATGTCACCGTTCAATACAAAATATCTTCTCCTGCTTGTTACTTTTGCTGTCAATGCAGTATTTACGAAAGAAAATGACTCTGTAAATATTATTTTAATGAAAGCTGTTTCATTTGGACTTTGTTTTTATTACTGGCTGAATCCTATCGGATTGCCAGTGATTTCCGTTAGGCTTGCCGAGTTTTATACATCAGTTTTTGTCCTATATTATTTTATGAATATACGGAATTTTCCACTGAAAGAAAAAAAGCCCCTCCTCGTGATTCCTATTTCGATGTTTTTAGCGTATTCAGCAGCTTCAATAAAGACGGGAATTTTATGATTTTTTGTATCCTTGTAACCTACAATCCAGATTTTTCTCAGCTTGAAAAAACGCTTAATTCTTTATTTACACAGGTAGATAAGGTTGTCATCGTGAAAAACAGCCCGGAACAGTTTTCATTTGCTGATTCCTTTCCTGACAAAATTCATATTATCCAACTCGAGAAGAATATGGGCATCGCCTATGCGCAGAACCGCGGAATTGAGTACGCTCTTTCGCACGGCGCGGACTTTGTGCTGTTCAGCGACCAAGACACTGTCTATCCGCATGATTTTGTACAAAAATCGCTTAAATGCTTTGAACATCACAAAGGCTCAAAAATTGCTGCGGTTGTTCCTCTTTTTTATAACGAAAACAAAAAACAGTATGCTCGAGTATTCGTTACAAAAACTTGTAGTATAAAAGCGGAACTGGGGAACGAATATGAGGTTTCGCACGCAATTTCAAGCGGAACAGTTTGTCCTTCCAATGTTTTTTCCGAGATTGGCACTATGAATGAACGTCTTTTTATCGATTTTGTAGATTTTGAATGGTGCTGGAGTGCTACTAACAAGGGCTACAAAATAATATGCGATACAAATATTGTCATTCATCATAATATGGGCGATTCTTTCAAAAAAGTTTTTGGTCGAAAGATTGTTGTCTATTCAGATTTCCGCAATTTTTTCTTTTTCAGAAACGGAACATGGCTTTTATTTCATTCTCATTTGTTTTCATTTTCAGAATGGTTTGGATTTGCAAAGTTTATGTTTTTGAAATCAATTCTTTATTTTGTGACGAGCGGTTTTTCAATAAAACGTCTTTGTCTATTCTGTAAAGCTGTTTCAAAAGGAATAAGCGATAAGTTTTCACTGGAGGATTGTACATAAAAACCCAAAAGAAAACTGCCCTTAGGTAGTGAATTTTTTAAGAAAAATCTCGTTGAGGTTTTTTACTTGTTCTTTGACATTTCTATTTTGAAAGGAATTTTACTTCAAAGTGTTTGAGGTTGACTTTGAAGTTGCTTTGAAGTACTCTTTGAAGTAACTTCAAACAGTTCTTCAATCAGTTTTGAAGTAATTCTGGAGATTGCTATGTATCTTGAAAATGTTGCAGATGTGGAAATTCTTGAAAGTGCCAATATGGAATGTAAGGCTCGGCTTAATCGTGAAGATATAGAGGGCTGGCTTAAAACAATTGCAGGTTTTTCTAATGCTCAAGGTGGCTCTTTGTTTATTGGTGTGGAAGATAAATCAAATAAACTGATAGGCTTTTCAAGAAAAGATGCTGACAATGAACGCATTTTTTTCAATAATCAGGTAAACGAGCATATTTTCCCACGACCAACATTGAAGATTTCTTTTGTTCGGTATGAAAATAATGAAAAAGAATTGTTTTTAATTCGTGTGGACGTGTCTGAATCGCCTGTAAAGCCGATTGTTTTGAAATTCAAAAATGTTCCGTCCATTTATATGCGGCGTGACGGTTTTACTAATGGCGCAACCTATGAAGAGATAATTTCTATGAGTATAAAAAGCCAGAAATCGCAATTTGATACATTGGATTCTGACATTGTATATGAGCGCAAAAATTTTTCAAAACTGATGGATTTTTTTAAGATTCATAATCCAACTTCAGATTTTACTGATAAGGCTTTGCAATCTATGGGCTTTTTTACAAATGAGAACAAACTGAAAAATGGGGCGGTGCTTTTTTGTGATGATTATGACGGAGAAAAAACTAAGGTGCAATGTTCTGTGTTTTCAGGTCTTACAAAAGGGAGTGAGAGGATTGTAACAATCAATCGTTTTGCAGGATGTGTTACGGATTCAATAAATTTTATGCTTGAATTCGTAAATTTAAGAATGAATCATTCAATGATAAAATTAGCTGATTCGAGAGAAAATGTAGATGCATATCCTGAAAGAGCTTTGTTTGAAGGAATCATAAACGCTATAGCTCACCGTGATTATTTTCTTGATGGCACTCAAATACAAATTGATATGTTCAAAGACCGACTTGAAATTTCATCTCCAGGGAGCTTTTATCAGGGCGAAAAAATTGGCAAGACGTATGATCTTTCGAACATTATTTCAAAGCGAAGAAATGAATTGATTTGTGCGGTGCTGGTAAAATGTAATGTTATGGAAGCAGCAGGAACAGGTTTTGATAAAATTATTCAAGAATATGAATCTGCTGATGAGGCTCACAAGCCATTTATTTATGCAACTTCCGATCATTTTACATTAGTGCTTCCAGATTTAACTTATAGCGAAGGAATTAAAGATGATTCAATTCCTCAAATTGAAGTTCCGCCAATTTCAAACGGCTCTGTTCATGATGAAAAGATTCTTTCTTTTTGCTACAGGAATTCAAAAAAATCTAGCGAGATTGCATCTTTTTTAGGACTTTCAGATTCTTCGTATTTTAGAAAATCCATTATTGAGAATCTTGTAGAGCAGAACTATTTGGTAAAAGAAAAAAAGTCAGGAGCTTCAGTCTATAAAACCAACAGAAATCTTGTTAAGCTGCTGTAAATCTAAAAATCGCAATTTCCCTCTTCAAAATAGAAATGGTCGTAAAATGCGAAGCACTTCGTGCTAACGCATTTTACTTAGCAAGTTTTGCTGTGCAAAACGTGTCTCAAAGAACGCCCTTAAATTGTAATTTGGAGGCGTTATGCTTGAAAATAAAAAGAAAGTCTACATCATCGGGACGGTGGGCGTTCCTGCCTGCTATGGCGGCTTTGAATCTCTTGTGGATAACCTGCTCGACTACACGCCCGAAAATGTGGAATACACGGTGTTCTGTTCGGCAAAAAAATATGAAAAGCGTCTTGAAACATACAAAGATGCACGTCTAATCTATCTTGACCGCGATGCAAACGGCAAGGACAGCATTTTGTATGATTACGAGTCGATGAAAATTGCGGTGAAAGAAAATGCGGACATTATGCTGATTCTTGGTGTGTCGGGCTGTATGTTCCTTTCAAAAATCCGACGCTCGTTCAAGGGAAAAATCATCACAAATATTGACGGATTGGAATGGAAGCGCGACAAGTGGAAGTTCTATGCAAAATGGCTTTTAAAATTTTCAGAGGCACAGGCTGTGCGCTATTCAGACATAATCATTGGCGATAACAAGGGCATTACCGATTATGTAAAATCTGAATATGCAAAAACTGTGGCGAAAAAGCGCGTTGAGCTTATTGCCTATGGCGGCGACCAGGTTTCGCGCGTTACAGACGACAGCTTGTATGAAAAATATCCGTTTTTGCGTGACTCTCCGAGTCTGCAAGGCAAACTCATGAAGCAGCCAAGGGCTGCGGCTTACGCCTGCACCGTCTGCCGCATTGAGCCTGAAAACAATGTGCATGTTATTCTGGAAGCGTTTGAAAAAAGTGTGGTTTCGACAGGCTCAACCACCACTCAACTTGTTATTGTGGGAAACTGGGAAAAATCTGAATATGGTCGCGCACTAAAAGCACGTTATTCTTCTGTACCAAATATTCACCTTTTAGACCCGATTTATGAGCCGCATACCATAAACTGGCTCCGAAGCAATGCCGCTTTGTACATTCACGGTCATTCTGCTGGCGGCACAAATCCAAGCCTTGTTGAGGCGATGAATCTGGGGCTTCCGATTCTAGCATTTGATTGCGTGTATAACCGCGCGACAACGGAAGAAAAGGCTCTGTACTGGAAAACGAGCGATGACATAGTGCAGACGCTGCAAACTGTATTTGCAAGCTGCGACATTGATACGCGCGGCTATCGTCTGCAAGAAATCGCCGAATCCATGCTGGAAGCAGGAAAAAGACTGTATACCTGGGAAAAAATTGCAGAGCAATATAATGCACTGTATTGAGAGCGCGCCTGGGTAAGCTCCTTACAGCTGCTCTCTTCCTAGCTGAGTGAGTGTAAGTAAGCCTCCGTCGTTTTTTACAAAGCCTTTGGCAATGCAGCCTTCAAGGGCGCGGACTGCCTTTTTTCTGTCAGGAAAGGCTGTAAATAAGTCCTGCGCATGTGAAGCGTTTTTTTTTGAGGCAAGGCAGGTGAGTATCTCTTCTTCTGCAAGAGTAAGCGTATACATTGCCAAAAAGATAGCACAGCTAGGCGTGCCTTGTCCATAAAACTTGCGCATCAGGAATAAAAAGAAAAGCGCCGGTGCTTTCTGTTTACAGGGCGGGAAAAACGCTATAGTGTTGAGCTGATAGATAAGCGTGAACATGGAGAGCGTACTATGAAAATTGGAATTTGCTATACGGTGCAGACGCCTGAGCTTACGGCGATTGTGCAGGAAGAGCTTGAAAAGGCTGTCGGCTTTGGCGCAGCATATGCAGTGTATGCTGACGAAACAGTGCTTACTCAGACGCGCGAGGCGGGTTTTGTTCCGCCTCGCGCTGCCGCCCGCCTTATCGGGCTGTACGCAAAAGCCATTGCTGACGGTGCTGATGTCATCTTAAACTGCTGCTCCAGCGTTGGCGCAGTGGCAGATGCGATGCAGGATTTTGCACGCCTTATAAACGTGCCGATTGTGCGCATTGACGAAGAAATGTGCCGGGCAGCGGTACGGCTTGGAAAGCGCATTGGCATTATGGCGACGCTAAAAAGCACGCTCATGCCGACAAAGGCGCTTCTTCTGCGCTGCGCTCAGGAGACTGGGCGCGGAATTGAGTGCGTGGACTTACTGGTAGACGGGGCATTCGGTCTTCCTCCAGATGCGTTTACCGCCCTTATGGTCGAAAAAGCAAGGGCTCTTTCGGAAGATGTGGACGTTATTGTGCTTGCGCAAGGAAGCATGGCATTCTCTGAGCGCGCGGTTTTTGAAGCGGTAAAGCTTCCCGTGCTTTCAAGCCCGCGCTTTGGAGCGCAGGCAGTGCGCACGGCGCTGAAAGCAAAAGGGCTTTTGTAGCGCAGAGGCCGCCGCCTGCCGGACGGCTTAAAAACCGTGCGCCGACTTAGCTACAGAGACCGCGCCGGACTTACTGCGCTAAAAACTTCTGCACGTAGCCTGCCGCCCAGATAATGAGCGTGACTGCCGGAAGCACCCAGGTGACGTAGGGGCGTAGTATGCGCGGAAAGCGAAGCCCGCGCCCTGTGTTTGCTTCCCGTAAAAAGTTTTCAAAGCCCCAGCCGTAGCGGGAAACGCAGAACAGCAGATAGACAAGCGTGCCTGCCGGAAGCAGCGTGCTTGATAAGAGAAAATCTTCTATGTCCTGAATGCCGCCGATTTTTGGAAGCTGTAAGCCGCTCCACACATTAAAGCCGAGTGCGCAGGGGAGTGAAAGTAGAAAGACTGCCACAAGGTTTACGCATACAGCCTTCTTCCGGCTCCAGCCATGCATGTCCATTGCAAAGGCAATAATGTTTTCAAAAACGGCAATCACGGTGCTCAGGGCTGCAAACGACATGAACACAAAAAAGAGCGTGCCCCACAGGCGGCCTAACGGCATTGCGTTAAACACGTTTGGAAGCGTTGCAAAAATAAGTCCCGGTCCCTGTCCGGGGTTTACGTTAAAGGCAAAGCAGGAAGGAAAGATTATAAAACCTGCCATTAGGGCTACAAAGGTGTCTAAGCCGATAATGTGGAGGGCTTCTCCGGTGAGCGCATTTTCTTTTCCGATGTAGCTTCCAAAAATTGCAAGCGAGCCGATTCCTAACGACAGTGTAAAAAATGCCTGTCCGAGAGCTGCAAAAATCACCTCGCCGATTCCGTATGCTGCCATTTTTGAAAAATCCGGCTTTAAGTAAAATGCCAGCCCTCTGCCGGCGCCCTGAAGCGTAACCGCGCGTGCGACAAGAATGAGCATTAAAACAAGCAGACTTGTCATAATCACGGTAGAGGTCTTTTCAACACCGTTTTTAAGCCCGCGCAGGCAGATGACAAACCCCAGCACGACAACCACGGTAAGCCACAGAACCTGCTCGCCGGGATTTGCAAGCAGTGCGGTAAAAATCTGCGCCACTTCATCTGGCGTGCGTCCGCTAAAGGCTCCGCGCGCGCTTTTAAAAATATACGAGAACATCCAGCCGGCAACGGTTGTGTAAAACATCATCAAAAGATAGTTTCCGGCGGCAGCAAAATAGCCGAAAAAATGCCACTTAGTTCCTGCTGGCTCCAACGCATGAAAAGAGCGCACGGCACTTTTTCCGCTTGCACGCCCTACGGCAAATTCCATCACCATAATGGGGGCACCCAAAAGCAGCAGAAAAATCAGGTAGAAAAGCACGAATGCGGCTCCGCCGTACTGACCGGTAATGAACGGAAAACGCCACACGTTCCCCAGCCCGATAGCGCACCCCGCGCTTGTCATAATAAAGCCAATTCTCGCCTTAAAATTTTCTCTTGTCTGCATAATTACTCATATAACCCATTTAATACGCGGTAGACCATGTTTACCTTTTCTTTCTGCGCAACGCTGAGCGTGCTTGTCGCTTCGTCAATCAGCGTTTCAAGGCTTGAAAGGCTTTCGTTTAATGCCGTTGCAAAGCCGCGGCTTACCTTAAACCAGTATGTGCCCTTGCCGTCGGTAAAAAGACCGATAAAGCCGTATTCCCGGGATTTAGATTTTGCCATCGTGACGCGAAGCACGTAATCTAAAGACGACAGCAGCGTTTCTGTTCCGTTTTCAACTCCAAGCTGCACATTCATTTTGCGCGGCCAGGCCTTTTCTGGTACGGGATTGAGGTTCAGCGTCTTTACAAGCTTAAAGATAAGCTCCATTTTTTCGCCGTCCAGAAGGCTTCCACCTTTCAAAAGGAGCTTTCCGCGTAAGCCCGCAATTTGAGCTAGTCTGTTTTCGTCAGATTCTGAGCGGAGCGCGTCCTTAAAGCGGTCAAATGGCAGAATAAGCGTCTTCTTTCCCTTAATCTTTTCGATGTCAAAGCTTTCGCCGCCAAGGCAAACGGTTGCGTCATCGCGGCTTTTCGCGCTCTTTCCGCCGAAGCGGCAGTCGTCTTTTCCGAGCCGCTTTCCCTTATGCTCGCTGAATGTCGAGCCGTGGTATTCAAGGTTTCCGGTAAGACTGCGACCTCGTTTTCCGCGCGCCTGATTGAGCCGCTCTTCCAGGTCTGGCGAGATGCGGCTTAAAAGGGCGCGGGTAAGCGGGCTTACGCTCATGGCAAACATGCGGCTTGTGCGCACGATTTCGCCTGCGACAATAAAAAGCGGGTCGCTTCTGAACATGCTTGAGCCGGGGTGAATTGAAATGTGCTCTGCGGTAAGCGAGCGGTAATTTTCGCGCCCCTCGCGCACGCACACAAACTGAATCATGCCGCTTGAAACACAGCACAGGTAGTCGTCCATGCTGCCGCCGCCAGAGACCGGAATGCCAAGCGCGCTTACTTCTTCTTCTAGCTGCTCTTTTATGTTTGCAATTTCTGCCATCACCTTTTCGTCAAGGTAGTTATTTTTGCAGAAGCGTTCCTTGTTCTTCATGCTCATGTAGGTGCGGAAAAGCTTTACGTAAGAGACAAAGTCGCCCTGTATGTCGCGGAAGGCATGGTGCGCTTTTCTTGCATCCATTTCTTCTCCCGGCGGAAGCACAAACGGCGAATGTGTGCTCATAAAGGCAGCTGCAATTAACGCTTCGTCTAATACGTCAGGGTAGTGCATGATGCTTTCTACCAGAATGCGGCTTACGCGCGGCTCAAGCGGGAATTCGGTCATGAGCTTTCCGATTGCAGAAAGCGTGTGGTCTGGATTTAGTGCGCCTAACAGATTTAAGGTGTCAATCGCTCCGATTATGCCTTCTTTTCCAGGAGGCGAGATAAAATCAAAGCTTTCAAAGTCGGTAATGCCAAGCTCTGCCATGCGAAGCACAACCTCGCTCAGGTCAGTGCGGTAGATTTCTTCCGTTGTGTAAAGCGGGCGTTTTTCAAAGTCGTCGCGGCTGTACAGGCGGTAGCACGTTCCCGGGCAAGTGCGTCCGGCTCGTCCGCGCCGCTGCTGGCAGCTTGCCTTAGAAACCGGCACTTCCGTCAGGCTTGACGTGAAAGAGCGCGGGTTATAAAAGTTTAGCTTGGCAAGCCCGCTGTCAATCACGGTTGTCACGCCGTTAATTGTGACGCTCGTTTCTGCAATATTGGTCGAGATGATTACTTTTTTCCGCCCGAATGGGGCAGAATCAAACACGCGCTCCTGCTCTTCTTTTGGAAGACGGCCGTAGAGTGGCACGATGTGGATTTTTGAGTGAAAGCTTGCATACGCAAGGCGGCGCACACAGTCGCGGATGATTTTCTCTCCCGGCAAAAAGACTAAAATATCGCCGTCTTCCCTGTTGTCAAGCACGCGCTCAATGGTAGATTCAATCTTAGCTAAAATAAGCTCGCAACCGGTTTCTGTTGCGGTCGTCACTTTTTCTGCCGGCGGGTCGTAGACCATGGTGACGGGGAACGTGTCTGTTTCTATCGTCACAATCGGGCAGCCGCCAAAGTAGTCGGAAAATCTTTCTGCATTCATCGTTGCGCTTGAAACAATCACCTTAAAGCTCGGACGCGCTGCAATCACGCGCTTTAAAAGCCCTAAAACAAAGTCGATGTTTAAGCTGCGTTCGTGCGCCTCGTCAACCATGATGACTGAATACTTTGAAAGCCACGGGTCAAGCTTCATTTCCTGAAGCAGAATGCCGTCAGTCATAATTTTAATTTTGGTCGAAGCGTCAGTTTTGTCTTCAAAACGCATTTTGTAGCCGACTAAGCCCGGATAGCTCGTCTTTAGCTGGCGGGCGATGAATTCTGAAACACTTAATGCCGCAATACGCCGCGGCTGGGTTACGGCAATAACGCCGTCTTTGCTGTAGCCAGCTTCATGTAAAATAACGGGAAGCTGCGTCGTTTTTCCGCTTCCGGTGGGAGATTGTACTACGATAACTTGATTTTCTGTAAGCGCGTCTAAAATGCGCTGCTTCTGCTCATAAACCGGTAATTTCTGGTAGTCGATAGCCATAAAGAAGAGTATAGCCGAATAGGGGAGAATGGGCAATTATTGCGCTGCGTTCTTTCGCCGCGTTCTTGTGCGGCGGGAGAGTGTAGCGCAATCATCTGCAAAGATTGCGCCAAAATCACCAAATCAGCCCTCAAGTTCGCTTTCTACAAGGCGGATATAGCTTAAGCCGTCTACTTCGTCTACGTGGTAGCGACCGGTGACGGTACATTCCGCTCCAATCTGCGGATAGTCGGCAGGGTATGACTTTCCGTCTTTCAGCGTAAATTCCATGCCCTGTGCGCAGCAGGCGGTTGCATCCTGAATGACGCAGGCATAGCTCTGGTGCTTTTTGCCGTCTTCTTCGTATTCAAATACATCGAATGTGCCGTGCATTCTAACCGTTTTTCCTTCATAACGGTCTGGATTCATCATCATGTCGAATACGGTGGAATAGACCATGGTGGGGCTGTAGCGGGTAAGGTCGTAATCTATGAGCGCCTTTTTTGCCTCTTCGTGGGAAGCAGTTTTTTTCTGTGCGTAGCACATGCAGAGCGTAAAGCAAAATGCGATAAGGGCTGCAATCAGAGATTTTTTCATTTTTTAGCTCCCACAATGTAGCAGATGATGAATACCACAATGTCAATGGCAACGATTGTAGCTCCTACCGGAGTGCCGGCTACAATCGAAGTGAACATGCCCAAAAACGCGCATACAACAGAAATAATGGCAGAAAGGACGGTTACTCCCTTAAAGCTTTTTATGATGCGCATGGCACTCATTGCAGGGAAGATTACAAGCGCGCTGATTAAAAGCGAGCCGACTAAGTTCATGGCAAGCACGATAATCACGGCGATGATGACGGCTAAAAGCAGGTTGTACGCGTCGGCTTTTATGCCGGTTGCGCGCGCAAAGTTTTCGTCAAACGTGATTGAAAAAAGCTTATTGTAAAAAAGAATAAAAAGTGCGACGACTAAAAGCGACAGCACCACCGAAAGCACAACTTCGCCTTTAGTGAGCGTAAGAATTGACGTTGAGCCAAAAAGCGTGCTGCAGACATCTCCCGACAGGTTTGTGGAAGGCGAGAATATGTTCATCAAAAGATAGCCGACGGCTAATGCGCCGACAGAAAGCATGGCGATTGCCGCATCTCCCTTGATTTTTGCCTTTTCGCCGCCTTTCAGTAAAAGCACCGCGCACAGCACCGTAATCGGAAGCACGAGCAGCATGTCGTTTGCCAGGCCGAAAATGGCTGCAATCGCCATCGCTCCAAAGGCAACGTGGCTCAAGCCGTCTCCAATGTAGCTGAAGCGGCGCAAAACGAGCGTCACGCCAAGCAGTGACGAGCAGAGCGCAATTAAAATGCCGGTAATAAGCGCGTACTGCACAAAAGGGTATGAAAGATAGAGTGTGACTGTTTCAAACATTTCACTCATAAGAGCCTCCCTGAAGAGCATAAGGCATCTGTGCGCTTCCCAGCATGTAGCGGCCCTGCTCGCTTTTTAAGAATGAGATGCGCGTGCCGAAAAAGCGGTTCTGTCCCATGTACAGCACGTGGCTTGCATACTGGATTGCGCTTAGGTCATGCGTAATCATAATGACGGTAAGCCCCTGCTCGTTCAGCTTTTTTACAAAGTGGTACAGTTCTTCTGTTACTTTCGGGTCAAGGCCGGAAACCGGCTCATCCAAAATAAGCAGGTTCTGCGTGGCGCACAGGGCGCGGGCAAGTAAGACGCGCTGCTGCTGACCGCCAGAAAGCTCCTTAAAGCTTTTTTTTGCAAGCGCAAGCACGGAAAGCTCTTCTATTGCCTTTTTTGCCCGCTCTTTTTCTGCCTGCCGATAGAACGGACGCAGTCCCATGCTATTTTGTAAGCCAGAAAGCACGATTTCTTCTACCGTGGCAGGAAAATCTTTTTGCACTACGGTCTGCTGCGGAAGGTAGCCGGTGTGGCGAAGGTCAAAGCCCTCGCCTGTGGTGATTGCGCCTTGAAGTGGCTTACGTAAGCCGACAATTGTTTTTATAAGCGTGGATTTTCCCGCGCCGTTTTCGCCCACGACGCACAGGTAGTCGCCTGCGTTCACTTCAAATGAAATGCCGCTTGCAATTCCCGGCTCTTCATAGCCAATCGTGAGATTTTCACACCGTAAACAGACCATAGTTTCTCCAGATTTTTCCCGAATTAGTTTAGCGCGGCTTTAAGCACTAAAAGATTATTCTGCATGATGCCCAAATAGCTTGCGCCTTTTTTTATGTCTTTGCTCGTTGTAGACTGCATTGAGTCTAGCGAAAGAATTTTTGCATTTTTTGCCTTTGTGCTTTGTAAGATTGTGCGGGCAATTTTTCCGTCGCTTTTTTCAATCGTGCAGATTGCAGGAAGAGTAAGCTCGTCAACCTTGTTTGCAAGGAAAATGACGGTCTTAAAACTTGCCTCTGTTTCCGCAGAACAGCCGACAAAGGCTGCATAGTAGCTAAGTCCGTAGTCGTCTGTAAGGTAGCGGAACGGGAAGCGGTCGCCAAAAAGCACGGTTTTGTGCGGAGCCGCCTTTACCGCGGCCGCGTATTCAGCGTCTAAAGATGAAAGCTTTTCTTTGTAGAGCGTGGCATTTTTCTTATATAGCGCGGCATTTTTTGCGTCTGCCTTGCAAAGCGCGCCGCAGATTGCGTCGGTAAGGAAAGCGGCATTTTTAAGCGAAAGCCAGACGTGCTCGTCATATTCTTCTTCCTCTTCATCGTGCGCGTGAGCGTGGTCGTGCTCCTCATGCTCATCTTCTTCCTGCTGCATGCCTTCAACGATTTCTTCTTCCTTTACTCTGTCGCCCAGTGTGTCGAGCAGATTGACGACCTGCATATTTTTGTTTTTTACGTTTTTAAGCGCGTCTTTCACCCACGTATCGCTTTCGCCGCCAACGTAGATAAACACGTCTGCCGTGCTGATTTTTGCAATGTCCTGCACAGTCGGCTGGTATGAGTGCAGGTCAACACCGTTATCAAGCAGAAGCGTAAGGTCGGTTTCGCTTGCCTTTTCTCCCAGAATAGCACGAGTCCAGTCGTACTCCGGAAAGATTGTTGTTACCACTTTTAGCTTTTTGTTTGCCGCATTTGCGTTAAAAATGGCAGAAAGCAAAAGAGCTCCCATAAAAAAGGATTTCTGTATGTGTTTCATGTAATTCTCCATAAGTAGTGTGCGCCGTTGCGCTTTTTGGACAACAGCATTTTTTTTTCAAGGTGTGTTTTTAAGAGCGCCTTTTTCAGGACGAAAGCTTTATTTTCTGCGTAACAAGCGTTCGCGCCTTTGCCTCATACGCACGCTCTACGCGCATGTTCTGCGCGCGCTCTTTTTTCTGCCGCTGCACCAAAAGAAAGACTGTCGCGCAAAGCACCAGAGCCTTAAGGGCTGCGCTTCCTATAAGCATGAGTGCGCAGACAGGACAGCTGTCGTCTCCAGTACAGTCGTGGTCTATATGGTGAGAAGAAAGCAGTGCGGAAGATAAAAGCAGAAAAAGCGCAAGGAGCGCAAACAGCCGGTGACGGTTTTCCCGCACAGCTTCATATCGTGTGTCAGCGTTCATTGCAGTCTCCCGCGAAAGCTTCTGCGTGCGCAGTGTTTTCGTCTTTTGAGCAGGAAGCGCACAGTCCGTAAAACACGGTGCGGAGCGGATTTAGCGTAAAGCCGTGGTTTTTAAGCAGGTGGCTTCTAATCTGGCAAAGCTCGTCGCACTCTAAGTGAATGAGCGCGCCGCATTTTTCGCATTTTAAGTGAAAATGCACCTGTCCTTCCTGCCCTGCGTTTTCATCGCAGCAGTGCCCGATGTATTCAAAGCATGCTGCGCTGTGCTCGTCAATGACGTATTTATTCAGCGTGCCTGATGCGACAAGCTTTTCTAAATGGCGGTAAATGGTTGCCGTTCCCATGCTGATTTCTTTTTGGGCAAAGTGGGTGCGCACGTCTTCTGCGGTAAAATGTACGTTTTTGTGCGCTTCCAAGTACGAAAGCAAAAGCTCCTGCTGGCGTGTTTTGTACGGCGATTTGTTCACGGTTTTTCCCTCATGCCATTTTTGTGGCACAGCACGAAAAGCGTGTGCCAATTTGAGAACGAGTGTCAAATTACCGGGTTATGAGGAAAATGTCAATATGAAAATGATTATCAATTTTCGCGGAGCCGTCTGTAAAAGCTCTGGGAGTTGTCTGCGAAGATATGGTTCTTGAAAAAAATCTGATAAAAAAAGCGTTTCTTATTAAACGGCAAAGTTTCATCACGTGCTGCCGTCATCTTATTTGTAAAAACCCAGCGCAAATTTAAAATCATAAAAGAAAACATCTTCAAGCGGACGGGAAAAAGCGTTATTTTGACCAGCGTAAATCCAGAAACGCACGTTGTATCGGGCATTGACAAGCAGAATCCGAAAAAACGGTATGCGCAGGTGTTCGGTATTCCGAAAAGTCAGGTTGCAGATGCAACGCTAGACCATCCGTTTGGGCGCGTATTTGGCGAGGAAGTCTTTATTGCGTCTCTGGAAACGCTATTTCCCTGTCTACAGCGGTTTTTCCACGTATGGAGAGCAGTTTGCTCATATTAACTCAAATCAGACACTTGTCGCATTGGTAATGGGAGACTAGCAATGAATCAGACGTATGAAAAAGAGCAGGTGCTAAAAACAGGCGCGGAGCTTGTAGAATTCCTTGTTGACATTTGTAACACCGCAAACAATATCAGCGGATTCCTGAAAGATTATATTGCGCTCCTTAGCTCAGAAAACGGCATTTACCATCGCCAGCAGGTTGCACTGGACACCTATGCTGCCATGAGCACCCGCACACAGGAAGAAGCCGACCGTATGATGCAGACTTCGCAGGAAAATTCGCAGTCCTTACAGGGAATCTGCAGCGAATTTCAGCAGCTCAATGAACGCATATCCGGCGCGCAGGAGAAGCGGGAAAGGCATTTCGCATTATCGCAAATGAAGTAAAAAAGCTTTCAGAGCAGACGAAGGCACTTTCTAATAATATTGATGTAAAGGTTCGGGAGCTGGAAAGCGATGTAAAAGCCGTTGTAAGCGAAAACAAATCGCATGATGCCTTTATGGATACGCTCTAGCAGACTGCCGTCAATTCCAGCGAAAAGCTGGTGCAGATTCAGCAGGACAATCAGGATAACACGCTGTTTATGGAGCAGGTGCTCAATCAGATGAATGAAAATCAGCAGTCAGTTCTTGCGACAACACGGGAAACCGAAAAAGAAAACCTTGCGCAGGTTGAAATTATCGCATCCCGAGCTGCGCAAAATACCATTCACACCGGCGACCGCTATCTGTCAACAGCACTGTTTGCAAACAATTAAAAATAATTGTGGGCTGTCCGTTTGGGCAGCCCGCGCCCCTTTTAGCCATGATTCCCCTGATTTGTATTAGCCTTAATCACAAAAATGCTCCGGTCGAAGTCAGAAAGCAGTTTGCTTTTTCGGCGGCGGAAGCTCACGATTTCTGCGATTCACTCTGCAACACAGAAAGCGCTCTTCACACAAGCGGAGCGGTCATCGTTTCGACCTGTAACCGCATCGAGCTGTACGTGTCGCTCTCAGATGACGAGTCGGCGGATGCAGAGACAATCCCCGCATTACAGCAGCGCATTGCGGACGCAAAGGGCGAGTCACGGCGGATTTTCCGCAAATACTGTCATTCGTTTGTCGGCGAGGACGCAATCCGGCACTTGTTTGCCGTCGCGTCCGGCTTAGACAGCATGGTCTTAGGCGAAAATGAGATTCTCGGCCAATTGCGCGAATCATACAAACGCGCCGCCGCCGCTCATCACACCGATTTTCTTCTGCACACTGTGTTCCAGCGGGCGCTTTCGTGTGCCAAGCGCGTAAAGACAGAGACAAATCTTTCCAAGGCAACCGAGTCGATTGCGACGCTTGCAGTCAAAGAGATTCTTTCGTTTGCAAACGGAAAGCCGGTCAACGTGCTTGTCATCGGCGCTTCGGGCGAAACCGGCTCGCTTTTAGTACGTGATTTGGCAGAAAAGCGCGGCGTTCAGGTTTTTGCGACCGTGCGCCACCATTATCCGCTTCAAGAGCTGGCTCAGGTGCAGAAAATCGCGTACGACGAGCGCTACTCGTACTTTGACTGCGCTGACGTTATCGTAAGCGCGACAAAAAGCCCGCACTACACGGTCACCTATGAAGAAACCGTGCACGCCCTGCGCACAGCAAAGCCGCGCCTGTTCATCGACCTTGCCGTTCCGAACGACATCGATGCAGATCTGGCAGCAGTCGGCGACATCAGTCTGAAAAACATCGACAGCTTTACGTCAGTCGCAAAAGCGCACAACGAGCAGAAAAAAGCAGGCGCGCTGCAGGCGCGTAACATTCTGGGCAACGAGCTTGACGAAACCATGAAAGAACTGCTTTTCCACAGCAAGATTGATTTTGTGCAGCGCTTTGGAAACCGCGTCAAAGAGCGGAACGGCATGCAGCTTTTGTATGACATGCGGCGCGCGGCAACCGCAGAAGAGCTTAGAGTGCTCATGGGATTGTGGCAGCGCATGAACGACGACGCGTGCGAAAGCGCCAGAATCGTTCAGGGAGAAGCAGTCTGATGGCATTTTTCCCGATTTTCATAGCGCTTGATGACTGTCTTGTCGTCGGCGGAGGAAAAGTCGCACACCGCAAAGCCGCACAGCTAGTCGAATTCGGCGCAACTGTAACGGTCGTGGCGCGGGAGCTGAGCGATGAAATGAAGGCGCTTTCAGAGGCAAACATGAGCGTGCGCATTCTGCAAAAATCATTTGAGGATTCCGACGTTGCCGGCATGAGCCTGGTTGTTGCAGCGACAGACGATACTGCCTGTAACCGCGCTGTCTACAATGCGGCGCACATGGGTCTGATTCCGGTGAACGTTGTCGATGTGCCGGAGCTGTGCGACTTTTATTTTCCGGCAATCGTGCGGCGGGGCGAGCTTGTCGTTGCGGTCGGCACCAGCGGAAAAAGCCCGGCATTCGCGCGGAGCGTCAAGCAGAAAATCGATGAGGTGCTGCCGCCAGACGCAGGCGAGCGCCTGGAAAAAGCTGCGTGCATTCGGGAAGCGCTGCTCAAAGCGGGACAAAGCCCTGCGCACGACGCAACCTACAACGAGGCGGTAACACTATGACGAACACAACCAGCATCCAGCGCATACGAATCGGCACCCGGCAGAGCGCGCTTGCGCTTGCCCAGACCGAGCTTGTCGCGCAAGCCTTGCAGAAAGCCGCGCCCGGCATAGAAATAGAAATCGTAAAAAAGCAGACTGCGGGCGACAAAAACCTGACGAGCGCGCTTGCCGACTTTGGCGGAAAAGGCGCGTTTGTAAGCGAGTTTGAAGAAGCATTATTGCGCGGCGACATCGACATTGCGGTGCACAGCGCAAAGGATTTGCCGGTTGCAATCGCAGACGGGCTTGAAATTGCCTGCACGCTTCCGCGCGAGGATGCGCGCGACGTGCTTGTGTGGCGGAATGAGGCGGCACGCACGGTTGCAGAACACGGCACGGCTTTTCCTGTCATCGGAACGAGCAGCCCGCGGCGCACGCTCCAGATCAAGGCGCTTTTTCCGGACTGTACCTGCACGCTTTTGCGCGGCAATGTTCCGACGCGCCTGAAAAAACTTAGCTCGGACGAATACGACGCAATCATTTTAGCCGCAGCCGGCTTAAAACGTCTCGGTCTGTGGAACGGCGAGACTGAAACGCTTGCTGCGCCGGCCGCAGATAGCATCCCCGCCGACAGTGCATCTGCCGGTAACGCTGGTGCCGAAAACAGTCGCACTGCAACTGCCGAAAAGCTGGTTATCCAGCCGCTTACGTTTGAGCAGATGCTTCCAGCGGGCGGGCAGGGCATTATCGCCGTTGAATGCCGAGCGTCGGCTACCTGCCTGCCGGCAGGCAGGATTCCCGATGACAGCGCTCTCCGCGCCCTGCTAGCTTCTGTGTGCGACCGCGCTTCATTTGCAAGCTTTACCGTGGAGCGCTATCTGCTCACCAGGCTCGGAACCGGCTGTCACGAGCCGACGGCAGTGTTCAGCCAGATTGACGGCGGCAGCATGACGATTACGCTTTCCGAAGAACGCGACGGAAAGCCCGTCAGAAAAAGCGTGACCGGCGACATAACAGCGCCTGCCGGCAGCTCCGGGCACGGCGACGCATGCAGCGGCTCCGCGTACGACGAAGCGCGGCTCTTTGCGCTTGCAGACAGCCTTCTGGAGAAAGCGTATGAGTGAAGCACCGTTGAAAACGCCCGCACTCACACCGGACAGCACGCAGCTTGGCACCGTGTACCTTGTGGGCGCAGGTCCCGGCGACACCGGCTTGCTTACCGCACGCGCCGCAGAGCTTATCGAAAAATGCGACGTGCTTGTCTATGACGCGCTTTCAAATCCCGCATTTTTAAGCAGAACAAAAAGCGACTGCACCAAAATCTACGTGGGAAAGCGCCTCGGAAAACACAGCGCAAGCCAGAGCGAGATAAACGCGCTCTTAGTGGAACACGCGTCTGCCGGCCGCATGGTCGTGCGCTTAAAAGGCGGCGACCCGTTCGTGTTCGGGCGCGGCGGCGAGGAAGCGCACGAGCTCGCTTCTCACGGCATTCCCTATCAGCTCGTGCCCGGCGTGACTTCGGCGATTGCGGCGCTCGAAAGCGCAGGAATCCCCGTGACGCATCGCGAAATTGCCCGCAGCTTTACGGTCATCACCGGTCACACCGCCGTGCCCGCAAATGGCACCGCCTCAACAGTACCCGCAGGCAGCACTGCCACAACCGCGCAAGCGCCTGCCAGCGCGAGCAATTCTACCGCTACAGGCACATTCACCCAGTACGCCGCGACCGACGGCACGCTCATCTTTCTGATGGGAGTGTCGCACCTTGCAGAGATTGCATCCGACCTGATTGCAGGCGGCAAAAGCCCGGACACGCCGGTTGCCATCGTCGAGCAGGGAACGACCATCCGCGAACGGCGAACCGACGGCACGCTTTCGACGATTGCAAAGATTGCAGGCGAACGCGGTGTTTCAAATCCTGCTGTCATCTGCGTGGGAGACGTTGCCGCATTCCGTTTTACAAGCGAGGCTCTGCCGCTAGCGGGCGCGCGCATTGCCGTTACCGGAACGTCCGCCCTCACCGAAAAACTGCGTCAGCCGCTTACCGACCTCGGCGCCCGCGTCTACACCGCGCCGTACATGCAGGTCGCGCAAAGCCCGGAAGCCGCAACGCTTTTACCGCTGCTTTCTGAAATCAGCTGGCTTATCTTTACGAGTACCAACGGCGTGCACGGCTTTTTTTCGCTCATCAAAGCGCGCGGCGATGATGTACGCTCGCTTTCTCAGACGAAATTCTGCGTTGTCGGAAACGGCACCGCAGAAACTTTGCGCAGCTACGGTTTTACTGCCGACTACGTACCACCCCGCTACACCGTCGCGGACATGGCGCAAGGCTTTACCGGACTCTGGAAAGCCGGCGCAGCGCATGCCGCGGGAAGTTCCGCAGCTGGAAGCGGCTTAGTCTGTGCGCTCCGGGCAAAAGAAGGCTCAGACGACCTTGCAGAAATCTTCTTGCGCGAGCAGATTCCATTCCGCGACATTCCGCTCTACACGCTCGCAGCCGATGAAGCGCAGCTCGACGCGCTACTTTCTCAAATAGACGCGCTCAACTACATCACTTTTGCAAGCTCATCCGGCGCCAGCGCCTTCTTTGAGCGCTACGCAAAAAGCCTCACAGAGCCAGCCGCAAGCCGGCTCCCGTCTGCATGCGCTTTCGTCTGCATCGGCGAAAAAACCGCAGCGACCGTGAACGGCTGGCGCGCAAAACTCAATCTTCAAAAGCGCATACTCACCGCCCGCACCTACACGGCAGAGGGCATCATTCAAGCAATTTCTGGAGACAAAAATGACTGACAAAACAAGCTTTACCCGACTGCGCCGTTTGCGCACTACCGAAACCATGCGCTCTCTCGTGCGCGAAACAAGCGTCGCCGTGACCGACCTTGTGTACCCGATTTTTGTGATTGAAGGAAGCGGCATCAAACAACCGGTCGCTTCGATGCCGGGAATCTTTCAGTATTCGCCCGACCGCCTGAGCGAAGAGCTTGAGCGCGTGCAGAAAAGCGGCGTGCATGCCGTGCTTTTGTTCGGCATTCCGGCAAAAAAAGACGAACTTGCAACCAGCGCCTACGACGACAACGGTGCGGTGCAAGAGGCAATCCGCCTGATTAAACGCGACTGGCCGGAGATTCTTGTGATTGCCGACGTGTGTCTGTGCGAATACACAAGCCACGGCCACTGCGGCGTAATCGGCACCAATGCGCTCGGCACAGGAAAAGTCATCTTAAACGACCCGACACTGCCGCTGCTTGCAAAAATGAGCGTAAGCCTTGCCCGCGCCGGAGCCGACATCATCGCGCCCAGCGACATGATGGACGGCCGCGTTGCTGCAATCCGCAGCGCGCTCGACGAAAACGGCTTTACCGACCGCGCAATCATGGCCTACAGCGCAAAGTTCGCCTCTGCCTACTACGGCCCGTTCCGCGATGCCGCACATTCAGCGCCCGCATTCGGCGACCGGAGAAGCTATCAGATGGATTTTTGCAATGGCCGCGAAGCAATGCGCGAAATTGCCGCCGACATTGCCGAAGGAGCCGACTTTGTCATGGTAAAACCGGCGCTCGCCTACCTCGACATCGTAAAAGAAGCCCGCGAACGCTTTGACCTTCCGATTGTCACCTACAATGTCTCAGGCGAATACTCGATGGTAAAGGCAGCCGCAGCCAGTGGCTTTATCGACGAAAAACGCATCGTCATGGAAAACATGATTGCCATGAAACGCGCCGGAGCTGACATCATCATCACCTATCATGCCCTCGACGTAGCCGCCTGGCTCAAGGAATCGGAGTAAAGTATGACCGAAACGACATCAACCGCACTTTTTGAAGAAGCACAGGCGCTCATGCCGGGCGGCGTGAACAGTCCTGTCCGCGCATACCGGTCGGTGAACCGCGTGCCGCGTTTTATTGCAAGCGCGTGCGGCAGCACAATTACCGACGCTGACGGCAACAGCTACATCGACTATGTCTGCTCGTGGGGGCCGGCGCTGCTTGGACACGCGTTTCCGGCTGTCGTTCAGGCCGTGCAGGAAGCTGCCGTGCGAGGGCTTTCTTATGGCGCGCCGACAGAGGGCGAAGTGCGCCTGGCGCGTCTGGTAACAGAGCTTATGCCGCCGGTAGAAATGCTGCGCCTGGTAAGCAGCGGCACCGAAGCGGTGATGAGCGCAATCCGTGTGGCGCGCGGCTTTACCGCGAGGAGCAAAATCATCAAGTTCAAGGGCTGCTACCACGGACACTCAGACGGCCTTTTGGTAAAAGCTGGAAGCGCCGCGCTTACGACAGCAGTTCCCGACAGCGCAGGCGTGCCGCAAGGCTGCACAGAGGACACGCTTGTTGCGCTCTACAACGACGAGGAAAGCGTGCAGCGCCTGTTTGAAGCAAACAAGGGCGAGATTGCCGCCGTCATCGTGGAGCCGGTCGCCGCCAACATGGGCGTCGTGCTGCCGGCAGACGGCTTTCTTGCGTTCCTGCGCGACATCACGCAGAAAAACGGCGTACTTCTCATCTTTGACGAAGTGATTACCGGCTTCCGCCTTGCTCCCGGCGGCGCGTGCGAACGGTTCGGCATTACGCCCGACCTTGTAACGCTCGGAAAAATCATCGGCGGCGGCATGCCAGTCGGAGCCTACGGCGGCAGACGCGAGATAATGCAGCAGGTTTCCCCGTTAGGCGGCGTGTATCAGGCCGGCACATTGAGCGGAAACCCCATCTCCGTCGCTGCAGGCATTGCTACGCTCGAGTACCTTGCTTCTCACCGCGAGCTGTATGCAGAGCTGGAAGCAAAAACCGCCAGCCTTGCCGCCAGCTACCGCGCGGCCTTTGCAGGCCGTGCACAGGTCAATCAGATTGCGTCGCTTATGAGCGTGTTCTGGACGAAGCAGCCGGTCACCGACTACGAAAGCGCCGTCTCCAGCGACACCGCGCGCTACGCAGACTACTTCAGCTTTATGCTGGACAGGGGCATATATCTGGCTCCCAGTCAGTTTGAGGCCATGTTCCTGAGCGCCGCCCACAGCGAAAGCGACATTCAGCAGACCGAGCAGGCGGTCAAGGAGTATGCAGCAAAGCTGTAGATAAAATGGCGGCTGGAGGAAATCTTCTCCGGCCGCCTTTTTTTTATCATCAAATCCTAGTGAAAAAGTATGAAAACTTTTTAAAAATCTATTGACCTTTTTCGATTCAATCTTTATAGTCTGGTCAACATACTAAAAACCTACCAATTCAGTATGTAAAAGAGGTATTACATGAACGCTAATGAAACACTGTTTTCTGCACAGAACGACTGTTGTTGCTGTTGTCACTGGGATTACATCTGACAGCCACATATCTCAATACATTTTTAAACTGACAAGACAACTTGAGGTTTAGGCGATTCACCGTCTAAACCTTTTTTTATGTCTTATCGGGAAAAAGGAGAAAGCGATGACAGCAAAAGCGGAAAAATGCGGATTTGAGATAATCAAAAAATCAAATGCGCAGAACAATCAGTTCCAGATTGAGGCGATTGAGCAGGCAGTCCGGAACATACGGTACGGAACGATTACCATTCATATCGAGAACGGCAAAATCGTTCAGTTTGATGCATTAGAAAAACACCGTTTTGTGTAACGGAAAAAAATAAAACCCATAAGGAGAGAGAAAAAAAAATGAGCAGGCTATTCACATCAGAGTCAGTGACAGAAGGGCATCCCGATAAGATTGCCGACCAGGTTTCAGACGCAATCCTGGACGCGCTTATCGAGCAGGATCCTTACTCGCGTGTAGCGGCTGAAACAACGGTTGCAACAGGTCTTGCGCTCATCGTCGGCGAGATTACGACAAAGGCGTATGTAGACATCTCAAAAATCGTGCGGAACACCATCCGCGACATCGGCTACACCGGCAACTTCGAGGGCTTTGACGCAGACTCAATCGCCGTGCTTCAGTCAATCGACGAGCAGTCGGCAGATATTGCACTCGGCGTAGACAAGGCCTTTGAAAGCAAGCAGGCAGGCGTTACCGAAGACTTCGGGACAGGCGCTGGCGACCAGGGCATTATCTTCGGCTATGCAACAAACGAAACCCCCGAATATTTGCCGCCTGCCATCAGCTTTGCTCACCGCCTGACGCAGCAGCTCGCAAAAGTGCGCAAAGACGGTACGCTCGCCTATCTGCGCCCCGACGGAAAGTCACAGGTGACGGTAGAGTTTGACGACAACGGAAACGTAAAACGCGTGCACACGATCGTCATCTCTACGCAGCACGCGCCGGAAGTCTCGCTGGAGCAAATCCGGGCGGACGTTATCGAGCATGTCATTAAGCCGGTGATTCCCGCAGAGCTTTTAGACAGCGACACGATTTACTATGTGAACCCGACAGGACGCTTTGTGATTGGAGGCCCGCAGGGAGATTCTGGCCTTACCGGACGCAAAATCGTCGTAGACACTTACGGCGGAACAGGCCGGCACGGCGGCGGCGCATTCAGCGGCAAAGACCCGAGCAAAGTGGATAGAAGCGGCGCGTATATGGCTCGCTACATCGCGAAAAACATCGTGGCGGCAGATTTGGCAGACAGAGCAGAAGTGCAGCTCGCGTATGCAATCGGCGTTCCGTTCCCTGTGTCGATTATGGTCGAAACGTTCGGCACGGAAAAAGTTCCTGTTGCAAAGATTGAAGATGCGGTGAAAAAGGTGTTCGACTGCACGCCAGCAGGCATTATCCGCACTCTAGACCTCAAACGCCCGATTTATGCGGCGACTGCGGCGTATGGACACTTTGGCAGAGATGAGTTCCCGTGGGAGAAAACCGACAAGGTTGACGCTCTCAAGGCAGAAATCTAACACACGCAGAGCGTGCTTTAGAAAACTCGGCGGGAGCGATATGACGAAATTAAGTGCAGACGACATCAAAGAAATAATGCGGCGATTTCAGGAGCAAAATCCAGAGCCAGAATGTGAGTTGGTGTGGAAAAATCCTTATACGCTGCTCGTTGCAACGGTGCTGTCTGCACAGGCGACCGACAAGAGCGTGAACCTTGCGACCGCCCCGCTGTTCGCCGAATATGACACGGCGGAGAAAATGCTTTCGCTGGGGATTGACGGACTTATCCCCTACATTCGACCGATTGGGCTGTACAACGCGAAGGCGAAAAACATCATCGCGCTGAGCAAGATGCTTGTAGCAGATTTCGGCGGTGTTGTGCCGAGGTCGCGCGAGGAGCTTATGCGGCTTCCTGGCGTGGGGCGAAAGACGGCGAACGTCGTGATGAATGTGGCGTTTGGCGAAAAGACAATGCCCGTGGATACGCACGTTTTCCGCGTCAGTCGGCTCATCGGGCTGTCGGACGGCGAGAGCGTGGAGGAAGTGGAGGCGGAGCTGCTTGCGTGCATTCCCGACGAATATCTGCTTCACGCGCATCATTGGCTTTTGCTTCACGGGCGATACGTCTGCAAGGCGAGAAAGAGCGACTGTGCGCACTGCCTCATCAGCGATGTGTGTGCTGCATATATGCGAAAAAGTGCGCAATAACAAGAATACAAGGAGATAGAAAAGAAATGGACGACGCATTAGATGCGGCTCAACAGGCAACAAGCGAAATCACAACGGTTTTTGCTTTTATCAAGTCGCTTTTGACGATGAAAAATCTGTTTACGATAATCAGCGCGGTCATCGTGCTGTGCATTTTCGGCATAATCTACAGGATTGTGCTTCACCTCATCAAGAAAATCCCAGAGGCGCGGCTCAAGAAAAACACCGCGACGATTATCACGAGATGTCTGCATTATCTGTTTTATGTGTGTTGCATTATGTATATTTTGAGCCTGTTCGGCGTGAAGCTCACGGCGATTTGGGGCGCGGCAGGAGTTGCGGGAGTCGCTATCGGCTTTGCGGCGCAGACGAGCGTGAGCAACATCATCAGCGGAATGTTCGTCTTGAGCGAGAAATCGCTGAAAATCGGCGACCTCATCACTGTAGGCGACGTTACGGGCATTGTGGACGAAATCCATCTGCTCTCCGTGCAGATTCACACCCTCGACAATCAGATGGTGCGTATTCCGAACGCGAGCATTATCAACACGAACCTCATCAACACGAGCTATCACCCCGTGCGCCGAATGACAATCGCGGTCGATGTGGATTATAATACAGACCTGCGCCGCGCACTCGATACGCTGATGACCGTGCCTGCGCGCTGCCCGACGGTAATTGCTGACCCTGCTCCTGCGGTGTGGGTGAACGGCTTTCAGGACAGCGGTATTGAGCTTGTGCTTGCGGTGTGGTTCAAGAGCGCGGACTTCAGGGACACGAAGAACGCGGCGTTTATCGGCATAAAAGAGGCGTTCGAGGAAGCGGGCATTGTCATTCCGTATTATCGAATCAATGTGTGCCTCGTCAAAGACCCCGAAGCCGAATCAATCGCGCTCGGCGGCAACGCATAAGCGCGCTATTATGCTAACGCGGTCTGCGTCATTATGCTAACGCGGTCTGCGCTATTATGCTAACGCGGTCTGCGTCATTATGCTAACGCGGTCTGCGCCATTATGCTGGCGCAGAGTGTTACATTATGCTGGCGCGGTCTGCGTTATGAAGCAAGGGGATTAATCCCCTTGTCAAATCAAGGCTATCGAACAGGTATAATATAAAAGTTAAGGAAGTAAGGAGGAAGCAATGACAGAAAAGAATGAAATGGATTGGACGGGCGGAAAGCCTCGCTTCGACAAAATCGACGAGTATTACGGCATTTTGGCGAGTGATTATCCTGATTTTATCGAGAAGTATTTTGCGATTGAGATTTTGAACCGCTTGAAAGGCGTAGGATTGCTCTGCGGCACGGATTGGACGCCGCTGTATCACAATCGCTTTTTCTATTCGCGCTTTGACCACAGCGTTGCCGTCGCGCTCATAACGTGGAACTTCACGAAGAGCCGAAAGCAGACGATTGCCGCACTGTTGCACGATGTATCGACACCTGCGTTCAGCCACGTTGCTGATTTCCGTGCGGGAGATACGCTCAAGCAGGAGTTCACGGAGAGCGAAAATGATTTTATGGTGCGCGATGATGTGGATTTGGGAATGGTGTTGAACTCGGACGGGCTGTATTCCACGGAGGTGGGAGATTATCACCGCTATCCTGTGGCGGACAACGAGATTCCCTCTCTTTCTGCCGACCGCTTGGAATATATGTTTCCGTCGGGAATGGCGTTGGACGGGACGTGGACGATAGACGAAATCAGAGAGATTTACGACGACATTATTTTGATGCTCGACGAACATCGCCGCCCAGAGCTTGGCTTTTGCACGAAGGAAATTGCTGAAGTTTACTGCAAGAAGTTTTGCCACGTCGGGATTTTGACGCAGAAGAACGAAAACAAGGTTGCATTGCAGTTGATGGCGGAGATTTGCTCGCGCGCGGTAAAATTGGGGATTGTGAGAGAGCGGGATTTCTTCAAGTTCAGCGAGGCGGATTTAATTGCGAAGTTCACGGAGTTTTGCGAGAAAACTCCCGATAGCGAGGCGGCGGCGGAGTTTGTTAAACTTTTCCGTACATTCCGAGCGATGACGGAGATTGTCAGAAGCGATACGGCACTGGAGAATCATTTCTGCGTGAATCTTGCAGTGAAACGTCGCTACATCGACCCGCTTGTTGCGGCGGAGGGCAGAAAGGGCGTGCGCTTGCATTCGATAAGCGAAGAGGCGAAAGGCTATATCAATGAGGCGCTCACGTTCGCCGATTCCCCTTACGGTTGCGTGAAGCTCGCGGAGTAAAAGAGAAAGAGAATGGTTGATATAAAAAAGGAACTCGCACAAAAAGAGTTCTTGAACCGCGAAAATATGGTGCGCCATAATCCGTATAATAAAGAAGTGGCGT
Organism: uncultured Treponema sp.; assembly: GCA_937891125.1. GTDB lineage: Bacteria > Spirochaetota > Spirochaetia > Treponematales > Treponemataceae > Treponema_D. The sequence goes on along the minus strand of CALAEZ010000349.1, from coordinate 5,960 downwards.
TTTTCCAAAGCATACAAGCAGGCGACAAAGCTATGATGAACCGATTGTTCACGCCGCTTTGCTCTTCTGCTGGCTATGGGAAGCTGTCGAATAATCCGATTCGCAATTTGAAGTATCATCTCGTCGTTTCCATTGCGTTTATCACGCGATATTGCATTGAGGGCGGGCTTGAAGAGGAAAAGGCGTACAATATGAGCGACATTTATATCCAAAAGCTCGACACCTGCGCCACTGAAGAGAGCATACACGACTTGCATAAAGAGGTGGTGGACGAGTTTACAAAGGTAATGCACGAGGTCAAGAATAAGAATCTGTATTCCAAGCCGATTGTGAAATGCATCGATTACATTTACAGCAATTTGCATAACAAAATATCGCTTGACGAGCTTGCCGAAGAGGCGCAGTTAAGCGTGGGGTATTTGTCGAAGCTGTTTCATTCGGAAGTGGGGATTACGGTGAGCCAGTACATCGTGAACAAGAAGATAGACGCGGCGAAGAACCTCCTTATTTCCACAGAATACACGACGATTGACATCGCAAATTACCTAAACTTCTCCACCGAAAGCTATTTTATCAACGTATTCAAAAAGTACACGGGCTTAACGCCGAAACGATTTCGCTCTTTATACTACCGCAACAAGTTTTCTTCTGAAATCGTCCTCGAAAAGCAATAATCTCACTCTATATGATTGCATAAAAAACTTGTATTAGCTCAATTTTCGCCGATTTGTTATTCTCTGTAATAAAAAGGCTCACACCCTTTACGAAACGGAGTAAATTATGACTGAAATCTTATGGCACGGACGCGGCGGACAGGGAGCTTTTACTGCGGCGAAGTTTTTCGGCTCGTCGTATGCGCTTTCTAAAGACAAATACGCCCTTTCTTTCCCCTCTTTTGGACCTGAAAGACGAGGTGCGCCTATTCTTGCATTCACCAAACTCGATGAAAAGCCAATCGGCAACAGAAGCCAAATAAAAAAAGCCGATTACGTTGTTTTCTTAGACGATACGCTTTTTAATCCGCAGTCGCTAAACGAAGCGAAAGACGGCGGCACGATTTTAATAAACTCATCTCAAAGCAAAGACTTTTTCGCTCACGGTGAAACGGCGCAGGCAAAGATAATTACGTTCAATGCAAGTGTGGCGGCAAAGGAAATTTTAGGCTTGAACGTCTCAAACACGGCGATGTCGGCTCTTTTGGCACGAGTAAGCGGATTAGTGGGCGAAGAAGAGCTGATTAGTGCGGTAAAAGAGTATATGAGCGAGAAAATAGCAGAGAAAAATGCGGCGTTAATCCGCAGTGTGTTTGAAAAATCGGGGGTGGCTGTATGAAACCGTATTTACGAAGCGAAAATCCGAGCACATTCGATAAAATCCCTGAGGCAACCGCATTTGAATCGGGCTATCTTGTTACCAAAAATGCCGCGTGGCGAGTGGTGAAGCCCGTGATAAGCGCAGAGAAATGCAAGAATTGCCTGCAATGCTATTTGTATTGTCCCGATGGAGTCATCGCTAAAAGCGAAACGGGGCGCGGCGTTAAAATCGATTACGATTTCTGCAAGGGCTGCGGCATTTGCTCGAAAGTATGTGCCTTTGGCGCGATAGAAATGGAGGCGGAGAAATGAAAAAGTTTTTGTCAGGAGATGAGGCGTTCGCGGAAGGCATACGATTGGCAAAGCCCGACGTGATTTCGGCATATCCGATAACGCCGCAGACCATCGTCGTCGAAAAGCTCTCTGATTTTGTTGAAGACGGCAGCTTGAAAAGCGATTTTATCCACGTCGAAAGCGAACATTCGGCTCTTTCGTGTGCGATAGGCGTGAGCGCGGCAGGTGCGAGGGCGTTTACCGCGACGAGTTCGCAAGGTTTGCTGTATATGGCGGAGTGCCTCTTTTACGCATCGGGGGGAAGATTCCCGATTGTGATGATGAACGCCAATCGTTCGACCGCTTTGCCTTGGAATATCTACGGCGACCAGCGTGATTCGCTTGCATTGCTCGATTCAGGCTGGATTCAAGCCTATGCACAAGACGCACAGGAAGCGTTAGACCTCGCGCTCATCTCGTACTACGTCGCGGAGCACAAGAAAGTGCAAACACCGTTTATGGTGAACCTCGACGGCTTTATTTTAACGCACACCTACGAAGTGGTAGACGTGCCGAGCGCGGAAAAAGCAGACGAGTTCCTGCCGAAATTCACGACCGACAATGCTTTTGACTTCGCTTCCCCGAAGAATATCGCCTTCAGCGCAGGACCTGACACAAATACATTCTTCAAATACAAAGCGCACAAAGCATTATTGAACGTATCGGGCGCGGTAGAGGAAGCAGAAGAGAAGTTTTACCGCATTTTCGCGCGTCGTTACACTGGTTTAATCGAAACATATCGCATTGAAGATGCGGACATCGCGATTGTAACGCTCGGAAGCATTTCTGGCTTGGTGCGCGAGGTCATCGATACATTGCGCGGCTCGAATATCAAAGCGGGCTTAGTGCGTCTTCGCTATGTGCGCCCGTTCCCCGAAAAAGAAATCGTCGGCGCGCTTAAAAATGTGGTCGCGGCGGCGGTGCTGGAAAAAGATATTTCTTTCGGAGCGCAAGGCACGGTCTTTACAAACGTGAATTCGGCTCTCAAAGCCTCTTCGCTCGCGGTGAAAACCGTGAATTATGTCGGCGGACTCGGCGGCAAAGACATTTCTTTTGACGAAATAAAGGGGATTTTCTCTGCACTAGAAAAGATTGCGGAAAATCCTAATGAAAACATCGATAATCCCGTTCGTTTCTTGGCAATAGAGGAGCAAAACAGATGATTACACCGAAAGATTTAGATGAAAGCGAATATTTTTACGGACATAAAGCGTGCGCAGGCTGCGGCGGAAGCCTTGCGGTGAGAATTGCGCTCAAGGTGTTGGGGAAAAAGGCGGTTGCAGTGCTTCCTGCAGGGTGTATGAGCGCGGTCGGCTTTAATTTTCCGCAGTTGTGCTTTGCGAATAACGCGATTATCTCGACTTTTGCAGGCACGGCGAGTATGATGACGGGCGTTTTAGCTGGCTTAAAGGCACGCGGCATTGAGGACGCGACGGTTGTGGGCTTTGCAGGCGACGGCGGCACGGCGGATATTGGCTTGCAGGCTCTTTCTGGCGCGATTGACAGAAATGACGACGTGCTTTACATCTGCTACGACAACGAAGCGTATATGAACACGGGCATTCAGAAAAGCTCGCTCACTCCTTTCGGGGCGAAAACGACGACAACCCCAGCAGGAAAGCGCGTGCACGGCAATTTGCGGCAAAAAAAGAACCTCTTTGAAATCGTTGCTTCGCACGATATACCGTATGCGGCGACTGCGAGCGTCGGTTACTTGCAGGATTACATCAACAAAGTGGAAAAAGCGAGCAAAATCCGCGGTACAAAGTTCATTCACGTCATTGCGCCGTGTCCGACAGGTTGGGGCGTGAAGAGCGACGACACAATCGACGTTGCGCGCGAAATCGTTGACACGGGACTTTTCTATTTAGCCGAATACGAAAACGGCGAATATCGTATCACGAAAAAGCCTAAGACATTCGCCGACGTAACGCCGTATTTACGCCGACAAGCGCGCTTCAAGCATTTGAGCGACGACGATATTGAAATTATAAAAAGCGGCAGAGATAAAAAATGGGAAAAAATTTCTTCAAACTGGGGAGGTGCACAGTAATTCAATCTTATTTCTTTTCATAACACAAAACCTCCTATAGAAAGTCGCGCACAGCGTGTTTTTACAAAAAAACTAAACAGATTGAATATCGAGTTTATAGAATTACTGTCATTGCCGTACTTGATACGGCAATCTAAAAAGATTATCGGGTCAAGCCCGATAATGACAGGGCTGTTTCTAAAAGCTAGAGATTGAAACCGAAATTGTTTTAGCACGTTGTGCGTGTTTTTTTCACTTTGCGCACAGGCACAGCCTGTTTTTCCTTTTTTCTCACCTTGCACACTTGTGTTTTTCACGAATATATTTATTTCTCGCTTTGCGCACTTGTGTTTTTTGCATTTTCCTTTGTTTTTTTTAAAAGCGCACTTGTGTTTTTGCAAAAATGTATATTTTTCTCTTTGCACACTTGTGTTTTTTCTTTGAAAGACACGCTGGGCGTGTGCGCAACTGTGTTTTTGGAAAAACACGCTGTGCGTGCGTGTGCGCACTTGTGTTTTTTAAAGAAAAGTATGAAAAAGCAAAAAACACAAGTGCGCAAACATAAATTCTTACAAAACAAGCTGTGCTTGCCCCCTCGCTTTTTAGGAGAGGGGGGTGAGGGGGTGAGGTCTTTCACAGGTATAAGCAAAAGTGATAGAAAAAAATAAAATTCTTGTATTAGGCACGATATGAAAAAAAGTATACCATACCTCACAGATAGGAAATCAACAGTTTTCTATTCAAAAAACTTTTTGCAAGTGAGGAAAATGAAATGGCAGATTATGGAAATGCAAATCCAGACGGAAAATACTGGAATAAAGACTTGGAAACACTTCCGCGCGAAAGACTTGAGGCGAAACAGCTTGAAGACCTCAAAGAAATCGTGAAATTCGCGTATGAAAATGCTCCGTATTATCGCCGCTCTTTTGACGAAGCAGGAGTGAAGCCCGAAGACATCAAAACGCTCTCTGATATTCAGAAATTCCCGTTTATCAATAAGAAAACACAGCGCGACACGCAGGGCGTTGGCTCATTTTTGGGCGAGCTCGCGGCGGTGAAAGAAGAAGATGTCGTCTTCGTGTCCACTTCATCGGGGTCAACGGGCGTTCCGACAATGTCGCCGTTCACCAAGCGCGATTTCGACGAATTCCAAGACACCGAAAGCCGTTGGTTCTATCAAATCGGTATGAGAAAGAATGACAGATACGTCCACGCCTTAAACTTCTCGCTTTACGTCGGCGGTCCTGACGTTATCGGTGCGCAAAACCTCGGCGCGCTGTGTATTTGGGGCGGCACACTGCCGAGCGAACGCCTTTTGTTCATTTTGAAGACGTATCAGCCGACAATCATTTGGACTTCTCCTTCTTATGCGTGGCAACTCGGCGAAAAAGCCGTAAAAGCTGGCTACGACCCGAAAAAAGATTTCAGCATCAGAAAAATCATCGTTGCAGGCGAGGCGGGCGGCTCAATCGACTCGACACGAAAGGCAATCGAGGATTTGTGGGGCGCGGAAGTCTTTGATTTCTACGGATTGAGCGATATTTTCGGTGCGTGCGCCGCGATGTGCGAAGCAAAAGACGGTTTGCACATTGCCGAAAACCATATCTTAGTGGAAACGCGCGATATTCACACGGGCGAAATCCTCCCCGCAGGTCAGACGGGCGAACTCGTGTTTACCACGCTGAGAAAGCACGCACGCCCTCTTATCCGCTTCCGCACAGGCGACATCGGACGCATTGACTACACGCCTTGCAAATGCGGACGCACTCACGGACGCATTCACATTCAAGGCCGCCTTGACGATATGTTTATTGTAAGCGCGGTCAACGTTTTCCCAAGCGACATCGAGGCGGTTATTCACGAACTTTCGGGCATCACGGGAGAATACCTGATTCGTATCTTTGAAGAGAACTTTACCTGTAAGTATGCGGTCGAAATCGAGAAATCCGCAGGAAGCGCAGAAAGCGACGACGATTTAGCGGCGAGAGTTTCGGCTGCCTTAAAAGCGCGTATCGGCGTAAAGCCTGCAAGAGTGGTTGTACACGCAGACGGAGAGCTTGGCACTCGAAGCGAACACAAATCCAAGCGCGTTATCGACGAGCGAACACTGACATACAACATCTAACAGCAGGCACAGCGAATATTCAGCAATAAAAATTGTTATTGTCGTATCGTAGCTCGATAATTCAGCAGTAAAAACTGTCATTATCGTATCGTAGCTTGATAGTTCAGCAGTAAAAACTGTCATTATCGTATCGTAGCTTGATAGTTCAGCAGTAAAA
>CALAEZ010000348.1 GCA_937891125.1 uncultured Treponema sp. | reverse complement strand
TTTTTTTTGACGTACTGTGGAAGGCTCGCCGATTTCTCCGCCCAGCCGTATCCGCTTGCGTCCGAGCCTGCGCTTGAGCCTTACTGCGCTTGAGCTTGCAACGTTTTTACAACGTTTTTTTTCACTTGCGTGTCTGCATTTTGCGCCGTATAATTCTTTCCATGCACGATACTACCATTATGTCATCAAGTCCTGTTGGCCAACACTTAGAGAAGATTGCTGATACCAGTCAGGTGTCATACTTGATGTTTAACAAAAAAAAGATTTCGCTTACGGCAAAAATCGTCATTGGCCGCTCTCCAGACTGCGATATTGTTATCGATACCAAGCTTGCAAGCCGTGCTCATGCGATTATTCAGAAAATTCGCGATGACTATTTCCTGAAGGATACTAACAGTACCAACGGCACGTACTTAAATGGCAGACGTATTCCGCCCGATAAATATGTAAAGCTGAATCCAGGCGATAAAATTACGGTTGGCTCAGTAAATTTGGCTATATCATAACAAGGCTGTTGAAGGCGTGCTATGGCTGATTTTCGGCTTTTACAGCAGATGCTTGAGCTGTATGCAAAAACATCTGCTCTTCCGACAAAAGAAGCGCTTCTTTCGCGTGTTGGCGGCGCTGTTTCTGCACTTGAGCATGTGCGCGGTGGCGTGCGCGATTTTACACGCCAAAGTGCACTGCCACTTATTGTTGTGCCTGATTTGCACGGTAGGCGCGATTTTTTGCTTTCAATCCTATATTCATCTATTCCAGAGTTGTATCGATGCACCTCTCGCTTTACAATTCCTGACGAGCCGGTCTTAAAGCTGCTTGTTGAAGGTTTAGTGCGCGTTGTATTTGTTGGCGATTTGTTTCATGCAGAAAGCCGTGCAAAGGAACGCTGGCAAAAGGCTTACCAGGAGTTTCTCCAGGGAAATGTTACGGGAAGCGCAATGACCGAAGAAATGGTTGAAAATCTAGGGCTCTTGCAGATGATTTCACTGCTTCAGCTTCCGTTTTCAGACAGCATTGTGTTCTTAAAGGGAAATCACGAAAATATCTTAAATCATACTGGTGGTGGCGATTTTTCTTTTTGCAAATTTGCCGAAGAGGGAAAGCAGGTATACGCCTTTATGCAAACGGTGTATGGAGAAGCGGTCTTGCAGGAAATTTGG
>CALAEZ010000347.1 GCA_937891125.1 uncultured Treponema sp. | reverse complement strand
GCTGACGGCAAGATTCGCACTGAAACGTTTTACCTGCTGTTCCGTGCAACCGGCAGCAAAAGCGGCGCGACAAGCTATCATGTCGTTCCGTCGCTTTCGCAGGATTATGCAAACGAAAACTCTTTTTTCTACCGGCTTGCCGCCCGCTCAGATTTGACCGCCACCCGCACGGGCAATATGATAACCATGCGTGCCAGTGATGACAGCTGGAGCAGCGACTTACTCATCACAATGGATAACTAGACTGCAATGCCGCAAAATCGGAGAGAGCATACATGGAAACAGTAACAGAAGCAAAAAACAGTCGCGTGCTGCATGACGGGCTTTGTGCGCTCGGCTTTACTGCTGACAGTACGCAGAGCGAGTTCTGCGGCATTCCGGTGCGCACGCTTACCGCTCTGGAAGCGCTTATGGAGCGCTACATCGCCCTGCTGCAGGAATACAATGCAAAATTTGACCTTATCAATGCTGACGACCACGACGACATTGCCGTACGCCACATTTTAGACAGCCTTGCAGCAGTGCCGAATCTTGCGTCGCTTATTGCCGAGCGCAGCCACACGGCGGTTGAAGAAGCTTTTCTTGCCGCCGACATTGGAAGCGGTGCTGGCTTACCCGGCATTCCGCTTGCGGCGGCATTTCCGACCATTCCGTTTGTGCTTGTCGAGCGCATGTCAAAGCGGTGCGCCTTTCTGGCAACCTGCGTGCAGGAACTTGGCTTGTCGAATGTAACGGTTGAAGAAAATCAGGCAGAGCGTTTAGAGCAGAACCGCTTTGACCTGGTGGTATTCCGCGCGTTCCGCCCGCTTGAAAAGAAGATGATGCACGTTCTGCGCCGCATCTTAAAGCCGCAGGGGCAGCTTGCGGCATACAAGGCGCGGCACGACAAAATTGCTGAGGAAATGACGGCGCTTGGCAAAAACATGCCTGACTACAGCGTACAGCCGCTTACCGTGCCGTTTTTAAGCGACCACGAGCGGAATCTGGTGATAATTGCAAAGTAGGGCGCGACAGCAACCGGCGGACAGACAAACGCCGACGACAGCAACCGGCGGTTTATTCAATCTTTTTTAGAATCTTAATGAGTCCCGTTTTGTCGACAACATCGAGCGGACGCCCTTCGACATATTTGCGCGCAGTATCGGTGTAGCTGCCTGCAGTAAAGCATAAGCCGCGATCAGCCTTTGAATCTGACACCTTTGCATGAAAATCGCGGATAGGAAGCTCGCCAACAGAGCCGCTTGAGCGGTAAAAGCGGAATAATTCGGTATCTTCCCACTTTGGCGTCTGAACGGTTACCATGATTTCAACAAATTCGGGCGTTACGTTGATGTCTAAAATTTTGGTGAAGGCGCGGGCGTAGTAGCTGCCGACAATTTTGCGACACAGCGCCACAAAATCGCTCGTTGCAGAAATCATGTATACCTGCAGATTTCGGTTTTGATTCAGCTCCTGGTACCGGCTCATAAGTGCTGGCACATCCTTGTATGACGGATTTACCGACTGCACTTCGCGCAGGCTTGCAATACCGGTTGCAATGTCGTTGAGTGCAAAAGCCGACAGCGCCAGCTGATAATGCAGCTCAAGCATGATGTCTACCGGCACATTCTGGTGCTTCAAGCCAATTTGGAAATCCTGAATTGCCTTGTCATACTGATTGCTCTTTGCGTGAATGGTGCCAGCTGCCAGACACGAACGGGCGCCAAATTCTGGATCGGGGCGCAAGTGCAGAAACACCTTCATCGCCTTGTCGCCATAGCCGCTTTCGAGCATGGCATCTGCCATTGAATACAGCACTTCCTTGTTGTCAGGATGCTCGTCAAGCGCCCGCCGCAAGAATGCCATCGATTCCTTAAAATGCTTTGCCTTGTACAGCGACAGTCCAAGAATGCCGTTAAGATTTGTCGCTTCCGGCTTTATGACAAGTGCTTTTCTGAGGCACGGCACCGCTTTTTCAAATTCGTTGTTGGCGTAGCACGCCTGTCCCAAGTAATAGTTAACGTCAAAATCGTCTGGACGCAGATTGTAGGCGGCACTTAGACCCCTAAACGCTTCCTGGAGCCGATTCAGCTTGATAGCGCAAATACCCTGTCGGAGCGCGGCTTTGTAGGCGTCAATTTCCTTGTGTGCAGGCGCTACTGCCAGCATGGTTTCGTACAGCGGAAATGCTTTTTCCCACGCATGCTCTGAATAATACAGTTCGCCGAGCGGCACCAGTCCATCGGGATTATGCGGATCAGATGAGAGCTTACGAGTTGCGTCACGAATGATTTGCGCGCGGCCTTTCTGTTTTTTTCCGCCTTTTTTTCCACTGCCAGCATTTTTTCGTGTGGCAAACATGAGTAAGACGGCTGCAAATGAGAAAACTACGACACCCGCTATCAAAAGCGACAACATGACTCACATACTCCTTTTTGTAATTGTCGGATTTTTGTGCTTATGACTTTAGAGCGAGATACGGCGCAAAGATAGATTCAAATTCAGAAGCGCTCGTGGCAGCAACAATCTGCTTACGTAAGCCGGCTCCGCCAGAAAGCCCTTTGCTGTAGGCGCAGAACCGCTTGCGCATTTCCATGCAGGCGCTTAGCTCGCCGCGGTCTTCAACCAAAAGTGCAAGTTCCTTAAAGCCTGCGCGGATTCGCTCATCACCCGTTATTTCTGGAATGGCGCCTGTTGTCAAAAATGCACGTGTCTGGGTAAACAAAAACGGGTTTCCCATAGCGCCACGAGCAAACATGACGCCGTCGCAGCCCGTTTCGGTAAGCATCCGCGCGGCGTCTTGTGGCGTAAAGGCGTCGCCGCTTCCAAAAACCGGCACGCGTCCTGCAACAAGCTCTACCAGTGAGGCAAGCAGCGACCAGTCTGCTTTACCTTCGTACCCCTGCGCGCGGGTGCGTGCATGCAGCGTAATGGCGCCAGCGCCTGCTTCGAGTGCTGCCTGCGCGGCTTCGCGCCAGGTGATGTGCTCGCTATCCCAACCGCTGCGTATTTTTATGGTGACCGGCACCCTGTAGCCGGGGCTGCCAGCAGGACGGGCGCCGTCGTAGCTTTGTGCTGCCTGAACGACTGCCTTTACGACAGCGTACAGCTTTTCTGGCTCCCGCGTTAATGCGCTGCCAGCACCTGTTTTTATGATTTTTGGCACCGGGCAGCCGCAATTTATGTCGATACATTCAGCTGTTGTCCGCGCAAGAACAAGCTGCGCCGCGTCTGCCATAACCGTGGGCGTGCCGCCGAAAATCTGCACGGCGTACGCTTTTTCATTCGGCGCACGCTTCATCAGCTCTTCGGTTTTGCGGTTATTGCGTGTTAAGGCTTCGGCGCTTACCATTTCGGTGTAGGCAAAGTCTGCTCCACAGTCGGCACAGAGCGAACGAAATGCTCTGTCAGAATAGCCCGCAACGGGCGCTAAAAAAAGATTACCAGGCAAGGAAAGCGAGCCTATGCGTACTGGGTGATATAAGGACATGCTATGTAGTCTCCATCTGACTCATCTGACTGACGGTCGGCTTTACGGCAACAGTGTTTCCCTAGATTTGACTTGTCTGGCAACGTAAGCTCGAACAAGTCTTTTTGCATTCTACGCTTCTGGCAGACCGAATATACGGCAGCTGTTCGTCCAAAGCTGTGCGGCTACTTCTTCAATCGGCTTTTCAATCATCTCTGCCAAGAACCGCGCTGTTGACGGTAAGTATGACGGCATTGTGCGCTTTTTCTCGCGGAACTCTGCTGGAATCATAAACGGACTTTCTGTCTCGATGAGTACGCGGTCAAGATGGTCTATCAGCACATTTAAAACTGTTTCGTGCAGGTTGCGTGCATTGCGGTAGGTCAGGTTGCCAGCAAAAGAGAAATACACATTTAAGCCCGCGTCCAAGCAGCGCTTAGCGTACGAAGCGTTTTCGCTGTAGCAATGGAAAATTGCGCCGCGAGACGGAATGCGGTCTTTAAGCACATCAAAAATGTCCTTGCCAGCATCGCGGTTGTGAATAATAACCGGCAGATTGTATTTTTGCGCCAGCTCCAGCTGCGTAATGAACATTTCAATCTGTGTGCGCTTATCTCCGTACTGCTTAAAGTAGTCCAGACCAGTTTCGCCAATAGCGACTACGTTTGGCAGCTTAATGCTTTCTTCAATTGTTGCAACCCAGTCGCGTCCTGGATTAGTGATTTCAGACGGAGCTACGCCCACTGCATGGTACATGCCGGGAACAGCTTTGAGCGTGTTGTACACTGTTTTAAAGTCGTGAAGACTATTATTTATGCTGATGATACGAGTAACGCCAGCAAGCTTTGCCTGCTGAACGACGCGTAATTGCTCAAGAGGATCATCGTATATAAGCCCGATGTGGGCGTGAGTATCAAAAAACTGCATGGCTTTTCTTCCTAAAGATATGCTGATAAGATGTCGATAGAATATCATAGCTATCTGTATCTGTCAAACATGCATGTTCGCAGATTTGACATGCTTTGCTGTACTATGGTACTATAGTGATACTATTCTGGAGATGATAGACTTGTTTTAGTCGAAATCAGGTACGGAGTGAGAAGTGGCAAAAACAAAACGATACAAGAGAATCGAAAAAAAAGCTGTTTCCTCTTTTATTAACGTATTAGGACGCGGTTTTTCCTACGTTGGACGTTTTTTCGTCCGATTATTCCGCATTTTTGATAGCAAGCTTACCATCATGATTGTTCCCCACTCGCAAAGCAAGGTTTTGAATTTCCAGACAAATGTTTTTGCGCTTGTTTTTTCTGCAATTTTGCTTGGTGGTGTTATTTCAGCATTTGTGTATTTTAATCGTCAGGCTGCAGGCAGCGGCGCTGAAATCAGTCGCTTAATGAGCGAAAACCGACAGACGTTGGCAAGCTTAGACGAGCTGCGTGACGAAAACAATAATTTGCTCCAGACCGCTAAGCGCTTCCAGTCATCGCTTTCACAATCACTTGCGTTGCTTGGCATCAATCAGACGAGTAGCGTTTCAAAAGCCTCTATGGGTGATTCAGACTTGTCGTCCTTGTTTGACACACAGCAGCAGGTTACTGCTTCTACGCGCGAAGTTGCCGACATTCGCCTTTTAAACTCATATCTTGAAAGCGCCGTACAGCCAATCGAGCAGATTGGAAAAATGCTTGAAAATCAAGAAACACTTTTTACTGACATTCCGAATATTTGGCCGATTAAAGGCGGCATTGGTCACATTTCCATGCAGTTCGGACAGAACGTGCACCCGATTACCGGACAGTGGTACATTCACAAGGGCTTGGATTTTTCTACCTGGCGCAGCGGCGACCCGATTGTAGCAACCGCAAATGGTCAGGTTGTTACCGTTGGCTACGACATGAGCTTTGGCAACTATGTTATCATTAAGCATAAGCACGGTATTTATACGCGCTATTGTCACATGAGTACAACGCGCGTAAAAAAAGGTGATATGGTTTCGCAGCGGCAGATTATCGGCAATATTGGAAACACGGGCGTGACAACGGGACCTCACTTGCATTACGAGGTACATATCGGTTCTGACGTTGTTGATCCTGCAAAATACGTAAACGTAAAGCTGACAAAGTAACATGGCTTTCTTATCCGATGACATTTCAATCAATACGCTTATTGGTAAAGGCTCGGCAGTTTCTGGCGACATAAAAATCAATGGCTTTGTGCGCATTGACGGCGATGTTGACGGCAATCTTGAAACGCACAGCAATATTATCATAGGCGCATCAGCGCGTATTCGTGGCAACATACAGGCAGCTTCTGCGGTTATCAGCGGCATTGTTATTGGCGACATTATTGCGCCTGGCGGTATAAAGCTGCTTTCGACAGCCGCTGTTATTGGCGATGTCACCACGCGCCGGCTTGTTGTAGACGACAAGGTTGTGCTGCATGGAAAATGTATTCGTATAGACGAGCCGGAAGACGATAAAAAGGCGCGGTCGCGATAATGGCAGATGTTGGCTCGGTAAGTCAAAGTTCGCTTTATTTTGTTGCCGCACAAGCAGCGGCTCAGCAACAAGCTCAGCAAACACGCCAGCAGGAAAAAACAAACCGTGCACAGCAGTCGCGTTTTGCTTCACATTTAAAGCGGCAGCAAGAAGAGGCAGCACTTGCAAGCGAAGGTCTGCCGCCAGAAATTGCCGGCATGGATGAAGAAAGTGCCATTATTTTTCTTAAGGATGCGGTTGATATTGCTGGCGATGAGTTAAAATCGAACCAAAGCTTAGAAACAATAGAGCGATACCGTAAAAAAATGAGCCAGCTTTTAAAATATGTTACGCGCAATAATTTTGAAGTCTTAAAGTTGCCTCGTCGCGGTTGGCGCAGAAAAACAGGTAAGGCGGCAGACCCGTTTGTGCAGATACAGCTTATTAATCAGGCTATTAATCATTTGACAAGCGATTTGCTGTATAATCATGCAAAAAATCTGAACATACTTGCCCGCATAGAAGAAATTAACGGCATGATTATAGACTTGCTGGCGGCATAAAGAGTAAAATCAGTACAGCTTGAAGCAAAGTGGAATGAGTGTGTAACATGCGCGTTAGCGCACAGTTAATAATTTCCTTACTGCTCGCGAACGAGCAGAACGTAACGAAGTGGAGTGAGTGAGTGAATGTACGACATGTGCCGGTGGCACAATTTAAAATAATTTCCTTACAGTCTCACGAATGGAGCAGAGCGGAATGAGCGACATTTTTGAAAACGACATAGATAACCAAATTGAAGATTTATCTGCATTAGAGGATGAAGATACCGCATCCGATGGTGACGATGATGCAGTTGTCTACCCGGACGTACTCTATAAAACGCGCCTTGAATATTCAAACGAAGGCATATATGCCTGCTTACCACAGAATCTAAAAGAGCTACATGCAGGTGATTACGTTATTATTCCGACACGATACGGAAAAGATTTAGCCTTAGTTTTGGGTAAAAGCGAACATCCTGTTGGCCTTCGCAAGAACGAGATTGTAACCATTGTGCGCAAAGCAAATCAAGCAGATATTAACCGCTACAATGAGTATTGCGCTAAAGAGAAGGAAGCATTTGCAATTTTTAAGGAGAAAGCAGCGGCGCATAACCTTGATATGAAGCTTGTTGCGGTGCATTTTTTGCTTGAAGAGCTCAAGGCGCTTTTTTTCTTTTCGAGTGACAACCGTGTTGATTTTAGAGAGCTGGTAAAAGATTTAGTGAGCGTATTTAAAATGCGTATTGAATTGCGCCAGATTGGTGTGCGCGATGAATCTCGCATTACGGGGGGATTAGGCGTGTGTGGTCGACCATTCTGCTGCCACTGCGTGAATGACAAGCTGCCGCCCGTTTCTATAAAAATGGCAAAAGAACAGAATCTTTCGCTCAATTCGGTAAAAATAAGCGGACAGTGTGGTCGCTTACTGTGCTGCTTAAGCTATGAATATAATTGGTACGCCGAAGCGCGACGCGGACTGCCGAGTGAGGGGCAGCATGTGCACTACAGCGATACCAATTTCCGCATAACTGATGTAAATCCGCTTACTAAGATGATAAAAATGCTTGGTGAAGATGGCAGACTACTTGAAGTTGCGGCAAGCCGTTTTTTCAAAGAAAACGGCAAATGGAAAATCAAGTAGCCAGCAGCGAGCGACTGTTACTACGAAAGAACCGCAACAAGCGTGTCGCTATCTTGCGTAAAAGGCTCACGTGCGAAATTTGCATACCAGGCGCAGTGCTTAAAGCCTGCTTCTTTAGCAAATGTTGCTATTTCGTCCTTTGTTATGGGGTACACTGGCGCTGCAACTGTTACATCAATCGGTCTGCCGCTGCTTGTTTCTAGCTGTTGGTCAAGCGTTTTAGAGCCGTCATCCTCGGTAACAATACGTGCATACATTGTTGCGCGCAACGTTTTTATATCTGGAAGGTCAACTTCTGTGGTAGAGTGGTATTTTTCGTAATTTGTCAGCTGCAGAATACACTTTCCGCCGGCTGCAAGCAGCGTTTTGCAGTCAAAAAAGAGTTTTTTCATCAGCACGGGATCGTGGGTGAAAATAATGCGGTTATCAAGAATCGAGATAATGTTATAAAAGCCCTTTCCCAAAAAGCGGCTCATTTCTAACGTCGTCATATTAAAAAATCTGATTGACATGAGCTGCGTTCTTCGTTTGCGATTTGCTGATTCCAATAGGGACTCGACATTTTCTATGCCAGTTACGTCATAACCGTCCTTGGCAAGCTGATGTTCAAAGGTTCCTGTTGCACATCCTATCCTTAGCAAGCGTACTGGCATTGAAAATGATGCCATCTCTTGCAAAAAAAAACTTTTTCGTTCCGCTGTTACCGGATACATTTCATCATAGTATTCTGCAATGTTTTCTAATATTTCCATACAGATTATTATAAGGCAAAAACAATATTTTGCAATGTGCTTATCTGCCAGAATATCTAAATTTTGAAGGGCAACCGTACATAATTACAAGCACAATCAGCCTGTAGCAGGCGAGAGCGCGGTTTCGCAAAGCCGGATTTTTGACTGGTAGTCATTTTTGAACTAAAAAATGATATAATGCGGTTGCCTTACTAAATTTTGCCTTATCTTCCCTTGCGTGATATACTCTTACGTAGGAGTTTTTTGAGTGCTTTCCTGGATATATGCTGACAGTTCACCTGCAGCCACCGCAATTATTTCCGTTTCTCTTGTACTTATGGCTGGTTTTCTAATGACGCGGGTTACCAAGCGCCTGCGACTGCCAAATGTAACTGCGTACATTACGGCAGGAATCCTCATCGGTCCTTTTTGCCTAAATCTTATTCCACAATCTATTATTACTGGCACAGCTTTTTTGCCCGATATTGCGCTTGCATTTATTGCGTTCAGCACGGGTGAGTTTTTTCGGCTTGAAACGCTTCGAAAGAACGGCGCAAAAGTAGTGATAATTACGGTGCTTGAATCGCTCGGCGCAAGCCTTATTGTGTTTGTTGTCACCTATTTTGCATTGCAGCTTAATCTTGCTTTTTCACTCGTGCTTGCAGCGCTCGCTTCTGCTACGGCGCCGGCGTCAACCATGATGACAATTCGTCAAACGGGTGCAAAGGGCGATTTTGTAGAAACGTTGCTACAGGTGGTCGCTTTTGACGACATAGTGGCGCTTATTACCTACAGTGTTGCCATTTCGGTGGCAGTACATTCGTATGCAGGCGGCGCGCTTTCGTTTATGCGCATATTGATACCCGTGCTGACAAACTGCGCCGTTCTGTTGCTGGGGGTTGTTTTTGGCGTTCTTATGATGATTATGCTGCGTCCAAAAACGCGCTCTACAGACAACCGACTTATAATTGCGGTTGCGCTGTTGTTTGCGTTTTGCGGCGTATGCACCATTTTTGATGTATCTCCGTTGCTTGGCTGTATGAGCATGGCGACAACGTATATCAATCTGACTGATGACGACAAGCTTTTTAAGCAGCTCGGGTATTTTTCGCCGCCCATTTTGCTCCTGTTTTTTGTCCGCAGTGGTATGTCATTTGACCTTCGGCAGCTTACGCACCCATCGGGCTCCATTGGAGAAGCGCCGCTCGTTGTAATTGGCGTGCTCTATTTTGTTGTACGCATTATTGGAAAATATGCGGGCGCCTGGCTTGGCTGTTTTTTTACCCGCAAAGCGCCTAAAACGCGCAATTATTTGGGACTAGCGCTTATACCGCAGGCAGGGGTAGCTATTGGACTGGCAGAATTAGGCGCACGCACCTTAGGAGGCGAAGCGGGTGCAGCGCTTCTGACGATAATTCTTTCATCAAGCGTGCTTTACGAGCTTATCGGGCCTGGGTGTGCTAAGCTTGCGCTCTATCTTTCAAAATCGTACTCGACAAAGCTAGAGGATTTGGCGCCTGTGAGCGAAACGGCGCCAGATGGCAAGGAAAAGACGCAGCTGGAGCTTCTGATAGAGCGTATCCAGAAGATTCAGGAAGATTTGCCCTTGCACACGATTAACGAGGAAGAGGAAGCGTATACAGAGGCGGCAGAAAATCAGCTGCAAGGAATGCGCGGAGAGATTCCAAAGCCGTACCGTGAAGAGGTGCGGTAATACTGATTTTAACAGGAGATGCTTATGCATACCACTATTGTTGATCCCATTGCGTCCGCACTTGGCGCATGGTCGGTTTCGTTGAACATCTATTCAGTCTTGTTTCGACTGTTTTCATCGCTTGTTATGTCAGCAGTACTTGGCTGCGAACGCAGTAGCAAACGCCATTCAGCAGGCTTTCGCACATTTATACTGGTAACGCTTTCGGGTACTGTTGTTATGATGCTTGACATCTACATTGCCAGCACCTTTGGTACAAGCTTTTTCTTTCTTTCAGCAGCGGCAATCCTTGCGGCATCGCGCATTGCGACGCGGACGCTGTTTTTTAGCTCGCGGAATCAGATTATGGGATTAACAACATCGGTTGCCTTGTGGGCAAGCTGTATTATCGGGCTTGCGCTTGGTGCTGGCTTTTACACGATAACCGTGGTTTCCTTCGCTGTGCTGTTGTTTTGTCTTTCGTATCTGCCTGTGCTGGAGTTTTATCTAAAGAATCGCTCAAATCATTTTGAAATTCATCTGGAGCTAAAAAACAGTTTGAATCTACAGAATTTTGTGACTACGATTCGTAAGCTTGGCTTGCGCATTGACGCAATTGAAATGAATCCCGCGTATGCAAACAGCGGATTAAGCGTGTATTCGATAGCAATTTCTATAAGCAGTGCCGAGCTGAAAAAATATAAGACGCATAAAGAGATTATTGAGGCGCTACGTACACTTGAGTATGTGTATCACATTGAAGAGATATAAAAAAAGGCTGTCAGTGAGATGACAGCCCTTATGTGTCGTGTACAAACACTCTGCAAAAACGGTGCTAACCAGTTTTTTCTTAGAATTTTGCTTTTCGCAGGCGAACTTCTTCGATGTTTTCGCTAAAGAGCTCGCGCAGGTCGTTCAAGCCCAGTGCCATAAGAGCCATGCGGTCAATGCCAATGCCCCATGCGGCTACCGGAACGTCAACACCCATTGCCTTGGTAACCTCTGGACGGAAAATGCCTGAGCCGCCAAGTTCAAACCAGCCCAAAACAGGGTGCTTAATATGCACTTCAACCGATGGCTCTGTAAACGGGAAGTAGCCAGGCACGTATTTTACTTCCGTAGCTCCAGCAACCTCTTTTGCAAACATTTCAAGGAAGCCTAACAGTGTGCGCAGGTTTACGTCTTCGCCTAAAACGATGCCTTCTGTCTGGTAGAAGTCAGAAAGATGCGTTGCGTCAACCTTGTCGTAGCGGAAGCAGCGTGCAATACCAAAGTACTTGCCGGGGATTTCTGCCTTATGAAGCTGGTGCGCGCTCAAAACTGTTCCCTGTGAGCGCAACACGAGGCGGCGTGTAAATTCGTGGTCAAACGTGTAGTTCCAGCCGCGGCTGCCGGAATTTCCGCCGGTTTCGTGCTCGGCTGCAACATTTGAAAGCCACGGTTCTTCAATGCTCTTTGCGTGAGTCGGGTTTTTAATGCGGTAGACGTCGTGAATGTCGCGCGCTGCATGGAACTGCGGCATAAAAAGCGCATCTCCGTTCCAGAATTCTGTCTCAACAAGTGGGCCATCAAATTCCTGAAAGCCGAGCGAGCAAAGCTTGTCTTTTACGCTTTCCAAGAACTGTACGTACGGGTTTGTGCGGCCAGGAATGATGCGTGCCGGCGGAATGGCGATATTGTAGCCGCGGAAGCGCTGGTTTTTCCATTCACCTGAGCTAAGCATTTTTGGCGTAACTTCGCCAAGCTCGTTTCCGGTAACACCTTCTTTCTTAAGCGCCTCAACGACATCAATACACGCTGGCGTAAGCTTATAGACAACGGTTTCTCGCTCTACAATCTTAAACGGGCTGTCGGCAGCACCGCGTTTTTTTGCATAGGCGCTGACGGCTTTTTGCTCTGTTTCGCTTAAAAGGGCGTTATCGAGCTGACCGTCGGCTTGCGCTGCTGCTTTTTGAAACAGCGCTTTTGCCATTACAATGCGTTCTGGAACGGCAGCGCCCGTGTATTCTGCTTTTTTTTCGGCATTCATTTTGAGCACGCCGTCTTTTGAAAGCTGACCGAATGCGCTGCCGACATCCTTGTTTTCAATGCTGAGTGCAGCGGCGATTTCTGGCAGTGTTTTGGCACCGTTATCTTTTACATAGGCGATAATCCGCTCTTCCGGTAAGCCAAGCTCTACCATCTGGCGGCCGATGTCTGTAATTTCGTAGTAGGTATGCGGCGTGCGGCTTACGACAGAAACTAAATCTTTGCCGCTGAGCCAAGAAAACGCTTGATTTGCGTGACCTTCTTTGTAGTCAAGCTCTTTCTGCAGTTTTTCTGATGTTAATGAATCTTTTTGGGAATAAGACAAAAGCACCTTAATTTCAAGCGGGTGCAGATTTTTAATTACGTTTTGAATGTCCATGGGACCTAGCTCCATATAAAAAGATAGAGCCGCCTGCACATCTTTGGCAAACGGCTCAGTGTACAGTGAGTATGTGGAGAGCTTTCAAAAGCTCTCAAGAAATCAACTGTTACTAGCGAAGGAATTTTACTCTACCTTCGTAGCGGGCGTTTACAAGTTTATTCTTGTCGCGGAAGTAGTGTGTTTCTTCCTTTGCCATGTATTTGTAGCTGTAATACCCGTTCTTCTTCTGGAAGTCTTCAAGACAGGCAAGAATTGTACGACGAGCTTCGCCTTCGTCAAAGCGGCTGTTCGGGCATACATAATAGTAGCGCATCTCTTCTGTTGCCGTTGCAAATACAAGCTGTACGGTTGCTTTGTCGCCAGCTGTTGGATGCATTTCTACGTGCATATCTTCCGGAGTGATAACCTGTTCCTGTGTCTGGTTTACCGGACCTTTAAGCAAGTCATCAACTTCATCAGCAAATACAAATCCTGCAGCACAGAACAGAGCAGCAAAAATTGCAAATAATTTCTTCATAAATAAGCCTCCCTACAAGAAGTTTAGAAAGTCTGATATGTGATTATTCTATCTGTTTCCATGAAAAAATCAAGTGTTACCATATATTTACCTGAATCTATGCCGATGAGCGGCGGCTTTGCGATGATAACAGAGCCAAGAATTTCCTTCGGCTTATTCTTGATGATTTTGCGCTCATATTCGCGGACGGCGTTTTTAAGCGCTTCCTCACACGCGCTCTGAATACCGGCAAAGCCCTCTGAAAGCCGCGCATAGCCGATGCCGCGAATGCGCGGGTTTGTAATTACCTGCCAGGATTCAAACAGGCGCTTCTGTATGGGCGTGCGGTCGTATTCGACCCAGCAGCAGAGACGGTCGCCTTCTACCCACGGCTTTACATAGCGGATTGCGCGGCGCTCCTGCTCGGAAAGTTCCTGCACCGGCGTAAGCTCAAAGTATTCAGAAACGCCGCGCGTCTTATCAGACGGCGTGTAGTCAAATTTCCAGCCGTAAATCATGCCAGTAAGAAGCGGCGGCACCATTTCCTTTATGCGGTCAACAGGCACCGTAAACTCGTTTCCCGTGCGGTTGCGCTTTTCTGCTGCCGCCGTGTTTTTATTCTGCGTCTCCTCGCTTGCATCCCCCTCAAAATAGCCAGGATAGACATCGCGCTGCGCCCAGACCGCAAAGCGAATAAGCTCGTCTTGGTACACCTTCTGTGCAAACAGCGGTAGGCGCCATGCTACAGACAGCAGCGCAAGGAGGAGAAAAAAAACTTTTTTTGTGCTGACCGTGTGGCAGCGCATTAGCGGTATGCGTCTTTCCATACTTGCAGCGGGTGAATCCCCATGCGCACGATAAAATACAGCCAGACAACAGCAAAGCCCGCAAGGTGCGTTAAATGGGCAACGCCGCTTGCGCCGTAAAACTGGCTTCCAAACTCAATAACCGCGTAGATGAGCACCAAAATGGGCGCTGGCACAGGGATTATCCCCCAGATGAATATGCGGTTTCGGGGAAAAATAACAGCATACGCAAGCAGAATGCCGTAGATTGCGCCGCTTGCGCCAACTAAAAATACGGGCAGCCCGCAAATCCAATAGACGGCAAGTGAAATAAGACCACAAAGTGTGCCGGTCAGCAGATACATAAGCAAAAACTCTTTTGTGCCAATAGTGCGTTCTACCTGTATGCCGAAAAACAGCAGTGCAAGCATGTTAAAGAAAAGGTGCTGAATGCCGGCGTGCATGAACATGTATGTGAATGGCTGCCAGTACATATGCAGGCGCACAAAGCCGATAACGCTCAGCTCAAAATAGCGTATGTAGCGGGAAAGCGGCGTAAGCGTAAAAAGCGCAAAGCTAGCAACATTCAGCGCAATGAGAAGAAGCGTGGCATTTTGGTAGGTATAGCGAAACGGGCGACGGATGAGAGTGCGCATACTTACTCTGCAAGCTTAATTTCGGAAATGAGTTTTGGATCGGCAAAGGTGACGCGGTTGCGCCCGTTGCGTTTTGAAACATAGAGCGCCTGGTCGGCCTGATCGATGAGCTCTTTTGGCGACATAGTCGGGTTTTTGTGCACGTCAAACACCGTGACGCCGACAGAAATGGTTACCTGCACATGCAGATTTTCGTAGCAGAAATCGTATTGCTCAATCTTGCTGCGAATGCGGTCGGCAACCGTAATCGCGTCTTCCTTGCAGGTGTTGTTCAGCATGAGCGTAAACTCTTCGCCGCCGTACCGGGAGGCCAAATCGTCGGCACGTATTGCCGAGCGCATGATTTTGGCAACTGTCTGCAGCACGTAGTCGCCACAAGCGTGACCGTAGGTGTCGTTAAAGCGCTTGAAAAAGTCGATGTCGAGCATGATGACCGCAACCGGCTGTGACTGCACGACAGCGGCGTCAATCTTATCGGTTAGCATTTGCACAAAAAAGTACTTCAAGCGCAGGTGCGTCATCATATCGGTTGAAGAGCGTTCAAGAAGCGCCGCATTGTTTATGGCAATAGCTGCAAGCGACGAAATTGCCAGAATCTGTTCCCGCTCGTATGAGGTAAAATGCGCTTCCTCGTTCATCATCAGCCGGTCGCCAAGCATAAGAATGCCCGTTAAGTGGTTGCGATGCATAAGAGGAATAACCAGCGACGGGTGGAGCGACGTTATCATGCGCAAGTCGGTGCCCTCTGGCAACGCGTTAATAAGCTCCTGCTCGGTATAAACGGTATTGTTTTTGCTGATGCTAGAAACGAGCGGGTGCGAAATGGGAATGCGGTAGACGACTGACGGATCTAAATCCATGCCGTTGTAATTGTTTTCGAGCAAAAATACGTTTGAATCAAGCGCATCAAGAATGTAAATGCCTGCTCCGAGCACATGCATTTGTCCCATGCACGTATACAAGATGGATTCAATAAGTGTTGAAAATTCTATCGTAGAGCAAAGAGAACGGCAAATTTCGAGCAGTTGCTCCAAATCATAAATCTTTTTTTCGTAGAGGCTGATAGTTTCTGCTGAATATTCAGCTGGTTTATAATCATCACTCATGCCTTTTTACCTGTTGCCCCGATTATAACATAATTTTTCATTATGGCAAGAAAGACCTGCCACATCTCAAACTGCTGGTCGAGCGCACCGGTGTTGTCACGATTGCGTGAAGAAGCGAGCAGCACTTTTATGTTGTTTACAATATCAGACTTCGATTTCTTTGCATCGGTTAGCAGCTCTTTCATCTGCGTGTGGAGCGAAGCAATCGTGGTTGTTTCCCGCTGAATGAGCTGATGCGCCTGATTATTTATTTTATCGACAGCTGAGCCGAGTTTTTTTAAGAAATCTTGATCGCGATGGCTGTCCTGAATGTAGCCAAGGATGGTAGCCTTATCGTTTTCGGCATTGCGCTCAAAGCTTTTTTCGAATTTGGTAATGTCGCCAGCAAGCTCGCCAACAGCAAATACGAGTGAAGAAAACTCTGATTTGTAGGTGTTGTTAGCAAAAAAGCCTTCGATAACGATATCGTTTAAAAGCGCAAGAATGGATTCACTCAAGTAAGTGCTCAAAAATGTTTTTACAATCTGGAGCGGCGTAATCCAGGCCAGCGAAAACGGCGTATTCTGCTGCAGGCTCACATTTAAATCGCTGTTGTAGCCGTCAAGCGGAAGCAGCGCAGCGCCGTTAAACAGCTTGTTTATTTCGGTCGAGATGGTAAAATCCTTGACCTCGGTTTTTATACGGTTTTCATCAGCGGCAAACTGGCGCTGGGTAAATTCGGCAAATTTCTGGCGGGCGTTTGCCTTGTAGGTTGCAAACTGCGGCGCAAAATCAGGCTCGCGCTTGCCAAGGCAGATAAGCTTTTTGAGGATTTCCGGCGGCAGAATCTTCTTAAAGATGGTGTTGATTTTTGAAAGTGCAGCTTGAATCTGCTTTTGCTTTTCATTTGACGGCAGCTCGCCGGTGCGCAGCTCTTCAAGCGCGACAACTGCACGCAATACCGCGCTCGTTATATTCAGCCCTGAAACAAGGTAGTACAAATCCTGCAGGTGAGGCGCTACACTGTCGAGCGGAGACGCATGGTAGTTAGGCGTGTAGCTGATGCCAGAAAGCTCTGTGTAGTCAGGGTCAAAATAATGTATGATGGTGATGAAGCTGAATTTACAGATGTCGCTGATTTGCTGGAGCTTCGCAATAACTTCGTCAATTTTAAGGAATTCGGGCGTGTTAAGCGCTTTTCCAAGTGCTTCAAGCGTGTGCCGCTGCTCCTCAAGCACGCGGTTCATCGGCTCCTCGCTTTCCATGACCGATTCCTTGCGGTGCTCGTAGCTTATGGATTCAAGCTTTTCCTTTGCTTCGCCGTTAAAGCCGGTTAGTAATAGCTGCATCTCAAACTTGCCGTTGCGCTGCAGGTCTTCGCCACAGATGGTGTCGTGCAAAATATCGCCAACTGTCCGTGTGCTTTCGTAGAGCTGTCGCATGAGCTCGCCAAAGTTAGGCAACAGCATATCGTTTTTGTAGATTTCTGGCTGGTAGGATTTTAACTCATTTTCGAGCTTGCGAAGCGCCTGTTTTTTTTGAACCTCGGGGGAAGAGCTTTTAAAGATTGACTCGAAAATGTCGATAATAAGTTGCACAAGTCCCATAAAGGTATTTTATTAGTAAAGAGCGGTTTTTACAAGGTGAAATTTAGCGGTTAAAAGCAGTCGACAAAACGCCGACAATAGAGCTATGAAAAAGAAATGGCGTATTACCTACAATGCACCAGTCACGCTCACGTTTGCCCTTGTATGTGCTGGTGTTCTGCTTTTAAATGATTTTTTGCTGGGAAAGAATCTGATTCCCGCTCTTTTTACGGCGCCAGGAAGCGCAAAAAGCCTCACGCCCTTTAACTGGCAGAGTCCGCTTGACTACGTGCGGCTTATCATGCATGTGTTTGGTCATTCCGACTGGAATCACCTTATTGGAAATCTGTCATTTATTCTGCTTTTAGGGCCGCTCATGGAAGAACGCTACGGCTCGCCTGCTGTTGCGCTGATGATGACGGTAACAGCGCTGGTAACAGGCGTTTTGAATGCGTGCGTTATTCCGTCTTCGCTTTTGGGCGCAAGCGGCATTGCGTTTATGCTGATAATCCTGTCGTCGCTTTCCACGATAGAAAAAAATGTGATTCCCGTTTCATTTCTGCTGGTGCTGGCAATTTACATGACGCGCGAGTTTTTGAATGCAACAAAGCTTGAAAATATAGCGACATTTGCTCATATTGCTGGAGGCTTATGTGGCTCGCTGTTCGGCTTTATGGTGGCGCCAAAAAAGAAAGCGGCAGGTAAGCCAAAAGTAGCAGATGATGACGAAAAAAGCGACAGCTGCGCTTCAAGCTCGGTCCGCGCCTCAAGCACGAGCCGTACTGCAGGCAGCGCTTATGGGCAGGAAGCAGAGCGAGAGCGTGCAGTAGCGCGCGAGCCACTTCAACGCGTTGCGCCTTTGCGCAAGGCTTCCTCCAGCGAGCGCGACAGTACGCTTGTCGGCACGATTAGCCTATAGCAGGCTGCTGTTGCGTGCGTTCGCAGGGGGTGGAGGCTTTCGCTACAGAAAAATGCAGAGCACCGTTGTCGCCAGCCCTGCGCAGCCAATCGCAATGCTGCTCATGGCGCCGTACACTTCACCCATTTGCAGCGCCGCCGTTGTGCCAAGCGCATGGCTTGAGGTGCCAATTGCAATTCCTGCCGCCGCCTGATTCTTTACATGAAAAATCTTCACAAAGTACGGCGCAAAAATAGCTCCCGTAATGCCTGTAACGATAACGCCGAGCATGGTGACCGGCAAAATGCCGCCTTTACTTTCTGAAAACGACAGCGCAATTGGCGTGG
>CALAEZ010000346.1 GCA_937891125.1 uncultured Treponema sp. | reverse complement strand
GGAGCTTGTCGGCGAAGTGCTTACGGTCATAAAGGAGCTTGCCCGCGAGGGAACGACGATGATTGTCGTCACCCATGAGATGAGCTTTGCAGAGGAAGTCGCCTCGCTTGTGGTCTTTATGGACGGCGGCGTAGTGATAGAAAAAGGCACGAGCAGGGAAATCTTTAACGCGCCGAAAGAAGAGCGCACGAGAGCGTTTTTGCAGCGCATCTTAAAACGCGTTGAATACGTGATTTAGCGAGGAGAGAAAATATATGCTTTCATTAGAATCAAAATGCTTACACTTAGCCGAGCGTGTTGAGCGCACGGCAACCGACGGCTGTGAAAACAGCCTGACGCGCGGAAATGGCGGCACGCCCTGCACGCACTACGGCGCAATCAGCTTTCCAATCTACCAGACGGCAACCTACGCGCACCCTGCCGCCGGAAAAAGCACGGGCTTTGACTACAGCCGCCTGCAGAATCCCACGCGCGAGGAATTAGAGCGCATTGTCTGCCAGCTTGAAGGCGGCCGAGACGCGTTTGCGCTTTCAAGCGGCATGGCGGCAATCACGCTTTTATTCGAACTGTTTTCACCCGGCGACCACATATTAGCCGACGCTGACCTGTACGGCGGCTCAATCCGGCTTTTCGACCACGTTTCTAAAAAAAACGGGCTCCGATTTACGCGCGAAAACCTCAGCACGTTTTCCCGTGCCCAAATCGAATCGCTTATCACGCCACAAACCTGCGCACTGTACATAGAAACGCCCACCAACCCGATGATGAACATCACCGACATAGCGCTTATGGCAGACATTGCACACGCACACGGCGCCCTTTTAATCGTCGACAACACCTTCATGTCGCCGTATTTCCAGAATCCGCTTTCCCTTGGCGCGGACATCGTCGTGCACTCCGGCACAAAATATCTTTCCGGTCACAACGACACGCTTTCAGGCTTTATCGTCACAGCGAGCGCCGACGTGCAGGAAAAACTGCGCTTTTTAATAAAGACAACCGGCGCAGGCCTATCTCCGTTTGACAGCTGGCTTACGCTGCGCGGCATTAAAACGCTTTCAATCCGCATGGAAAAAGCCCAGAGCAACGCCATACAGATTGCCCGCTGGCTTACAGCGCAGAAAGAAATTACGCGCGTGATTTATCCGGGGCTTCCTGACCATCCCGGCTATGAGGTGCAGAAAAAGCAGGCAAGAGGCTTTGGCGCAATGCTTACGTTCCAGACTGACAGCGAAGAGCGTGCGCTCCGCCTTTTAAGCCACGTCCGGCTCGTGCAGTATGCAGAAAGCCTTGGCGGGGTTGAAACGCTTGTCACCTACCCGACCACGCAGACGCACGCAGACGTTCCCGAAGAAATCCGCCTTAAAAACGGCATTACGCGCGCTACGCTTCGGCTTTCAGTCGGCATTGAAAGCGCTGACGACATCATTGCAGACCTTGCGCAGGCGCTGCGGTAAGCCGGGGGCGCAAAATCGACTGGATAAAGGGGCTTATCCTGTTTACGCCGTATGATCCGACGCGCTACTTAAACCGCAGCAAGGAAAGCTATTTCCGCTCGCTTCTGGAAGAGGGAAAAATCCTCAAGTCAGATGGAATCGGCTCAATTTACGAGGAAGTTGTCGTTCATCAGGAGGGAATAAGCCATCCGCTTGCTTTTGCTGACGTAAAAGACAAAAACATCCTCGTTTTTTGAGCCGCATACGATTCAGTCTCTCCGATAAACGAGATGATTCTGCCGCTCTGGAAAAAACTGGCCGCACACAAAAGCGGCGCACTCCAAAAATATGTGGAGCTTCCGACCGAGTACGGCCTTTTAGGAAGACGGATTACGGTCAGACGGGAGATTGCCGCCTTCATTCAGGCGACGCTTGCATAAGCGCCTATAGCTTTTTCCTATAACAGCCTATCAAATTTTAGTATAGCAAAACCTATTGC
>CALAEZ010000345.1 GCA_937891125.1 uncultured Treponema sp. | reverse complement strand
AGTTTACTAGCATAACTGACGAAATAAGAGCTAGCACTCAAGAAATAGAAAAGCTTGGTATTTATTTAAAACCAAAGCTTTGTACAATGTTTTATCCTGATGATGTTACATCCGAAGAAGAAATTTTAAATCTTTCTCATTCGTTTTATTTTTTGATGAAAGGAGAAAATGAAGCTGTAAAGGCATCGGAGCTTATTGGAACATATAGTTATGATATAGAAACTCATTTGGCTTCTGTTTTAAAGAAAGCCATTACAAATAATACATTTAAAATATTTTATCAGCCTATATACAACATAAAGGAAAATTCTTTTCATTCTGCAGAGGCACTAATACGCTTAAACGACAGCTCTTATGGTGCAATTTCGCCTGCAATATTTATTCCAGCTGCAGAAAAAAGTGGGCTTATTTTAAAAATAGGTAATTTTGTTTTGGAAGAAGTTTTTAAGTTTATAGGAAGCCATGATTTTTTAGAACTAAAATTAGACTATATAGAAATAAATCTTTCGGTTGCTCAGTGTTTGCAAACAGATTTAGCAAAAATAGTTTTTAACTTACAGGATAAATATAAGGTTAATCCTAAAAATGTAAATTTTGAAATTACGGAAACTGCTTATAGTGACATTGGTCTCTTAAATAATAAAAATATAGAAACGCTTATAAATGCAGGTTATACCTTCTCTTTAGACGACTATGGAACTGGTTATTCAAATATTCAGAGAATCGTAAAGCTTCCTCTTTCTATTATAAAAATCGACAAAAGCCTTGTAGATGAAATAGAAACTCCGGCAGGGGCTTCTTTAGTACGAAATAGCATTAAGATGATGAAGGATATAGATAAAAAGGTTTTAGCAGAAGGAGTAGAAACAGAATCTCAATTACAACTATTAACACAAATGGGCTGCGATTATATACAGGGATTCCATTTTTCGCGTGCAATACCAGAAACAGATTTTATAGATTTCTTAAAGATGTGGGGCAGTAAGAAAAACTGAGGTATTAACATAAATTTTATGTTTGTGCTATATTGTTCCAATGAATATGCTGTATCTTATAGTTGGCTCCATAATTTTTATAGTTGTAGGTATTGTTTTTTTAGTAGTTGCAGTTCTTTTAGGACGTCCTTCATCTGTAGAAAAAGCAAGTACAAGTAAACCTGCAAGTATAATTTTTTATGCACTGGGTGCTCTTACTTTAGCAAGTGGAATTTTTGCTTTGGCATGTAAAGAATACATAACAAGGAGTATGGTTCAGCTTTTTGCAATTATCTACCTTGCGATTGTTACACTCCTGTTTGGAGCATTTACTCTTATATTAAAGCCTGTTAATTTAAATGGTACTGCTGACGTTAGAGAAGAAAAATGAAAGAAAATTTTCATCATGTAAAAGCTAGTACTCAGTTTAAAAGAGAACACAAAAGCGATTACGGAAAAGAGAGAATACAGATTCTCTATGAAGATAAAGATATAGTTGTAATAAATAAACCTACAGGTCTTCTGTCTGTTCCGTATCCAGGAAGCAAGTCTCGTACTGCTTATGAGCTTTTAGAAAAAATAATGCGTAGTAAAGGAGAACTTTCCCGCTTCCACAAGCCCTGTGTAGTGCACAGATTGGATCGTGACACAAGTGGCGTTATGATGTTTGCACTCACCGAAGAAGCGCAAGCAAAAATAATGGCAAGCTGGCATCAGATGGTTACCGAGCGATTATACCGCGCGGTTGCCGAAAATCCGCAGGGAAAGCACGCCGTGCCACTTCCTGACAGTGGCTTAATAGATGCGCCACTTGCCTTTAACGCACATAATGTCGGTTTTGTGCCGCAGGCAGACGCAAAGCCCAAAACAGCACTGCCTCGCTCGTCACACAGCCGCGCGGGCATGGGGAACGGCACCAGCAAAGGAGAGCGGTCACTCTATGAACGCCACGTAAGCGGAAGTGGTGACCACGCACAATTTAAGACGGTACCTGCGCGGACGCATTTTACGGTTGTGCAGCGCGGGCAAACACATACGCTTTTTGAGCTTTCACTTGATACCGGCAAGAAAAATCAGATTCGCGCCCATTTAGCCAGTAAGGGCTACCCGCTTGCCGGAGATGAAAATTTCCGCGCACATACCGACCCGTTCGGTCGACTTGCGCTGCACGCTCGCACACTGGAGTTTACGCATCCGTTTACGGGTAAAAAAATGCAATTTGAAGTGCCAGAGCCAGAAGAGTGGGAAGCCTACGTTATCCGTGGCGACAAAAATCCTACGCTGCCCGTCTGGCAACAGGCGTATAAGGCGCAGCTCTCGGCACCGCATGCGTATGCACCGCAAGCAGCGGCGCAACGCCAGCACGCAAAGACGGCGGCGCACGCACATACGGCGCACGAACTGCAATCACGCTCCCCGCGCTTACGCCGGCGTGAAGAAGCGCATCTCGATTTTATTGAGCGGGGAAAACGCCGCTAATGCACACGCCGCTGCATTACGACGCGCCAAGCGGCACGATGCAGCGCTTTTCTCGCAGAGTCCTCACACAGACAGCTCAAGCGCTGCCACTGCATCGATGAGCGTAAGCGGTGTTAGGCTGTAGGTGCCGGCAACGCGGCGCGAGGAAAGCGCGTGGGCAAGGCTACCGCTTATACACGCTGACAGTGACGGGTACCCTTGCGCAAGCAGCGCGGCTATCAGACCGGCAAGCACATCGCCGCTTCCCGCCTTTGAAAGCGCCGCACTTCCAAATGGGTTTACATACAGATGCATGCTGCTACCATCATACTGGCCAATCATCACATTCGCGCCTTTAACCAGCAGCACTGCGCCCGGATAGCTCCGGCAGAATGCTTCCATGAGCTCAGGACGGCGGCTCAGCGCCTCCTCACACGAACGCGGCGCGGCAGTTGAGCTTGCACAGCCGCAGTTTTCAAGAAGCGCGATAAACTCTTTTGCGTGAGGTGTCAGCACTATTCCTGCAGCTCTGCGCGAAAGAAGCGCGGGAAGCTCCGGCGCATACAGGGCATCAGCGTCAATTACTGCAGGAACAGCCGGGTGCGCAAGGAGCCAGTCACAATACGGCTGTGCAGGCGTAGGCGTAGATGTGGCAACAGGTGCAGGCGGCGCAGCAGACGCTGACGGTAAAGCTGGCACAGCACGACCAAGCCCCATACCAAGCGCAAGCGCTGTTGTCTTTTCAGGAAGCGTGCGCGCTGACATAAGCTCTGGCGAAATTGCCGAAAAATCGCTGGCGCCAGTAAGGCTCACGAGCGTCACCAAACCAGCGCCAAACCGCAGCGCCGCCGTGCCTGCAATGCATGCAGCGCCGATTTTTTCGCCTGCAGCAACCGCTACGTGCCCAAACTGCCCTTTGTGGCTGTTTTTTCGCGTCCGTGTTGGAAGCGCGCAATCAGACCGCTCAAGTAGCTGTGCACACGGCGGCTCTGTCGCCTCAAACAGCGCACGGCTCACGCCTAAATCTGCCGTCACCACAGTTCCTACGCAGTCTTTTGCCGCATCGCTGTACAGCGAGAGCTTTTCTGCGCCCATTGTCACCGTGCAGTCAGCACAAAAAGCGCCGGCAGCAACAGTGCCGTCTGCACGTACGCCTGTCGGAACATCGCAGGCAAGACGATAACAGTGTGCGTCGGAACGTGCAGCAATCTGCTCAATTTTCTGAAAGAGCTCCTGTATGCTGTCATCAAGCTCGCCGTGAAAGCCGCTTCCAAACACGCAATCAACAAAAACAAGCTGTACCGGCGGCTGACCGGACGAAAAAGATTGCGCCTCAGCTTCTTCCAGCGCCTCTAGGGCTTTGCAGGAGGCAGCAGGCGGCAGTATGGTCACAGCGGCTTTTTGAGCACGTTCCGCCTGCGCCACACAAAGCGCACTTTTCGGCTCCTGCACGGAAACGGCGGTAAGCGCGCAACTACCAGAAAGGCGGCGCAAGAGTGCATAGCCATCGGCGCCGTTATTGCCGCTGCCGCACAGGATAAAAACGTGCAAAGCACGTCCTCCGTCAGGCGAAAAAGAGCGAATAGACTGCTCAAGGGCGGCAGCTGCATTTTCCATCATAATCTCTTCGGTTAAGCCGTAGCGGCTTCTGCAGGCTGCGTCGAGCGTGCGTGTGTCAAAAAAAAGCTTTTTCATACTGCTCAAAGCATACCAAAAATGAGCCTGTGTGACGACCGCAAACCAAACACAGCCACAGCACATCCGCTCCTTCCCGCCATTTTTGCCAGCAATTTTTATAATGCGACTGCCCTTCACACAGCGCGGCGACCGTTTACGCTCTACGCAGAATATGGTAGTATAGACACATGGCAAACAGCAGTTACGAAAAGCCGGATTTTTGGTCACAGAAGGCGTTTAAAGAGGGATATCCGGCGCGATCAGTCTACAAATTACAGGAAATTGACGAAAAATTCGGCATGATAAAGAAAAATTACCGCGTGCTCGATCTTGGCGCTGCTCCTGGCAGCTGGACAACGTTTCTGCTGCGCACTATGGACGGCTCTGGCAAAGTCGTTTCGTGCGACTTAAATCCGCTTTCTAAAAAGGTTAAGGGCGACAATCTCGTTTTTATTCAGGGCGACTTACAGGATGCGAGCATACGTAACGCCATTCAGGCAGAAGGTCCGTTTGATTTAGTCGTCTGTGACGCCGCCCCGCTGACAACAGGCAATAAAGTCGTTGACACGGCTCGCTCGCGCGGTCTTGTTAAAATGGCGGTTTGGTATGCCGAAGCTATGCTCAAATCGGGCGGTAACTTTGCAGTAAAAATCTTTCAAAATGGCGACCAACAAGAAATCTTAAAACAGATGCGGGAAATCTTCACGACAGCAAAAGGATTTAAGCCGGTTGCCTGCCGTGCGGAATCTTTTGAAACATACCTCATAGGTTTATCTAAAAAATAAAAAATCAGTGCCGATAAACTAGATAAGAGGATTTAGAGAAATGGGTGGAACAAGAATACCTTTGTTAAAAATTGTAGAATCGGCAGTCATTGCAGCGGGCGCATGCTCGCTCGTTCTGCTTATTTCGGTCATTGTACTAAAATCGCGTCCCGTGCAGGACGGTAAAGGCGGTCTGGAAACACCTGGCATACCGCTTGTTACCGAAGAATCACTGGGTAGTAGCGTTGAAGAAACAGATTCAGCATACGAGCTTTCATATACATCGTACCGCGTGCGCCCTGGCGACATGATTGGCATTATTGCAGACCAAAAGGGAGTGACGCAGGACACTATCATCAGCGTAAACAATATTCGTTCGTCACGCCTGCTGCAAATTGGCATGTTCTTAAAGATTCCGTCTATGCCAGGCATTTTATACACGGTGCGAAAGGATAACGAAACGATTGCAACCATTGCCAAAAAATACGAGGTTGACACCGCAAAGTGCGCTGCAGTCAACCACAAAAATGCAGAAGAAGCGCTGCAGGCAGGCATGACGCTCTTTGTGCCTGACGCATCATTAGACTGGGTAACCCGGCAGGAAATTAACGGCGACCTGTTCCACAAGCCGATTCGGGCACGCTGGTACCTGTCATCAAAATTCGGTTGGCGCGCAAGTCCCTTTACCGGCACTCGCTCCTACCATTCCGGTGTTGACATGGCTTGCCCGCAGGGAACGCCGATTTATGCAGCGTTGCCGGGCACGGTAACAGCGACAGGCTTTAATAACACGTATGGCAACTACGTCATTATCACGCACCACTCTGGCTACAAAACACTGTACGGTCACATGAGTGCAATCCTTGCAGTAAAAGGACAATACGTAACAACAGATACAAAAATCGGTAAGGTCGGCAGCACTGGCATGAGCACCGGCCCTCACTTGCATTTCACCGTCTTCAAAAACGGTAAGCAAGTCAACCCACAGAATCTGTGGGGGTAGGGAGCGACCGCCTACGAAAGCAGGCGGGAAAATTGCGAGTAAGCGAGCAATTTTAACGAATCTCACACGCACCCCTGTGCG
>CALAEZ010000344.1 GCA_937891125.1 uncultured Treponema sp. | reverse complement strand
TTGATTCAGAGATTTCATCTACCACTTCGCTTTCGCTCAGCGAGACATCAGAGCTTACCGAGCTAGAATCTACCGAGCTCTTGCTAATTGCCGCAGCCAAAATAGCTGCCAAATCAGTGTTTCCGCTGTAAGTGGTGTCGGTGCCGTTTAAGTAATTACGCAGGCTAAGCGTGCTAAAGCCAGAAAAGCTGGTGTTCTTGCCTTCGATAAGCGTCAGCATTTCGGTTGTGCCGCGGTAGTAGGTTGAAGTGCCGTTGCCACTAGAAACGCCGCTGTCACTTGCGTTCTGATACTTTTTTGCGTTGTCATACGCAGTAACAGTAAAATAAAATGTTTTGCTTGCAACCGTTTCGCCCGCATCATAAGAAGCGATAGCGTCTTCACCATACAGCGCAAGGTAGTTTGACCACTTGGTGTAGTTGTCATCACCTTCCTGTGGGCGGCTTGCTTTGCTGTAGTACTGGGCTATGGTAAGCGGATTTGCATTTGACATGTCGGAAATATCAGTAAAGTTGCTGCAAAAGAGTGCTTCGCCATCGCTGTCATAAAATTCGACAAACAGCTTTGCAATCTTGCTGTCGGACATTTCGCTAAACGTGCCCTGTAGCTGTACGCTCTGTCCGTATGTTTTTGCACTGTTCGAGCCGACACTGGTGGGTTTTGTCAGCACGAGCACTGGAGCGGTGTTGTCAATCGAGAAAGAGCGCGTGCCTTTGCCCGATTCGCGGCCAGCGGCATCATACGCGTAGACGTTTACGGTGTACGTGCCGTCCGCGAACTGCCAGCCGTTGGTATAGCCTTCGTTTGCTTCGTCATACTCGTTCAGCGTTATGCTCCAGCTGCCGTCAGAGGCAACATCGGCATTTCCTGTGTACACGCTTTCGCTGTCGGCATTTTCGACAGACACCGAAACGCTTGTTACGCCTTTGTCATCAGAAGAGGTACCGGCAAGCACAAAGCTATCCCTGATGACAGCAGATACCGGCGGATACGTAATTTCGATTTTTGGCGCTTCGGTATCGACCGATTCTCCTAAGCCAACGTTGTCGCTACAAGAAGCGGCGCCCAACGCGATGAGTACAGATACAGCTGCACCACTGACAGTCAAAAAACACTTTCTTACATTCTTAAACATAGCAACCACCATTTTTGCAATGCCTAAAGACATTCTATATATTTTCGGAAAAAAACGAAAGCAGCATAAGGTATTTTTAAGCCGCTTGGCTCCCTATGCCATTCACAAGCTACTTGACCTTACCATCCGGCGCACGGGTGGTACCATACTTTATGCACAGCGAGTTTAGAAGCTTCGCCACAGGCGAGCTTCTAAACTCGCTGGTTTTCGACCGACATGGATGTCGGTCGAAAACCTAGAACACATTCACGCGCATGCCAAACGAAATCTGCGGTACCATCGTCGGAATATCGTCGCTCGAAACATCCGACGGAATGAACCACAACTGCCCTTCCGTGTAGAACGCAATCGTTCTAAACATTTTTTGCTTATCAAATGTAATGCGCGGGAATTCCAGCTGGAACAACGCCGCACTCAATGTCTGTGCGCTACCGCTACCAGAGTCGCTAAAGTGCGTAAAGTTCGCACCAAGCGCCACGTTCATGCTCAGCCATTCCCAGTCAGGGCCGAACAGGTATCTAAACGGCAGATAGTACACATTTGCCAAAAGCTTTGCGCCAATAATGTTGTTACCACCGTAGCGGTAGTTGCCGCTCTTAAACATGCTCCACTGCGATTCAGTAAACTGTCCCCACTGCACCTGCAGCTTTACGTTGTCGTCAAAGAACGTCAGACCCATGCCGATGTTGTAGAGCGTGGCACCCCAGAACTGCCAGTCAAAATACAAGCCCTGAATAAAGGCAGGCACCTCATACGCGGCTTTGTCACCCTTACGCAGATACAGCTTTACTTCCTTGAGCGCAACGTCGTCATGCGTTAAACCGCTGAACAGCAGCTCCTGGTTGTAGCGTCCGCCTGCACCCGGAGAAATCAGACGGATAGTCGGCGCCGTGCTGTCAACCTGCACAATCGTGCGTGTAATAGCAGTTTCGCCGTTTTTCATCGTGGCGCGCAACAGCAGGAAGTGGTAGCCTTCAGGAATATCCTTGTTTTCAATGCGGTAGCGCCATTTGCCGTTATTAGACACGGTTTCAAAGGTCTTGCCGTTATCAAGACTCAGCTCAACCTTATCTACCGCCTTTGCAAGAATGCTTGCCTTAAGCTCTGGATCAACACCCTTTGTCTTTGCGGTAATCAAATCTTCTTCTGCAATGGCATAGCCTGCTTCACCGCGCAGGTATGGGCGGTCAACAGCAAAGTCGCCGTAGGTAAAATTGTCTATCGTCACCCACGGACCCATTGCCGTGTAATTCAGGTACTGGCGGTTAGAAACAATTGTCTGGCCGTTTTCGAGTGACGCACGCACTTCAATATCGTGCTGACCGTCGCCAATCATTTCTGGCGTCAGGCGGAATTTGTAGTAGCCGCTAAAGCTTAATTCTGCTTCCTGCACCTCTTCGCCGTCTAAGTACAGCCGCAACAGCTGAATAGGGCTTTCGCTGACTGCCGTACCGTAAATGTTAAACACGCCGCACACATGCTCGCCGTTCAGCGGATAGAGTAAGTCAACCTTTGCCTTTGGCGCATTCTTGTCAAGCTTAATGTTGCGGCTGACGCGTGTTGCATTTTCTGCCGCATCAAGACCGACAAGCTCAATATTGTAGAAGCCGTCCGGCAGGCTGCTTAAATCCAGCGCCTGCGTGATGATGTCGCCTGGAATCAAATCGGTATGCTCAAGCTCTTTGCTTACCACTCTGCCGTCAAGGCTGCACAGCGTAATGTACAGCTTTTCAAGCTTCACGTTATCCATCGTCTGACCGCTGAAGAAGAGCATACCTGTGCTCTGGCTACCGTCCAACGGCAGCTCCAGCTTGATTTCTGGCGCGGTGTTGTCAATATTCACGAGCGAGCTGAACAAGCCTTCAATGCCGTACCAGTCAACAATCTTCAAGAAAACAACGTGTGTGCCGTCCTGCACAATGCGCGTGTCAAACGTGTAGCTCCATTCGGTATCAATCTTGTCGTGTCCAAACTCACCGCGCGCTTCGTTGTAGCTGTTGCCGTTGTCGATTGAAACATACACGGCGGCAATACCGTTTTTGTCGGTAGCACGTCCGGTAAACGTAATCGTTTCTTTTACTGTTTCGGTAATCGGCGGCGTAAGCACCTCACCCTTCGGCTCTTCAAGCGAAATCCTAAAGTTGCGCACGTACTCAGGTCCCTTTACGCCGCGAATATCTTCCGCATAAATCGTCACGCTATGCTCGTTGTCAGTAAAATCTAACAGCGCCATATTGATAGAGAAGCTGGTGTCGTATTCGGGCAGCGCCTGATAGTCGCCGTCGTCAATCTTGTACCAGATTTTGCTGGGGCCATCGTCATCAAGCACAACGCCAGAAATAACAAAGTCGCGCGTAATAACCGCATCCTCTTCTGGTACGTGCACCTCTGCAATCGGTAAGTCGCTCTGCTGGTCGATAATAAATTCCCATGAGCGGATTTTCGTGACATTTCCTGCGTCATCATAAAAATTGACGGACATTAAATCGTTAATCGGCTTTTCTTCAGTGCCAATCATCGTATGCACAAGCGGCGCCACCTCAAGCGGAACCGGCACTGCCGTCTGTCCGGCATGTACGGGCGGCAGATACTCAACACGCGCAAATTTTGCGTTATCGGTCACCTTAAATACGAGCAGGTTTTCGCCGTTTACAATGTCTTCTGCCGCTGGCAACAATACCTGCACATCTGGTGGCGTGGTGTCTTTATGCACGGCGGTGCTTGCACAGTTGATTTTGCCCGCAGTGTCGCGCGCACGCACGTCAACGGCAATCAAGCCGTCGGCAACTTCGGTAAGCGGCACCTGCGCGGTGTAGCCGGCGCCCACCTGCCGCATCGGCGTCCAGTTTTCGCCACCGTCAATCGAATATTCGACAGCCGCAATGCCGTTGTCGTCTGTTGCGGTAACAGAAAGATCAAAGCTTTCGTGTACCCACTGCTGCGGGTCAGGCGAAAGCACCATGAGCGCTGGCGGCTCAGTATCAACAAGCAGGTGTATTTTTTTTGAAAGATAGGCAACGCCGTTGCCGTTTGCATCGCGCTGACTGTCACGTACACGGACGACCACGTCCTTGTACAGCCCCTGCTTTTCGCCGATGACATACACGGTGTTTCCCTTTGTATCAAGCTTTAAGCCTGGCTGCGGTGTGGCAAATTCTGCGCTTACCGGCCCTGGCACATTTCCGTAGGCAACAAGGGCGGTTCCTGTCTGCAGCACGTAGGCGTCGATAGACTCTTCATACACCGCATTATCCTGCGGCAGCCAGTAGACCGCCTGCTTGCTGTCAATAAGCGCCGCATCATGCGCGCGGACAACCGCAATGCTGCCTCTAAACTCATCTGACTTACCGCCCTTTGTTTCTGCAACCAGCGTAATGGTTGTAAGGCGCGCCGGCAGATTCTGGAGCGGAATATCCGCCGCATACACACCCTCGCTTACTAAGCGCACAGGCACTTTTCCCGACTGCTCCATGTCGCCGCCCGCAGTGCGTTCACCGTAGATTTTCCAGCTTACAGCTTGTACTTCAATGTCAGATTCAATGCGTGCGGTGACAACCGGTGCGTTCTGCGCTTTTTGCACACCACGCGGCAGCACAACTTCCATGCCGTTGTGGAACGGTGCGCCACCAACCGTGTCGATGACAACCTTTGTCATTGCCGAGCGTTCACCCTCGCGTACATCGCTGTAGGCACGGTCTTGCTCCTGCACCTTTGCTTCAAGCTTGTTCTTGCCAAACTTAAGATTTTCCTGCCGGTACACGCCGCCAAAGGTAGACTGTGACGGATCCTGATACGTACAGACCCAGTACACGTTGACGATTTCACTTCTATCCTGCTTATCAAACCAAGAGAACACCGGAAGTGCGGGAGAGTTCAGCTTTTTACCGTTTACCGTTTCCGGAAGCGCAGGAAGTTTACGCACAAACACCGCATCGGCAGCTTTTTTTCCGTTATCAGCAACAACCTCGACAACATGCATACCAGCAGCAAACTCTGACGGGTCAATTTCTACGGAAAAGCGGCCGTTCTCTACCTGAATCTCCTTAAAGTCGCTGACCTTTTCTTCTGACTTTCCCGTGTAGTAGTCACCCTGCATAATCGCATTTGCCGACAGAATGTGATAGCTCACGTAATTGAGCGCCGTGTCAGAAGAAACCTTGCCGTTTACGCGCACCGTTACCGCACCATCAAGCGGAATACTGCGTGAGGACACTGCATCGTCTATCGTAACAACAGGCGCGGGGCTTTCTGACTGGAAGATTAAATCGCGGCTGTCATAGCCAATGCCCTGGTCAGTCACTACATGCACATGCACGGGCTCTGAAACGCCGAGCTGGTCGGTCATCGTAATCGTAAGATAATTGCCGTCTGCCTTCACTGACGCAAACGGCGTTTTTGGCACCAGCTCAACCGATTTTACGTTACCGCCCATGCCGCCCATAAAGAAGCCGGTCAGCGGGCGTTTTGGATCACAAATAACTCTGCCTGAAGACTGCACCGTGCTTTCGTCAAAGACGACAACCGGCATGTCCGCCGAAATATGCGTTAAATCCTGCACGTGGAGCACGCTTGTCTGCTCAAAGGTGCGGTCGTAGATGTCAGTTGCAGCAATAGTCAGGCGGACAAGTCCCCACGGAAGCTCGCCAACCGGAATGCTGACCGGCACCGATGTGGTGCGGGAAGGAAGCGCAAGCTCTTTTTCAAAAACGCCGTCTTCGCCCCACTGTGCTCGCCAGACAAGGCGCTGTAGTCCCGGCTCCGATGTGACAACCGTTTCGACAAATGCCGCATCCTCTGGATTTACCTTTACGCCCGGCGTAAGCGTTTTTGTTTCTTCGGGAGTACGCAGCTTTGCCTCTTCAAACGCCGGCGGCGCGCCCTTTATCATAAAGGTAACAGTTACGGGGTTTCCGCGCACCCCATAGCGGTCAAGCGCAGACACGGTCAGCGTATGCTTACCGACCGCC
Source organism: uncultured Treponema sp. (assembly GCA_937891125.1). Lineage (GTDB taxonomy): Bacteria > Spirochaetota > Spirochaetia > Treponematales > Treponemataceae > Treponema_D. The sequence continues at coordinate 20,674 of CALAEZ010000344.1, read as the reverse complement.
AAATCAGCTTCTTCTGAAAGTGGCGCGTAAAAAACGCCCTGTGCTTCAAGGCGCACTGCCTCTTTACCGTCAATACTTGCATCAACGGAAACAACCGCGCCATCGTCGTCAACCGCAATACCGCGCACAAACAGTGCGCCAGCAGCTCCTTCGTAAGCGCCGCCTTCAGCCGGATACTGTATGCTCACCACCGGCTTATCAAGCTCCTGATTCAGCGGAATCTCGCGCTTTACCTCTACCGTGTTGCCGGCAGTATCGGTTGCAGTCACCGTAAAGACAGCAGATTTCATTTTTGGGTCAGAGGTGGACACTTCCTTGTACCAGTAGGGGTTACCAGGTATCAGCTCAAAATCGCCCGATTCGCCAAGGAAGCTCCAGGAAAGCTTTTCAATGCCGATAACGTCCTTTGCATAGCCGGCAACACCAAATTTGCCGTTACAAACCTCGTCCTGCGCAGGGCTTACAATGCGGACATCAGGCTTTGTGTTGTCAATAAAGTACAAGAACGAATAAATGCCGACCGAGCCCATCTTGTCGGTTGCCTTGAACCAGCAAACTGCAGGCCCGTCCTTAAAAAACCGGGTATCAACAGGAAAATCAAATGTCCACAGATGATTCTGCTTGTCCTCGTGGATTTTTATTTCGGTAAATGACTGCCCGTTATCGAGTGAGTACGCTAACGTCTTAATGCCGTTGCCGTCAGAAACAGTGCCCTTTAGGTTGATTTTGCCCGAAACAAGCGTGCCGAGCGTATAGTTAGTAACTGCTGTCACTGGCTGGCGGCGGTCAAGGTTCCAGGTCACCGGTACCGAGTGACCACGCAAGCCGTTAATGTCAATGCCGTACACTTCTATCGTGTGAGGACCTTCTGCAAGCTCGTTCGTATCAAGATAGTACGACCAAAAATCCCGCCCTTCTGCCAGCTGCGGGTGCTCGTCGTCGCCGTCAAGAATCAGCTCCACCTGCTTTACGGCATCGTCGTCAACACAGGTACCAACAATATTCAGGTTTCCGGGAACGCGCATATTTTTCTGCGGGTTGGTAATGCCAACAATAGGTAAGTCAGATTCCGGGTCAATCCAGATGTTAAAGGGACCGCCAACCGCCGTGTTACCACCATTGTCTTCGGCAGTAACCATGATGTTGTACTTGCCGTCCTTCTTGTCAGCTAAATCAAAAACCTCGCGCCAACTTTCGTCTTGATTCACCGAGCGTTCTGTAACATCGCTTTTTCCGTGCGCAAACAGAAAAGCAGGTACAAGAAGAAACGCTACAAAAGCAATACTTTTTAAAATTCTTTTCATGTTACTTTTTTCCTTTACTGTTGTTGAATCATACGCTTGGGTATCCCTACCACCATTGAAAAGCATAATGCTTTATAATATCTTTAGTCTCGGAGAAAATTAGAGAGATATGAACGAAAATCAAGCAATTCTACAAGATTTTATTGACAAAAGTAGCAAAATTGTCTTTTTTGGCGGCGCTGGCGTTTCTACTGAAAGCGGCATTCCTGATTTTCGCAGCGTAGACGGCTTGTACAATCAGAAGTGGGATTACCCGCCGGAAACGATGATTAGCCGCTCTTTTTTCGACCACAACCCAAAAGAATTTTACCGCTTTTACCGCGAAAAGCTGATTATAAAGGGCGTTAAGCCAAACGCAGCGCACCTAAAGCTTGCAGAGCTTGAAAAGGCAGGCAAGCTGACTGCCGTTGTCACGCAAAACATCGACGGCTTGCATCAGGCGGCAGGTAGCAAAACCGTGTACGAGCTGCATGGAAGTACGCTACGCAATTTCTGTATGCAGTGCGGCAAAAGCTACGATATCGATTTTATTGCAGCAAGTGAAAACAGCCCGCAGAAAGTGCCAGTCTGCACGGAATGTGGCGGGCTCGTAAAGCCAGACGTTGTTTTGTATGAAGAAGGATTAGACGACAGCGTAGTTAACGGCGCCATAAAGGCAATCAGCGAGGCCGACCTGCTGATTATCGGCGGCACCTCGCTTGTGGTGTACCCGGCAGCAGGCTTAATCCGCTACTTTAAGGGCAACCATCTGGTGCTGATTAACAAGAGCGAAACCCAAGCCGACAGCATGGCGGATTTAGTAATCCACGACAGCATCGGCAAAGTGCTCAGCGCTATTCACGTGTAAAAATGCTGTACAGGCGGTCAAGGTCGGCGCGGCTAAAGTATTCTATCTGGAGCGTGCCGCGCTCTAGGTCGCCTTTCAGCACAACCTTGGTGCCGAGCGCATCGCGGAACTGTCCTTCAAGCGCCGCAAAATCGGGATCGCGCATTTCGGGTGGTGACGGCGGCAAGTCTCTACCGCCCGCCGCTGCTAGTTTTTTCGTCTGCGTATGTACCGCCGCTTCTGCAAATTCAGCAACGGCTGCTTCTGCCTGACGCACCGAAAGCCCTTCAGTGGTAATGCGGTCAAAGAGCGCACGCTGATCTGCAGCCTCGCTTACCGCAAGCAATGCGCGGGCGTGTCCGGCACTCAATTTTCCCTGCACGATTGCGCTCTGCATGTCTTCGGGAAGCTTTAAAAGGCGAACCGCATTAGCAACCGTCGAACGCTTTTTTCCGACGCGGGCGGCAACCTGTTCCTGGTTTAATCCGCCAAGCTCCATAAGATTGTAGTATGCCTGCGCCTCTTCAATGGCGTTTAAGTCGGCACGCTGAATGTTTTCGATAAGTGCAATTTCAAGCTTTTTCTGCTCGCTAAAATGCCGCAGCTGTACCGGCACCTTTGTTAGCCCTGCAAGGCGGGAAGCACGCGTACGGCGCTCGCCCGCGACAATGTAGAAAGTGCCGTCACCTGCATCTTCTATAATGATAGCTTCAATGACGCCATGCTCGCGAATGGAGGCAGCAAGCTCGTTTAGCTTTTCCTGGTCAAATTCCTGGCGTGGCTGGTGCGGATTCGGCTTTAAAAGCGCAGGGTCAACCCAAAGCTGCCCCTGTTCATCCTGTGTAATGCCTGCAGGAAGCTGCTGCACAGAAGCAGCTGCAGCTACCGGCGCAGGAGCGTTTGCTGCATTTTCTGTAGCTCCAGCGGGAGCGGCCTCAAGTGAAGCGCCGCCCATCAAGGACGCAAGTCCGTTTCCTAAACCAGATTTTTTCTTAGCCACGGCGGATTACCTCTTGTGCAAGCTTTTCGTAACTTTTTGCGCCAAGACAGCTCGGATCATACAGACAGATGGGCTGACCGTAAGAAGGCGCTTCTGAAAGACGTACATTGCGCGGAATAATGGTATTAAACACCACGTCCTTAAAATAGGTTTTTACCTGCATGACCACATCCTGTGCCAGCCTCGTGCGGCTGTCATACATTGTAAAGAAGATGCCGCCGATAGTAAGCGCGGGGTTAATCTTTTCCTGCACCTTTTTGACAGTCTGTAGCAAGAGTGTAATGCCTTCAAGCGCAAAGTATTCGCACTGCATGGGAACAAGCACGGCATCAGCAGCAGCTAAGCCGTTCAGCGTTAAAATGCCAAGCGACGGCGGACAGTCAATCAAAATGTAGTCGTAGGACGCCCTAAATGGCTCAAGCGCATTTTTGAGGAAGTATTCGCGGTTTTCCTGATCAACAAGCTCGATTGCAGCGCCAGAAAGGTCGATAGAAGCACTGATTGCGTCCAGATTGGTAACCGGCGTATGCTTAACGGCCTGCTCTGCTGACACCTGCCCTGCCAAAAGCTCATAAATAGTCGGTTTATCTTTGCTTACGCCAACACCGGTAGACATATTTCCCTGAGAGTCAAAATCCACCAGCAGCACTTTCTTACCAGCCTGCGCAAGGTACGCACCAATATTGATTGCGCTCGTCGTTTTACCAACGCCGCCCTTCTGGTTTACAAATACATAAATCTTTGCCATGACAAATGCGAATATATCATTTTTTACTAAAAAGGTATATAGTCAATTTTATGATTCTTTCAGCAACACTTTCCAAGCCGACGACTGCGGTAGAAGCAGCGCTTGGCGCAAACTATATTCGTGTAAAAATCAAATTGCTGACTGCAAGCACGGTTGCGACAGCAGACACTGCGGCGCAAGCAGATGATACAGCTGACGCCGCCCGTGACGTTCCCCGCTACACCGTAGAGTTGTACACACAAAAACAGGCGTTTCATAAAAAGTTTACGGAAGCCGAGTGCCAGACGTTCCTTGAAGCTCATGCTGGGCATACATTCCGTGCGTGTGTAGAGCGCACCGAAAGCGAAGAAATTACGATTTTAGCTAACAAGCATGGAAAAATCACGCGGCTCGTAAAGCAGCTGCAAGAAAAGCCACTTTCTGCGCCGACAGCCGCTTTCACCGCTCGCTCTGCGATTTCTGCAAGCGAAGCTGCTGCGGCAAACGCAAGCTGTTCCCTGCAACGAGACACGATTCCGCATGCCGGCGCACCACTGAACCGGCGTAAAAACTACATTCTGTCGGAAGGCGTTCCTGTGCCGTTTTTAGTGCATTTAGGCGTGATGACCGCCGAGGGGAAAGTGCTTAGCGCAAAATACGACAAGTTCCGGCAGATTAACCGCTTTTTAGAATACGTCGCCGACGTGCTTCCGGCGGTGCTTGCACAGCGAAAGGCGCACGGAGCGCCTGTAAGCGAGGAGGCGCCGCTTCGCATTGTCGATTTTGGTTCGGGGAAGTCCTACCTGACGTTTGCCGTGCACTACTTCCTACGCGTAGTGCGTGCGCTTCCGTGCGACATAACTGGCTTAGACTTAAAGGAAGATGTCATTGCGTACTGCAACACGCTGTCGCGCACACTCGGCACGCACGACAGCCTGCATTTTGCTGTCGGCGACATTGCGCAGTACGGCGACGACGCGTCGCCCGATATCGTAATTACGCTACACGCCTGCGACACCGCTACCGATTACGCGCTCGACTACGCCGTGCGGCGCGGTGCACTCGCCATTTTAAGCGTACCCTGCTGCCAGCACGAGGTAAATGCGCAGATAGACGAAAGCCTGCGTGCACATCGGGCGCAAGCTGCAAGCGCGACAACAGCGAGCGCAGTGCAGACTACAGACCCAACGGGCGGCACTGACATCGAACAGGCGCGCGCCGCCTTTGCGCCGCTTTTACGGCACGGCATCCTGAAAGAGCGCTTTAGTGCGCTTGTCACCGATGCGCTCCGCGCCGAATACTTAGAGCAGGCCGGCTACCGCGTGCAGGTGCTGGAATTTATCGACATGAGCCACACGCCCAAAAATCTGCTCATTCGCGCCGTGCGCTCTCCTGCCCGCGCGAGCACGGCAACAGCGGCAGGCACAGCGCAAGAAAACTGCATCCGCGGCGCACAGGCGCTTGAGGCAGCACTCGGCATTACGCCCGCGATACAGCGCCTGCTCGGCTGACAAGTGCGCGTTCATGCGCACTAAGCCGGGCTAGGGATTGGAGCAGCGGCGTAAGCCGTTCCAAAGCGCGGTGGTTGAGCAAGGTCGAAGCCACCGACGCGCAGGAATGGAGCGCGGTTAGTGCGGACGGCGGGGAGCACCCAAAAACAGATTCAGAAGAACGTTTACAGCACGTATTCCCACAGAAAATCGCCAACGCCATCGTGGTTGTTGTCAAAGCGCGTAATGTAGCGGGCAATGTCGTGAATGTACGGCAGTCCGTTGCACATGGCTACCGAATGGGTGGCGGCGCGAATCATCGACTCGTCGTTCATGCTGTCGCCAAAGCCCATGGTTGTTTCGGGCGGCAGATTGAGCACGCCCGCTAAATGGGTGAGCGCCTCGCCTTTTCCGCAATGCGGCGGCATTACTTCCAGAAAAAACGGCTTACTGGTAAAGACAACGGCGCGGTCGCCAAAGGCGGCTTTGAGCTCTTCCTGCAGGACGGCGACTTTTTCCGGCTCGCCAGGAATCACCATTTTGCTGTGTCCGCGGCTGATAAACTGCTCAAAGTTGCTGACAACCTGCATTTTTAAGCCGCAAAGCTTCACGTCAACGCGCGACCATTCGTTGTCACGCGACGGGTATATGGTGGACGCGTCATAGACCTGACAGGCAAGATCGTGGCGGCTTGCCATGCGGTAGGCTTGCAGCAGGATGTCGCTCGGCACGGTGCGGGTGTAGATTTGCTCGCGCCGGTGCATGTCGTAAATGGTGGCGCCGTTCATCGCGATGATGTAGCGGCCCGCCTGAGTTCCGGCGATGTTAAGCTGGCGCACGTAGGGCAAAATACCGTTTTCGGCGCGTCCAGAGCACAGCACCACGTAGATGCCGCGGCGGGCACATTCCTGGAGTGCGCTTACAGTGCGCGGTGTAATCTGCAGGTCGCGGTTTAAGAGCGTGTCGTCTAAGTCGAGCGCAACAATACGCGCGTCAAGTTTTCCGGTCGGGAGCTTTGTCATGCGCTGACTATAGGACATCTGGCAAAAACCGTCAACGCGCTGGCAAGCTGCGACAGGCGATGACGCACGGCGGCGGAGTGCGTAGCGGCGGCAACTGCGGCGGCAACCGCTGACATTTTATTTGACAGCAGAGTGCTTGTCTGTTAAACTTGCGGCAGAGGTTGTACTATAGTGCAAAAAAGGAATATTTCAAAATTAGCAGGCTTTATTCTTCTGTGCGTCTGTAGCTGCGCTTCGCTTGCTGCTCAAGAATATGACATTGTAACTGCCTACCAGCAGATTGATAACGCTTTTCTACATAATTCTGCAGATGAGCTTTCAGCTGTACTCAAAAGCTATACACAATCCCGCGACTATTACCTCTGTGAAGCATATACGCTCAAAAAGACACGACAGTACATTATTCAAGACAAGCTCGCCTTTGCACGAACGGCTGCACTTATCGTCATTGACAACAACATCGACAATTTTGACGCAATCGATTTGTACTCATACATTGATAAGGCGGTGCTTGCAAAAGAAGCCGAGCAACAGGCAGAAGAAAACCGCCGTCGCCTCGAAGAAGAACGAAAAGCGGCTGCTGACGCCCGCACAAAGCAAAAAATCCAAAGTGGCGACACCTACCAGACGGTTACCACTACGTCAGGCAAGACCGTGTTTATCAACGAAAAGCAGACCTCGTATTCTCCCGTAAAATGGACGGTAAAGCTCGGACTAGCGGACGCCATGTTCCAGAAAAACAGCGCACCAGACTACACAAGCGTAAAATACGGACTTGCCTTTGGCGCCGATGTGCTCTTTCCAACTGATGTTTTCGTCTTAGGCTTTGACGCGTTTGCAGATTTCCACATGCTTTCTATGACGGGCGAAGAAGAAGTTATGTCGAGCATACGCGTTGTGCCACAGCTCGCCTATTCACCGCTCAGTAAGCACCTGTTCATGCGCCTTGGCTTTGGTGCTTACGGCTTAACAAGCGACACGCAGGAAACAACAGGCTCTGCAGAAAGCTTTTTGACGCCCGTCATCGGACTGGGCTTAAACAACATTGCGTGGGGAGAATCTGCATTCACTCTGCACTACGATTACTGTCTGGGGCATTTTGCATATGAAGACATAACAAGCGCCATGGAAATGGGTGCAACAGTTCTTTTGCCGCTAAACGTAAACGAACGAACAAAAATCGGGATTGAACTGGGCGTAAGCGATTTACTGCTTATGAAATCTGAAGGAATGGAAAATCGTGCAAAAGCTACTTTTGCAATTGGAGTAGGAAATGTTACTAAATAAAAAAAAGTTTCTCGCTGCACTGGCGTGCATGGTTATCGGTGTTGCGCTTTTTGCGCAGAGCACAGACTCAGCAACTCGTCTTATGCTTGAAAAAGCAGATGACTATTACACGCAGGGGCAGACACAGCAGGCGTTTGCAGCAGTTAACAATGCGCTCCGCATTAACGAAACCGCGTATCAAACAAGCGGCATTCCGACAAATGTATTGATTATCGCGCGCCCCATTTACCGGCAGATTCTGAAAATCGTGCTTGAAAAGAAAACGTACGACTTACTCGATGAGGTAAATGCACGCGTTGAAAAGTTTAAGGATTTAGCAGATGACGACTTAAAGCGCCAGATTAAGAAGATTGAAACGCAGTATGCGGCAGATATTCAGGAGGCGCGCGAGGCGCAAGCAAAGGCTGAGCGTGCGCAGGAGCGCGAGGAAGACCGCGCAGTTCGAGCGCAAGAACGCGAAGAGGATCGAAAATCAAACGAACTGCTTATTCAAACGGTAGTAGATGAATCACGGAAAATAAGCGATGCCAACACCAAGCAGGTTACCAACGTACTTAGCGAAAGCCTTGACCGACAGGCAGAGCTGCAGGAGCGCCAGTTTGCAGAAACGCAGAAGTCGAATCACACCGTATTGATTGCTATTTTGGTTGTCTGCGGCATTTTGATCATTGTATTCATCATTGTTATACTGAACATCATCACGGCAGCGCGTGCAAATGCCCGCCAGCAGGAGCAGTTTGAAGCAACACTTAAGCTCGTTGCGGGTATGCAGCAGACAAACAATCAGCTGTTGCTCGGCGGCGTGACCGATTTGTACGGCGACGGCGGCTTAAAGAGCGCCGGAAGCTCGCGCTGGGGCGTAGATGCGCTGCCGGCTCCTGAAATGAACGACAGCGATAAGGCAGAGCTGAAGGAGCTTGCGATTGCTTGTGAAGACAAGGGTGCAAAAATCGACCAGATTTCTCGCCGCAAGAACAATTCGAAAAACGTGAGTGAGCTTGTCTTTAAGCTTGCGCAGAATCTTGGCTTAAATCAGAACACGGCAATGGTGTACTTCTGTGCGTCAATGGTCTACGACATCGGATTCCTTTCTATGCCAGAGGTCATTCTGAATGCAGAAAATCTTACTGACGACCAGCTGCAGCAGCTGCGTAGTCACTTAGCAAACTGTGAAAAGTCATTTGAGTTCGTCCCCGAAAAATACCGCCAGATTTTTATCGATGCGGCAAAATATCACAACGAAAACATGGACGGCACGGGCTACCCAAGCGGCTTAAAAGACGAGGATATTCCGCAGATTGCGCGCTTGATTCACGTTGCCGAAAGCTACAATGCGCTTATCAGCCGCCGAAGCTACCGTGCAATTCGCGACAAGGAAAGCGCCATTGAAGAAATGAAGGCACAGCCAGGCTTGTATGATCCTGCTGTTGTTGCCGTGCTTGATTCTATCGTGTAGAAAACTGCAATCATAAAAAGGGGGCAGCGACAGACGTTCGGTAAAGCAAACGTGTGCGCTGCCGTTTTTTGTCTAGGGAGAATTATATGTGTGGAATAGTTGGATACGTTGGCAGTAAAGAAGCAACGCCTGTTTTAATCAATGCGCTTAAAAAGCTTGAATATCGTGGCTACGACTCCTCTGGAGTTGCAGTACTATCTGACACTGCAGACGAAATCGTAGTAAAAAAAGCAAAGGGCGCGCTCAAATTTCTGGTGGAGCGCATTACCGACAGCGTTATCGAGGCATCACAGCTAACAGATGCTGCCGCTGCCGAAAAAGAAAACAGCGAGCGCTTTTCTGCTGCGGTAAGCCGCACGGCTGACTTTGTGCACGGCAAGCTCGGCATTGGTCACACCAGATGGGCAACGCATGGCGAGCCGAGCGATACCAATGCGCACCCGCACACCAATATTTCTGGCTCAATTGCGGTGGTACACAACGGCATTATCGAAAACTTTGCCGAGCTGAAGGCGTGGCTCCAGGAGCAGGGCGTTGTCTTTAAGAGCCAGACTGACACCGAAGTCATTGCGCACACCATAAACTATTTTTATGAGCAGGTTGGCGACATTTTTAAGGCAGTGCTTGAAACGCTGCATCGCTTAGAGGGAAGCTACGCGCTCGGTGTTGTCTGCAAGGATTTTCCTGACCGTATTATTGCTGCCCGCAAGGAAAGCCCGCTTATTGTGGGACTGGGTACGGACGAAAACTTTATTGCAAGCGACGTTCCTGCAATTCTTGAATACACGCGCGATGTGTATTTCTTAGACCAGCGCGAGCTTGCCGTACTGTATAACGATCATGTTGACTTATACAACGAGCGCGGCGAAAAAATTGTAAAAGCGCCGTATCACGTCAACTGGGATATTTCATCAGCAGAAAAAGACGGCTATGCGCACTTTATGCTCAAAGAAATCCACGAGCAGCCAAAGGCGCTTACTGACACCCTGCGTCCGCGCCTTGTACGAAACGAAAGCGGAAAGCCGATTGACATTGCCTTTGACGAAGTTGATTTTGGACAGAGTTGGACGAGCGCCCGCCGCGTTGTCATTACTGCCTGCGGTACAGCTTATCATGCAGGCGTTGTTGCAAAATACGCTTTTGAGCATTTTGCGCGTATTCCGGTTGTTGTCGACATTGCATCTGAATTCCGCTACCGAAATCCTATTCTGAATGCAGACGATATCTTTATCGTTATCAGCCAATCTGGCGAGACAGCAGATACACTGGCAGCAATGCGCTTGGCAAAAAGCGCGGGCGCAAAGGTTATCGCCATTACAAACTGCGTCGGAAGCACGGTAAGTCGCGAGGCAGACGAAGTGATTTATACGTGGGCAGGCCCTGAAATTGCGGTTGCGTCTACCAAGGCATACACAACGCAGCTTGCCTGCCTGTACCTGCTGGCGCTTAAAATGGCAAACGCCCGCGGCACGCTTGCGCACGCAGAATATGAGCGCTTGCTTGGCGAGCTTGATGCAATTCCAGCAAAGGTGCAGCAGATTTTGGATAATCAGGCGGGCATACAGAAGTTTGCCGCGCGTCAGTTCAACAAGGACAAGATTTTCTACATCGGTCGCCTGTTCGACAGCGCTTCTTCACTTGAAAGCGCATTAAAGCTTAAGGAAGTAAGCTATATGCACTGTGAAGCATTTGCAGCGGGCGAGCTTAAGCACGGTCCCATTGCACTTATCGACAAAAACACGCTGCTCATCGCCATTGCGACAGAACCGACGCTCTACGAAAAAATCGCGTCGAACATTGTCGAGGTGCGAAGCCGCGGTGCTGCCACGCTGGTGATTACGCAAGACGCAACAGGGGCGTTTAACGACTGCACTGACGAGCAGAGTATTTTGCCAGCGACAGATCCGGCGCTTGAATCGATGCTTGCGATAATTCCGGCGCAGCTGTTTGCCTATTACTGTTCAATCCAGCGCGGAAATGACCCCGACAAGCCGCGTAATCTCGCAAAATCCGTAACGGTGGAGTAAGCGCGAAGGGGCTGACCGAAAAGTATTGTCATGCCATATTCGTAACGAAGTTTCGCACGAGCGTAGCTAGCGTGCGGTCGTGGCGTAGCGTTCGGAATGACGCTATACTACGAACTTATTGGTCAGCCCCTTAGCGATAGGCTGTTAGTGAATAATTACTGCCGAGTCAGTGCGACATCAAAAGGTAAGTACTCTGCGCTGATTACGCCATTTGAAACAACAATGCTCACCCCTGTCGCCACTGTTTCATCGTAGTCTTCAGAAAAATTTGTTTCATTATATGCAACAAGATTTCCTTCATCATTTACCATTTTTGTCACTTTGACGACAAATGTTCCATCAGCAGTAGCGTCGCCCGTGTAAGTACCGCTCATAACCGTGTTTGCATGAAAATTACAATGCAACTATTCAGAATACATTAATAATACCCCCCCCCTGTATATTTTTGTCAATGAGTTCGCCTCTTTTCATGCATTTCCGTGTCGAATAACCGTTAGCTTTACTCTTACAGCCACTATCTGATAAAATCTAAAAGACTCAAAGAGAATGCGGCACTTCGCCGCAAGGTGGATTACAATGCGTATTTTAACCATGGGTGACTCAATCATGCAGTACAATGACTGCACGACCTATCCAAATACCGGCTGGGTGCAGATGCTGCCTCTCTTTTTTCCACAAGGAACCGAAATCCTTAATTTTGCTCGAAATGGACGCAGCACAAAAAGCTTTATTGACGAAGGACGCTTTGAACGCGTCCGCACCGAAGCTCAAGCGGGCGATATCGTGCTTATCGGATTTGCCCACAACGACGAAAAAAGCAACGATTCCACTCGCTACACCGACGCACGCAGTCTGTTCCGCAAAAATCTTGCGTACTTTATCACCGAATTACGTGCTGTAGGCGCACTGCCTATTCTGCTCACTCCTGTCGCCCGCCGCAAGTTTGATGAAAATGGCGTACTCGAAGACACGCACGGCGAATATCCAGAAGCAGTCCGCATTGTCGCCGCCGAACAGCAGGTTCCTTGCATCGATTTAACAACGCTTTCAATGGCTGCACTTGAAAAAATCGGTTGCGAAACAAGCAAGGGACTCTTTATGAATTTTCCGCCGCATCTCTACACAAATTATCCGGAAGGAAAAAGCGACAACAGCCACCTGCGTCCCGACGGCGCTTTCTTAATTTCACGGCTTGCAGCAACAGAGTTTACAAAGCTTAGTGCAGACTGGCCTGCGTATGCTGATTTTGCAAAATCGGTTATTGTATTTGCTGCAGACCGCGAGGCGCTTGACAAGGAAATTCAAGACGAAAAGCTGATGGCGTAAGGCAGAGCGCTGTCGGAGCATTGCCAGAACACTGTAGCTATGGGGGCACAGTTAAACGACTTACGCTTCCCCTTCCCCGCTTTCTAGGTTGTTTCGCGTTCTACAAGTGCATACTCAGCGTAAATCACCTTTTGCTCAAGCACCACTCCGTTCTGGCAGCTTATAAACAGATTTGCCGCCTGCTCACCCAAACTTTTCATGTGCTGATTTACGGTTGTAAGCGCAGGCGTAACAAGAGAACACAGCGTTAAGTCGGAAAAGCCGAGTATGGCAAATTGCTCTGGAATAGAAAGTTGCTGCTCGCAGAATGTTTTTAGCACGCCAATTGCAATCTGATCAGACACGCAAAAGACAAGACAAGGCTGCACCGGCTTTGTTTGTAAAAAATGCTCTGCGGCGAGCGTACCTGAAGCTAGTGTTTGCGGACATTCAAAAATGCAGCTTGAATCAAAAGGCAGGTTGTAGCGCTGCGCCGCCTCTTCTGCTGCAGCAATTTTTTGCAACGTTGCCTGCCATACACGGTCGCCAAACACGTACAAGCGCTTATACCGCCCTTGCGACAGAAGTGTACAGAGCGCTTCTTTTGCCGCTTTTTTTTCATCTACCAGCACTGAATACAGCTTTTCGCCGCCGTCAATGCGGCTGTTCACCATGATGACCGGATGACGAGCGCTTACCTCACGCAAATAGTTTGCGTTTGTGTCGTTGACAGGGCGGCTGCCGCAGATGATAAAGCCGTCAACCTGCTTCTGCTCCATAAGCTCCAATTCACGCCGTTCCTGCTCCATGTCGTTGTTGGTAATGCAGAGGATTATGCGGTAGTCATATTTGCGGCAGGCTTCTTCTATCCCCTTTACGGTGTCAGCAAAGAACGGGTTTGCAATGTCAGAGATGAACACGGCGATTATGCTCGTAGACATTTTGTTCATGCCGCGCGCAAAGGCATTGGGCGTAAAATTATGTGCTTTTATCGCCTGCTGCACTTTTTCACGTGTTTTTGCGCTGACGGCAGCACTTCCGTTTATAACGCGGGAGATGGTTGCGACGGAAACGCCACAGTCACGGGCAAGGTCATAAATGGTGTATGTTTCCATAACAAAATCATCCTCAAATTGCATTTTTGGCCATGGGCGCAGACTCTCACCGCATCCCGCCGATAAATCCTCCGTGCTTCGCTGCGCGAATCAGGTCGGATTTTCGTCTGTCTGCGGCTACGTCTGCTTACATGTATTGCAAATGCACATTTGTTGATTTGCAATGCATTCTGTCATTTACGCCCAGCCCTTGTAAGGGTTATCCTACATACTTGTGCAGGGTAGCGCGGACGGCGCCTTTGCCGGCGAGTTCTTCTTTGAACATGGCTTCGATCTTTTCGCCCAGGCCTGCTTTGTAGAGGTCGCTCCCGAAGATGTTGGCGTTAGACAGAATCGGCTTTAGCTTGCCATCAGCTGTCTCTGGCTTTCCAAGTTCAATTCCGGTAAGCTTTGCGCGGAGCTCCTCGAGCATCGGGTCTGGCGAAAGCTCAAAAGCCGCGCCGTTGTCGTCCAGTGCAAGAAGATAGCGCAACCAGCCGGCGATTGCAAGCGGGATTGCGGTAAGCTTTTCGGCGCTGCCGTCTTTTGCAACATAGCTTTTAATGGTCTCGCCAAAGCGGATTCCCACTTTTTGTGACGTGTCGCAGGCAATGCGCTGCGGTGTGTCTGGCATAAACGGATTTGGAAGGCGCGTGTTAATCACTTCGTCTACAAACGCTTTTGGAGAAAGAATCTTCGGGTCTGTTACTACCGGCATGCCTTCAACAGGACCGATTCTGTTTACAAGAGAAGCTAAATCTGCATCTTTCATTTCGTCCGCAATCAGCTTGTAGCCAAGTAAGCAGCCGTAGACAGCTAATCCTGTGTGGAGCGGATTTAGGCAGGTTGTGACCTTCATGCGCTCAACATTGTTTACCGTGTCGCGGTCAGTCAGATAAACGCCGGCTTTTTCAAGAGCAGGCCGTCCGTTCGGAAAGCGGTCTTCAATTACAAGGTACTGCGGGCCTTCTGCGTTTACAAACGGCGCGATGTAGGTCTTGTGGGCGGAAATAAACGGCTTCATCTTTTCAATGCCGCAGTCTTCCAGCTGCTTACCGATTTCCTCGCTTGGGCGTGGGGTGATTTTATCAATCATGCTCCACGGGAACGAAACCTTTGCTTCATCTTCAAGCCAGGAAATATATTCTTTGCTCACAAAGCCTTTTTTCTGCCATTCTGTTGCCATTTTTGTAACGGAAGCGCGGAGTTTTTCGCCGTTGTGCGAGCAGTTATCCATGCTGACAACTGCGATTGGAGTAGCTCCATTTTCAAAGCGGTGATACAGGAGGGCGGCGACCTGTGCCATAGCTGTCTTTGGGGCGGCAGGACCTGCTTCCATGTCGGCAGACGCTGGAGCAAGCAGACTTCCGTCGCTTCCGTAGAGCGCGTAGCCTTTTTCGGTAATCGTAAAGCTTACCATCTGGAGTGACGGAGCGGCAAAAATTGCTTTCATGCGTGCCCATTCTGCCGTTTCTCCCGGAATGGATTTTATGCCTTCTGCCAGAGAGCCAATAACGCGCTTGTCTACGTTTCCGTCCGGCTTAAGCGTAACGCCAAGCACCAGATTGTTGTACGGATTGTAGATTTCGTCGATGATGTCGTAGCCGAATGTTTCGACGGCGATAATGCCCTTGTCGGCTAAGCCTTTGTTTAAGAGCGTATCCTGTAAGCCGCCGATGAACATGCGGAAAATGTTACCAGCTCCAAAGTGAACCCAAATCGGCTCTTTTTTGGTGCGTTCCTGCATAGCAGCAACGTCATACGCCGGAAGCAAAACGCCAGCGTTTTTCCACGCGGCTGTATCTTTAATGCCTTCAAGTGTTAGTTTCATGATATACTCCTGTTTTTGGGGAATCCCCCAAGCCCCTTTTTATTAGGGGCGAGGACACCCCCTACTCCGAAGCGAGGGTTTCCCCGCCCCTAAAACCCCATCTCTTCCCGGCACGGTTTAGGGGCTTTGCCCCTAAAAACCCTACTTTTTTTACCGCGCGTAAGTGGGCCAGGTTCCGCTGGGAGCCTGTTTTGTGTAAGCTACTTTCTCGTGCTGGATTTTTCGACTGCTTCCCACAAGCCCTGGATGTAGCAGGCTCCCAGTGCGCGGTCGTACAAGCCGTAGCCGGGCATTGCCTTTTCGCCCCAAATCATGCGTCCGTGGTCAGGGCGGATTGGGCCAGTAAAGCCGATGTCGAACAATGCTTTTACAATTTCGTACATGTCAAAGCTTCCGTCGCTGGACAAGTGGCATGCTTCTTCAAAATCAGGCTTTCCCTGCTTGATTTTTTCGCCTGTCCATGAAGTGACGGCGCTTCCGTCCGTGCGCTGGAACGCATTAAAGCGCAGGTTACGCACGTGCGCAAAGTGAATGCGGCCTTTAAGGCTTCTAATCATTTCCGGCAGATTATTTTCCGGGTTAGTGCCGTAGCTTCCTGAGCAGAACGTTACGCCGTTGTGAGGATTGTCGACCATAGCCATCATGCGGCTGATGTTCTTCTGATTTGTGATGATGCGCGGTAAGCCGAATACGCTCCATGCCGGGTCGTCCGGGTGGATTGCCATGTTGATGTCGTACTGGTCGCAGACCGGCATAATCTTTTCAAGGAAGTATTTGAGGTTTTCGAAGAGCTTGTCTTCGTCGATGTCTTTGTAGAGCGCAAAGAGTTCTTTTACCTTTGCCATGCGCTCAGGCTCCCAGCCCGGCATGACAGAGCCGTTCATGTCGCCCGCGATAGATTTGAACATTTCCTCAGGCTTGATTGCGTCGACTGCGTCCTGTGTGTAGGCAAGCACGGTTGAGCCGTCCTTGCGAACGCGGGCAAGCTCGGTGCGTGTCCAGTCGAACACCGGCATAAAGTTGTAGCAGACCATGTGGATGTCTTCTTCACCCAGATTTTTGAGCGTTTCAATGTAGGCGGCAATATCCTTGTCGCGGTCGGCACTTCCAGTTTTGATTGCGTCAGAAACGTTTACACTTTCAATACCTGCAATGTGAAGCCCCGCAGCCTCTACCTCGTTTTTAAGAGCGCGGATGCTTTCGCGGCTCCACACTTCGCCGGGCTTTGTGTCATATAAAGTGGTGATTACTCCCTTTACGCCGGGAATCTGGCGAATCTGTTCCAATGTAACGGTATCGAACTTTGAGCCGTACCAACGCAATGTCATTTCCATAAAGAGTTCCTCCGACCGGTCAGTCTTGTGCCGTCTGGCTTTGTAACCGGTTACATTTTTTTATATTAAGTCATTTGCAGATGCTTGTAAAGCACAAAAATTGCTTTTTTTAGGACAGAAATTGCTACAACCTGCTTTCAATAGCGCGACTTTTACTTACGTACTATACTTCTTTTATGCATAATTATTTCCAGCTTGCCCGCGCTCTTTTTGAAAGCCAAAACATCCAAACCTTTATTTTTGAGCCGCCTTACACGGATTTAGAGCGTTTTGACGCAGGGCTGCGCGCTCAGTTTTTTAAGTCAGAGGATTACCGCATGATTGCAAACTGGATTTTAGGAACACAAACGCGGACGCCGCAGTGCGTACAGGAAAACATCTATCTGCATAAGGTAACAGGAAAAAGCCCCAGCGCGTATAGAAAGAATGCACTGTAAAAGCGGCAGACGCTACTCATAGAGTGCTGCATTTATAGTCTCTTCTTTTACCACGCTTTCAATTACTTGCGTCATGTCTTGTTTTGAAATTTGCGGGCAGTAGCGAACATTTGGCACTTCTTGCTGCAATTTTTCAAAAAGCTTTTTTGCCGCACAAAATTTTCTGCGTTTCTCTGGGTCTATGTGGTCTTTATCCTTGTCTTTTGTTTCCACAACAAGATTCAGCTGTTTTTTACCATCGTTGTGACGAATCACATACATAAAGTCAGGGCTATAAGTGCCATCTGCATAGGTTGGTATACGCACGGTGCGACGTGGAATCTTTCCATACACTTCGACACTTGCAATGGTTGCTTACAGAAGCCCCCCCCCTTCCGGCAGTATGCTTTCTAAAGAACTAGGCGTGAGCCGTCAGGTAATTGTGACAGACATCGCGCTTCTTCGGGCTGAACGGTGCGACATTATTGCAACAAACGAAGGCTATCTGCTTTCGCTGGCAAGCGCGTAGATTTTAGATGAAATAGAAGAAGCCATGCGCCAAAAAAACTTTTTAATAGAAGTTGTTTCTGAAAAACCTATTTACAGCGCAAAACTTACAGTGTATAATCGGAGTCGGTCAAAGGCGACATCACTAAACGTGATGTCGCCTTTTTTTACAGGAAATACAAGGCTAAGATTCTGCTTGATAAAAATGAATCTTGTTGATATAAACCACAAATGGAGAAAGTATGTATACACAAAGTGAAGTTTTGGATTTTGTACAGGAAGAGGACGTAAAATTCATTCGGCTTGCTTTTTTTGATGTTTCAGGCGTTCAAAAAAATATTTCGATTATGCCAACAGAACTGGAGCAGGCATTTAAAGACGGAATCCCTTTTGATGCTTCCAGTGTAAAAGGCTTTGAAGGCCCTGAAAACTCAGACTTATTCTTAGTTCCAGACCCAAGCACGCTGGCGGTAATCCCCTGGCGGCCAATGACTGGAAAAGTTGTGCGCATGTTCTGCAATATTCAGACTCCAGACGGAAAATCTTATGGCAAAGACTGTCGCACGCTTTTGCAAAATGCCTGCCGCCGGCTAAATGAAGAATGTGGCATTGAGCTTATGATAGGAACAGAAATTGAATTCTATCTTTTTAAGCTGGATGAAAAGGGCGAAAAATCTCACGAAACTTTTGATAAAGCCGGCTACATGGACATTGCACCAGAAGACCATGGCGAAAACATAAGACGCGATATTTGCTTTACCCTTGAGCAGATGGGAATTCTGCCGGAAGCCAGCCACCACGAGGCAGGTCCTGGACAGAATGAAATTGATTTCCATTATTCTGACGCGCTTACAGCTGCCGACAATGTTGCAACTTTTAAATGGATTGTAAATACAAAGGCGGCAAGTAATGGTCTGTATGCAGATTTTAGTCCAAAACCATTAGCGGGCGAAGCCGGAAATGGAATGCATATTATTCTTTCTTATCGCGTTTTAGACGAAAAAAAGAACAACTCTAATGCGAACCTTATTCCATATATTCTTGGTGGAATTTATAGCCACGTGGAAGAAATGACGTATTTCCTAAATCCGACAGAAAATTCGTACGTGCGGCTTGGCTCTAGCAAGGCTCCAAAATATATCAGCTGGGGAAAGCAAAATCGTTCTGCACTTATTAGGCTTCCTCCTACAAAAGGGGAAACCCGTATTGAGATTCGCTCTCCAGATCCGCTTTGTAATCCGTATATTGCAATTACTCTGTTGATAAACGCCGCTATTGACGGCATAAAAAATAAACTTACTGCAGGCGAGCTTACGAGCGAAAATCTTTTTGACAACAAAATTGCCGGCAGACTTGGCTTAAAGACTCTACCGCAATCGTTAGAAGATGCAAAAGCAATTGCTTTACAAAGCGAGTTTGTAAAATCTGCTTTAGGAGAGATTGATAGCTAAGATGAGTCAGGAAACCTACAGCGTTTTGCTTGTTAGTGATGACAATAAGGTTATTTCTCTTTTAAAAGCATTTTTGATTGCGCCGCTTTTTGAGCTAAAAGTAACTGACGATTTTTACGATGCTTCTCGTCTTTCTGAAACTCGCAATTTTGATTTTATTATTGCAGATTCAAAAGACGCAACGGCAACGGACTTTGCAATGAATGTTTCTGAGCTAGATGCAACGGTTCTTCTTTTGGTGCCGTCAGAGCATTTTGAAGAAGTTTCCTATCAGGTAGAAAGCTACGGCGTTCTTACAGTTTCAAAACCACTTGAGTCAACGTATTTTTATAATACGATTAAAATTGCAATTGCAGTTCATTATAAAATAAAAGCCCTTTCCAGCCAGACTATTAAGTTAAAAAACAAAATGGAAGAGATTCGCATTGTAAACCGCGCAAAACTTTTGCTTATGGAAAAGCAAAAAATGACGGAAGAAGAAGCCCACCATTATTTAGAAAAACAGGCCATGGATAGTGGCGAAAAACGCATTTGCGTTGCAGAAAAAGTAATTAAGAATAATATTGATAAGAGAATATCCATTCATGATTTTAGAGTGGCAGATTGTGACGGTTGTATCAATATTCTTTTTGATGCTGCGGTTCCATATGATGTTAAGACCAAGGATAAGGAGCTTAAGAGAAGGATAGAAGAGCTTGTGAGCGGGGCGGGTATTACCGATGAGAAGTATATGGTCAATGTGGATATTGACAGATGCTCTGTGTGATGGATTGGTTTGGTATTCGCAACAACAATAAGACTCTGCAATACAGGACGAAAAGACAATGTAACATTAATATATTGTAGCAGAGAAAGGGGTTTGGATTATATATTGAATTACGATATCAGAGACGAAAGAAGATCAAAGATTCTCTATGTATTGAAGATATTATGGGAGGAAACGGATGAGGGACATCCTATGTCGGCAGCAATTATGACTTCCAGACTGGAATCATATGGAATCGGCTGTGAGCGGAGAAGTATATTTCGATGCTTTGATTCATTAGAGGAATTCGGCTTTGATATAATCAGAACGAAGAAAGGCACATATCTCGGGAATCGTATCCTTGAACTGCCTGAACTCAAGCTGTTGGTGGATGCGGTGCAATCCTCGAAATTTATTACTACCGGAAAATCAACAAAGCTTATCAACAGCCTTTCTGAGCTTACCAGCATTCATGAGAGAGATCATCTTAAGAGGCAGGTATATGTTAGCGGACGGGTTAAGACAATGAATGAAAGCGTATACTATAATATAGATACGATCTGGGAAGGCATCGAAAATAATGTTCAGATCAGTTTTATGTATCTTAACTGGAATGCTGATAAAATGATGGTACCAAGACGTGACGGGAAGAGATATGAGGTGTCGCCCTGGTGTCTTATATGGGAAAGGGAACAGTATTATCTTGTGGGCTTCGATAAATCTTCCGGATTTATGAAACATTACAGGGTTGATAAAATGAGCCGTATAGAACTGCTTGATCTGGTGAGAGAGGGCATGGAAGAATACAAGAAGATGAATCTATCCACGTATACTACTGAAAATTTCGGTATG
>CALAEZ010000343.1 GCA_937891125.1 uncultured Treponema sp. | reverse complement strand
TGCTGTATTCGTAACGAAGTTTCGAACGACTTGACCTGCCTGACCTGCCTTGCCGGCGTGCGGTCGTGGCGTAGCGTTCGGAATGACGCTATTCAGCGAACTTTTCGGTCAGCCTCGCAAGCCGGCAGATTTCAAGCGGAATCTGCTGGCATCATTGTAATAGACGAAACGCTCGTAAAATGCTACACTCCCCTCACTACAGAGGACACGTATGTCAAAGCTTTACATTCCAGAAAATTACAAGCCCATTTTAGGCACAAAAGAAACCGAGCACGCCATTGTTATGATTAAGGATTTTTTCCAAACGGCGTTGTCAACAGAATTGAACCTAACCCGTGTTACTGCCCCGCTGTTCTTGCAGGGTGGCACTGGTTTTAATGACGACCTGAATGGCGTTGAAGTGCCCGTCAATTTTGCCGTACAAGATATGGGCGGCATTAAAATGGAAATCGTTCAGTCACTTGCTAAATGGAAGCGCGTCAAGGTAACCGAGCTTGGCCTTATGCCCGATTTTGGCATTTATACCGACATGAATGCGATTCGTCCTGACGAAGAGCTTGATAACACTCACTCCCTGTATGTTGACCAGTGGGACTGGGAGATGGCAATTGACGAAAATGACCGCACGGTCATGCATCTAAAAGAAATCGTAAGCAAGATTTACAACTGCTTAAAGCGCCTTGAATTCTACATTTATGACCACTACGACTTTATTAAGCCGTGCCTGCCGCAGAAAATTAAGTTCATTTTTGCTGATGAACTGCAGCGACAGTATCCTGAGCTGACGCCAAAGGAGCGCGAAAACAAGGTCTGCCAGCAGTATGGCGCGGTATTCTTGATTGGCATTGGCGGAAAGCTTCCCGATGGCTCCATTCACGACGGCCGCGCTCCAGACTATGATGACTGGATTAGTGAAACTGGCGACGGTCACCGCGGCTTAAACGGCGACTTGCTTGTCTGGAATCCGATTTTAAAAAGCGCATACGAGCTTTCTTCCATGGGAATCCGCGTAACGCCCGATTCCTTGCGAGCCCAGCTTAAGGAGCGCGGGTGTGAAGAGCGCGAAAAACTTGCATTCCACAAAATGTTGCTTGACGGAAAACTGAGCCTTACCATGGGCGGCGGTATCGGTCAGAGCCGCTTATGCATGTTCTTCTTACGCAAGGCGCATATCGGCGAAACACAGGTCAGCAGCTGGCCAGAAACGATGCGCGCTGAGTGTAAAAAAGCAGGTATTGAGCTTCTGTAACAGCAGCGTTGCCGAGGCGGCAGAGCTATGCATATTTCATCGGCAGATTTAGTAGCTTCTCTTTCTACGCTTGCTTCTCAGGGAATAACCGAGCTTGCAGTGCATGATGAAGCGTTGACAGCGCACAAGGGAAAGCTGCTACATTTTTTACACGAGGCAGCTCGCCGTGCGCCTGACATTTTTTATTCAATTACGCTTGACGCAGCTATGCTTGACATGGATGTTGCAAAGGCAGCAAGCGCGCTGTACTGCTCACTAGAGCTTCCGCTTTCTGCGGCAAGCAAGGGCGGCGCATATCTATTTGATAAGAAATTTTATGCCCGCCGCGCCACCATGCTTAACAATCTCGGGCTGGTATTCGGCTTTTCCGTGCTGTTTGCGTCAGAAAAAGCCGACTCGCTCAAGTTGTTCCGCGACCGGCTCGATTTTGCACTCTCACTATACCCCAACCATGTTGATTTTCCCCAGCTTGAAACGCGCGACAGCTTGGCTACTGCCACACAAGCTGCAGCGATTTTGCCTCCCCACCCAAGTGCCACCTTCAGCACGCAGGATATCAGACGTGCAGGGGAAATTGCATTTGCCTGCACCGTTTTCTACAGCTTAGGACGGGCAGTTCCGTGGTTTTTAAGCGTGCTTGCGCCGCTTAAAATGAGTGCAAGCCGTTTTTTTGAAGATTTTGCCGAGTGGCAGCGCATAAACAGCTGCGGCTACGGTTCAGACTGGCATAATAAGCTTTCAACGCAGGCTGACCGGATGCACCACGAAATTGAAACCATGCAGCTGACCTTCTTACGCTTTAAGTACGAGGAAAAGGGAAAGGCGCCGCTTTTTGCCGCCGTCACCGACATCATTCACCTAAATGGCGCAATGGCGCGCTGCATGGGCGAAGGCGAGGAAGAGACCGTTGTCCTGCAGTATAATCCAGAGGATATACTCTCCCCGATTGCCACTGACATTGCACGCTTTACTGACAGCGTCTGCATGGAAGACTGTCGTGTTCAGATTTATTTTGACGAAGACACGGGCGTTGACTGGAAACTTTTAGCATAAGCAGAAGCGGCGAAAACGGCTGCAGCAGCCAGGAGAGGCGCGGCGGCGCACGATTTTGGCGCACGATTTTGTTTTACGGCGCAAAAAATCTGTGCTACACTATCCGTATGCCGATGTTTTCCCAACTAACCGATTTTACGAGTGACAACAACTATATCTTCCGTGAAAACGAAATCATTCTGCAAGATAACGCGCTCCCCCAGGAAAGCGTTTTGCGTCGCTGCCTTGAGCTACAGACGGCAGACGACTGGTTCTGCGAAAGCGACTACAACTACGCAGCCGTTCTTTTAGAGCATAACACGCCCAATCCGGCCGGCTGTACCGCCATTCCTCTGCGTGAGTTTTTCGGCTGCGAGCGTGCAGACGCGGACACGGTACTTCGCGCAAGCCGTGCACGCACGCTGCTCCATTTCCGTAAGCAAAAACGATTCTGTTCACGGTGCGGAAGCCCCCTCCGTGACGATAAGCATTTTACAGCCCGAACCTGCACAAAATGCGGGCAGCAGTTTTTTCCGCAGCTCGAGCCGGCAATAATCGTTCTGGTCACCAAGGGAGATGAACTTTTGCTTGCACGGCACAAAAATCGGATTGACACTATTTTTACGTGCATTGCAGGCTTTGTTGAGGCGGGAGAAACGATTGAGCATGCGGTAAGCCGCGAGGTAAAAGAAGAAACCAATATCGACATTACCAACATTCGTTACGTTGCAAGCCAAGCCTGGCCCTATCCTGACCAACTTATGCTTGCGTTCCGTGCCGAATACGCAGGCGGCGACATACAGGTGCAGAACGAAGAGCTCAATGAAGCGCACTG
>CALAEZ010000342.1 GCA_937891125.1 uncultured Treponema sp. | reverse complement strand
CCGTGTGTGTGGCACCGTGAATGCCGAATGCAATGCTGATGTTGCCGGCAGCTTCGTTCGGAATCAGCTCCGGAACGGTCATCGGCGGCATGCGCTTCTGGTCTGAATCAAAATATGACTTCATTGAGCTTTCGGTAACATCAAGACCGCCGATTCCAACGCCAAGGTAGACTGCAGCATCTTCAAGCACTTCTGCGTTTCCTAAAAGACCTGAATCTTCCAGTGCCATTTTTGCTGCTGCAACTGCATATTTTGAGAACGGAGCCATTTTGCGGGCTGCCTTGCTGTCCATGTATTTGTCAGCCTCGAAATTCTTTACTTCAGCCGCGTATTTTACTTTAAAATTTGTTGTGTCATAGCGGGTGATGTTTGCAATGCCGCTTTTTCCCGCCTTAATGCCTGCCCAAGTTTCTTCAACGCTGTTTCCTAACGGTGAAATACAACCAAGTCCTGTAACTACTACTCTTCTCATAAAAATCTCCTACAGTCATTCTGAGGGGCTTACCCCGAGGTTACTCTGACAAATTAACATTTTTTGTCATTTATAGCAAGAGGGAGAGGACGAGGGGACAAGGAAACTTAACGTCTAAGCCATTTCGCTAAATAAAAGAAAAGTAATGCACACAGCGATGATGAATGAACTGTGGTAATTTTACGAGCTTCATCACCAGTACCAGAACAGGCTTCTTCCAGCTTTATACAAAATTGCTTAGATTCGGATAGACTAAAAAGATTTATAAAAAAATTGGCAATGTCACACAAATGTTTCTTTGAAATGTCTTTATTCGGGATTTCATTTACAATGAAAGAATATGAATTACCAGAATATCTGGAATCTTTTCCATGCTTCCACCAGGTTTTCTGAAGATTTTGATTGTTAATTGTATTCCACTGAAATGTGTCATAAACAATTTTTAAGCCTTTATACTTCGTATCAAAAGCAATTTTCTCTGCATCAACAATTTCCATTTCTGCCATTCCCTTACTCCTTCATTTAATTGCCTCAATATGTAAATATGGTGAACCATAACTTTCTTTTACCGTGCCGTAAAAGGTATACGATTTGTGTTGTTCTAGTTGCAGGATTGTATCTGTAAGATTTGGTTCAAAGGTACAAGCTAAAGACCACAGCATCACTTTGCCGCTATCTAATATCATTAAAAGTATTTCTTTTACTTTTATTTTCTCATTCAAGTATTCGTTTTTCTTAAGCTTTATGACATTCCAGCTTGAAACCTCAATATATTCACTCTCTCCATTTTTAAATGCTCAGATAAAGCAATTTGTTTTGCATTTTCAAGCATAGAAATGGCTTCTTCGTAATTTCTGTTTGTATAAGCATTCTTTGCTCCATCAACCAATTCAGAAAATTCCGCTGCATTCAAAGCAAATAACAATGCCGATAAAAAAAGATATTAGATTTCTTTTCACTGTAACACCTCTTTCTTGTGCATTATAAATTCGTAGTAGCAAGCTTTAATCACTACAAATCGCGTATTTCATTTTAACTCATACGTAGTATAACGCAAAACAAAGTATTTTATTCGTATAAGTTCGACATTTAAGACAACTTTGCGTGCAGAATTGGATTTTCAAGGATTAACGGTAAAAGAACTTTCAGCGCGTACAGGCATATCTCCACGCACGTTAGAAGGCTATTTAAGCGCAAGAGGTTCAATTCCTCCTGCCGATATTGCGGTAACGATATCACATGCACTTCATGTTTCTGTAGAATATTTGGTAACTGGCGATTCTACTTATAATGCGGTAAATACTGGCAAAAACAATTCTAACCGTTTTCTTGAAGAAAAAATTTCAATCATGCCATTTGATAAAAAATGTCTCGTAAAAGAATTTGTAAATCTTCTTGATTCTTATAGTGTAGCTACTAACTAGAAGCATTTTTATCTACATTCTATCTACACGCGCTTTATGACTCTTGCAGAGTAATTATCATACTGCTTAAAGCCGAATCTTTCGTAAAATGAAATGTTTTTCTTTATCTGACGGCAGAGTCGCCTCTCTCTTACCATTTATCCCGCGCATACAAGCTCAATCCCACAAGCACGCAGCCCTGAATATACGGCATTTTCTGCTCGTTAAGAAACGCAAGCAGCTCTTCACTTTCCGCACCAGGCTGAATCACGATGCACTTGAACGGCTTTTTGCACTCTTTTATAAGGCTCAAGCCCTTCACAGGATTTATGCACAAGTCGATTATATCAATTTCGTCTTTGATTTCGTTAAAGCTTTTAAGCTCCTTTCCCACCGAGTGAACCGTGTAGCCGTGTTTCAAAAGTCCGTGCTTGATTTTATAAGCATATTTTTCTTCGTTCAGCGTGTCGCCCGCCACGGCAAACACATTCTGCTGCATGATTTCTGGTAATTCCATAGAAAAAGTATAGCACGAAATGGGGAAAAAGTGAAATTAGGGGCGTTCGTCGGTGGCTACGCCACCACTCCCAGCGCTAACGCTCTCGCAAAACTCACCTAGCTCCCGCTTCACAATCGTCTGGATTTCCTCTGCAACCGCCGTTTTTTGACGCGAAGTGCGACTTCCTCGGCAATTTCAGACGAAGTTTTTTGTTCAAGCTGTATCATTGTTACTATTTTAGCAATTTTATTTCCGAAATTTCCTCCGAAAAATATTTACCCCCCTTTCCGTACATAAAAGGTCGCACGAGATGGGGCAGACCATTAAGTTCGTAGCATAGCGCCATTCCGAACTCCTATCTGCCGCCTGCCTGACGGCAAGGCAGAACGACCAGTTACACGTATGACGAGCTGAACCGGGTTTCCTCGGTAACGGATGGCGCGGGAAATACGGTCTCCTACACATATGACGCAGAGGGGCATGTCACCTGCTTCCGGGATGCGAAAGGAAACGCATATACCTATACCTATGACCTGGTCGGACGGCTCGTAAAAGAAACCGACCGCATGGGAAACTCCCAGAGCTACGGCTATGACCGTGCGGGAAACCTTATAGAAAAGACAGATTTCAACGGCAGCAAGACAACCTATACGTATGATGCCGAAAACAGGCTGCTTGAGGCTCTGTTTGCTGACGGCACGAAAAAGCAGTTTTCGTATGACGCGTCCGGGAATATGACCGGTGCGGAGAACAACGCCCGCTCATACAGCTATGAGTATGACAGCCTGCACAACCTCATCGCGGCGACGGACAACGATTTGGCTCAGACCATCCACTACGAATACGACGCGGAAGGACGGCGTACCATGCTCAGGCGCGGGGAGCGGACACAGCTGTATGCGTATGGGGAAATGGGCGAGCTTATAAGCCTTACCGATGCTGACGATGGCGTCACCTCTTATTCATATGACGCGCTTTTGAGGGAGACAAGCCGGACGCTTCCGAACGGGCTTTCCACCCAGCGCTCGTACGACCCGGCAGGCAGGCTGTCCATGGTTCGCACGATGAACGGCCGCACAGTTCTTGCCGGCGAAGGGTATCTTTATGACGCAAGCGGAAAGCGCACGTACACGGTGGGCGATGACGGCAGGCTGGAAGCCTACAGCTATGACCAGGCCGGACGGCTCGTAAAGGCAATGTATTCCTTCGGCACGGACAAGGTAAGCGCGGATTTTGAGGAGCGGCTGGAGCTGGGCTTGTACCCCGAATACAGGGAGAACGCTTCGACAGAAAACGGCGGCTATGCCGGATGTACATTCGGCTTTGAGATTCCCGACAGCGTGAAGATAGATATAGCAGCGTTCAAAAAAGAGCTTTCCCAGATATTGTGGAGCAAGCGCGAGGTATACAACAAGAACCACAAGGTATTGGTGGACAGCCTCGGCCTGTGGTGCATCGCGCCGTCTGCAACAAAGGCTTTTGCCGACTGCCTGCAGCCGACAAGGCCCCAGCGCCAGCAGCTTGAGGGAGCCGGCCGCCGCGTGACCGGCTTGCGTGAAGATTTTGACGCCGAGCGCTGGCTGTGGACGGAAAGCTACGCCTATGACGCCAACGGCAACATGATACAGGAGACGCTGGGAACGGTAAGCACGGTGTACGAGTATAACGCCGAGAACCGCGTAGTTGACATAAACACGCAGGAACGGGGGCTTATAGGGCACTGGCTCCTCGGTGCAGACCGGGAGCTTAAAAGCGGCGTGCGCTATGACTATGACGCATTCGGCCGCCGCGTGACCCGCGCCGAATACAGCACCGTAAGTTACGGGCTTCTCTGGAAGCGCCAGTGGGACAGTGGGAATGTCTCCGAATACCTGTATGACGGCAGGGGCATGGACGTCATCGCCGAGTACAACGACACGGACTACAACCCCGGCTATGCCTCCCCGTACCTTCCGTGGCTTACCGGCTCCCGCCGTCCGCTTCTGGGAGCCATGCTCGACTGGCTCTCCGGCCGTTCCCTCCGGGGCTACGGTAGCAGGAGCAGCTATGAGCTGAAGGCGGAATACGTCTACGCAAACGGCATTGTGAGCAGGAGCGACTGGTCGCAGG
>CALAEZ010000341.1 GCA_937891125.1 uncultured Treponema sp. | reverse complement strand
CGAGCCGTCGTCAACCACGCGGATTTTTTCAATGCCGCCGGACGTTATTTCCACGCTGATATTCTTTAAATTGTGCTCGCGCGCACCCTGAATAATGATTTTTTCGCCCTGAACCTTGTTAATGGCAGCGGCTGATTCCATTGATATATCTGTAGTCACGAGAGCGAGTATAGCCGAAACAAGGTGCGAACGCAATCCGCGAAAAAAAAGAGCAAAGCTACAGCCGCCATTGTACGACAAGCGCGCCAAGCTTGTAACAAAAATACATTGTATAGACTTTTACGTATAAGTTTTATACAATAGGAAAAGGATACTTATGGATAGCATGACCGAAGAGACTTACCGGCTCTACTTCAAACAGAAATACACAAAAACAAGCTCATTCACATCAGGCATCGCGCTTATGTGCTGCGACGCTCTTTTAGTCATGCTTGCAATCGGAGCAAGCTTTTTCATCATAAATTTAATCAACCACAGCTGGATTAACTTCCGCTCGTTCGTCACCTACTGGGTATATCTTCCGGCAGCGCTTGCCGTATTTTATGCAGCGGGCTTGTACCCAGGCATTTCACTCCCGCCAGCTGAGGAAATCAAGAAATTTTCAATCTGTTCGTTCTTTATTTTTGTCGGCATTGCGCTTTCTATCACGGTTGAAGAAGCAGACGAAAAAGTGCCCGTCATGGTCGCATTCATTCTTGCTGTTCCCATCGCCTCCTTCTGTATTCCCTTAGGCCGAGAAGTAGCCCGCCACCTTTTTTCAAAACGAAGATGGTTTGGTGTTCCTGCAATAATTTACGTAAACGGCTCAAGCGGAGACTTTATCATACACCGTTTTTTGCGCCGCCCGGACTTTGGCTACAAGCCGGCACTCATTGTAGACAGCGCAGCAACCGAACAGGGCGAAAAGGAAGGCATTCTTGTCTTTCCGCCGTCAGCTGAGCTCAATAAGATTATACAGGCAACGGGTATCAAGGTTGCGGTCATCTGCGGCTACGATAAGGATAAAACCGACATAAACCGCTACTATCGCTACACGATAAACATAGCGCCGCTTGAAGACACCAGTACACTCACCTCTTCCGTACGCGACTTTGGCGGCATTTTGGGCGTTTCTTCCACGCACCAGCTTACAAAGCGGCGCGGGTTATTCTTAAAACGCCTTATAGACCTCTTTTTGCTGTTGCTGTCGGCGCCAGTCACCATCCCCATAACCATTATCGTTGCCATTATCGTAAAATGCACGAGCAAAGGTCCCGTTTTTTACGGACACAAGCGCATTGGAAAAAACGGCAAAGCGTTTAAGTGCTGGAAATTCCGTTCGATGGTCATTGACGCAGACAAACAGCTCGAAAAAATCCTGGCAGAAAGCCCCGAAATGCGCGCCGAATGGGAAAAAGACCGCAAATTTACCAATGACCCGCGTGTCACTCCTGTTGGCAAAATCTTACGAAAAACAAGCATAGATGAAATTCCGCAGTTTTTTAATATTCTAGTTGGAGAGATGAGCTTTATCGGCCCCCGCCCTGTTACAACGCCGGAGCTTGAAAAATACGGCACACAGGCAGATTTTATTCTTTCGGTAAAACCCGGCTTAAGCGGCATGTGGCAGATTTCAGGTCGAAGCGATACGGGCTACGAAGAGCGCATAACACTCGATTCATACTACATTCAAAACTGGTCAATTTGGCTTGACCTGTGGATTATCATAAAGACCGTATACGTGGTTATAAAAGGGAAAGGTGCATACTAATGAAGTCTCTAAAAAAGGTAACAGCAGCATTTTTAACAGGAGTGCTTGCGCTCTGGTCGGCTACCGCTGAGCAATTTCAAATAGCAGATGTATTCTACGACATACAAGGCATGACAAAACAATACGCCATTGAGCTTAATGTCGAAATTGCAACAAACCGCATTTTCCACACAAAAGAAGAGTTTGACGTCTACATCGCAGATTTATCTCAGCGCTTTACAAACGAACGCGTATTTGAGTCTTCCTCAATAGATGTGGAGCAGGCAGGCGAAGAAAATGGCATTACGCGCATGAACTTAATTGTGCACACAAAGGATTCAAAGCATTTGCTTGCCGTTCCCTATCCAAAATATGACTCAAATGATGGAATTAACTTTAAGCTTAAAATGAAGGATGTAAACTTTTTAGGCACCATGGAAACGCTCAATTTTGATGTGAACTACAAGCACGAACTTCAAGATGATGACACCTATGATAACATTTTTGGTTTAAACTTTGACTACGACTACCCATTTAAGCTCTGGAAGCTTGATGCGTCATGGAATAACGATCTTTCACTCGATTTTACGCTCGGAAGCACAAAGCCAGAATTTAGCATAGGAACAGGCTTTACCTTTACCCTCCCGTTTGACACCTTTAAGCTCGTGCTCAACGTAGAACAAAGCATCACCAGAGATTTTGACTACGAGGACTACGGCGATGACTTGTACTTTACCGAATACGCAAAGCTGTCGCTTCCGGTAGACATTGCGTCCATTGACAACTGGGGCGATGTTACTTGGACCCCGTACACATCATACACCTCGAACTGGGACAAAGACGGCATTAATGAGCAAAATGACGATTTACTCGGACCTACGCTCAGTGTGGGGCACAGCATAGCGACAAGCCGCGTTGACTGGATTGGCAATTTCCGCAACGGGCTTTCACTTGAATTCGGGAACGCCATCAGCTACAACTACAATACCGAGCTTTACAATCCGCTCGTGTGGGCTGAGTTCACCGCATACAAAGCATACAAATATGCAGGGCTCTGCGCGCGGCTGTACGCTTTTGCACAATGCAATGGCGACACAAGCATCGGAAGCAGGCTCCGTGGTATTAAAGATGATCAGGACTATAAGCATTTAACCGATTCATACGGCGATGACGTTTCTGCTGTTGATGTTCCTATAGCAATTGTCGGGAACTTTGACCTTCCCATTCACATCATCACTACAGACTGGAACGGCTGGACAGAAGCACTCTTTGGAGAAGAGTCTGGTATAACACGGGCATTTCACTGGATGCGTATTCTTGACTTCGAATTGCAGATTGCACCGTTCGGCGATTTTGCGCTTACAAAGAACAAAGAAACAGGCAGGCTTTTCAGCATAAAAGACGGCTTCTATGCAGGCGGTCTTGAAATGATTGTCTACCCTGCCCGCTGGCGAAGTCTTGAAGTGAGAGCGAGCCTGGGCATTGACGCAGGGCGCAAAATCATAAAGAAGGTCGTTTCAAGCCTGATTGACACAAGCTGGCGAAGCAATGTGTCTGCCTGGGAAGCATACATCGGGATTGGCTTACATTACTAGCGCAAACGTTTTGTAGCCTGCTTGCGCCAGTATTCTGTCGGCAGGCTTTCACTCATAATCGTATACAAACAGGAAGAAAAAACGGTAGCTCCACGCTTTTGAGCACTATCTGCAAATATAAAAAACAGCTCCCACACATGATTATCCTCAGCCCACGCCAAGAATTCAGGATAGGCTGCCACTGCGTCAAAAAAAGAGCTGAGCGTTGTAAAATGAAAATCAGTGTCTCGCTCCTGCAGCGCTTCAAGAATATGCGTAAAGGCTTCTAACATGCCTAAGGCCGCACAGGTAAACACCGCCTCGTCATCATTGCGTTTTTCTGAAAGTCGGCACAGCTGATACAGCGCAGGAATAGCATGCTTTGTTTCACAACGGAAGAGCGAAAAAAAGCGGCTTGCATTTTCGGCCGTATCGGCATCAACAATTTTCCCAAAAGAGCGCAACAACGCCTTATTCTGATAATTTTTGTCAGTATCAAGAATCAGAAGCAGCATCTGCTCATAGTCTTCCTGCTTTCCCTGCTGCAAGGCTAGATCTGCCATTGCATACAAAATAGTGTATTTCACATCAGGAATGTCTAAAAAATCAGCTTCAGTTCGCGCTTTTTCGTAAAAAGAAGACGCCAGCGCATATTCTCCCTCAAGCTGATACACTCTGCCAATTAAAAAATCTGCTTCTGGATACACAATACTTGCTTTGAGCCACTCAGTAAGGCGCGTAACTGAATCAGCATAAAAAGCCTCGCCGTACCGCTCTACATACCGGTTTATGAGCGAAATTGCCTCGTTTTCATCTCGTTCAGAAAGAACTAAAAGCACATCCGAAAAATGCTCGCCGGCTTTACGCACCTGGCGCGGAGCCAAGGCGGTTTCAAGCACGTTAACTTCATAATGTATTTCAAGAGCTCTGTTTTCTTTTGCCTTGTTAGAAAGATTTAATGCATTTCCATAATTTCCGCTGTCAAAAGCAACTTGGGCCTGCTCTAAAATGCGCCAGGGAGCTTCTTCGTTTGTAAGCTTTCTAGCATCTGAGCTTTGCGCAAAAAGTGAAAAGCATAAAAAGAGACTAGTAAAAAACAGAGCTGATTTTTTCATAAAGAATTGAGTTCCTCTTCAAATACTTTATCGGCATCTTTTGCGTCAATCGTGCGCACTATTTTGCCCTTTTTAAAGATTATTGCCCGGCCGTCTCCGCCTGCAATACCGATGTCTGCGTGCTTTCCTTCGCCAGGCCCGTTTACCACGCAGCCCATGACGGCGACCGTAATATTCTTGTTCATTGCAAGAAGCTTGTTCTGCCATTTTGCAACAAAGCTGTGCACGTCAAAGCCAATGCGGCCGCACCTCGGGCAGGAGACAATCTGAACGCCGCCGTTACGTAAGCCACATTCAGTTAAAATCTGACGGCCGGTAATGACTTCGTTTTCAGGACTAGAAGAAAGGCTTACGCGGATTGTTGAGCCAATACCCTCTTTTAGTAGGTGCGTAAACGCCATCGTGCTTTTTACAATGCCAATGATTAAAGGGCCGGCTTCGGTAACACCAACATGAAGCGGAATGTCGTATTTAGAAGCAAATGCTTCGTTTGCGTCAATAGTTTCCTGCACGCTTGAAGCCTTCATGCTCACGACAACCTGATTAAAGTTAAGCTCGTCAAACACACTCACCTCGCGGGCAGCTGTTTCAGAAAGAGCTAAGGCGCGGCTCATTTTGCCTTCAATAACCTGAGCTTCCAAATCTTTTGGAAGACTTCCCGTGTTCACACCAATGCGGATTGCAACTCCTTTGTCGCGGCAGGCATTTACCACTTTCTCTACATTTTCGCGCTTACCGATATTGCCCGGATTTATGCGGATAACAGAGACCGATCCTTCAAGTGCTTTTAGAGCTAAACGGTAGTCAAAATGAATGTCAGCTACAAGCGGAACGGGCGAAATCTCACAGATTTTCTTGAAAGATTCCGCGCTTTCCATGTCAGGAACGGCAAAACGAATAATGTCACAGCCTAAAGATTTTAGCGAAATAATGTCGCTTCTGATTTTTTCAAGACGCTCTTTATCATCTTTTACACCGATAATGCCCTCTTTCCACATGGTCTGCACCGTAACAGGATGAGAGCCACCAATTACGATTTTATCAACAGTACCAAAACCGCCGATAGTTACCTCGCGCGGTGTCAAAAATTGCTTTTCCATAGGGATGAGTATATACGATTAGAAAACATTTGGAAACAGACGAACGCTTTGTGAAAGCTTTGTTGGTGTACGATAAACAGCTTACCGATACGCGATGAACGATTGGACTGCAGGATTCGACGCAGAAAGCCGACCTATCTCTAAGCGTTAATCAGCTTGCGCTGAGCACGCTCTTTGCGTCTACACCCGCTTGCCCGCTCAGCTGCAGATACATCTGGTCTGCAAGGCCAAAGCCTGCATTTTTTGTCATGCTAGTGGCATATTCGTCGTAGAGCATGTCTTCGTACATGTTGCGGGCAAAATCGTTTTCGCCGGAGACGCGGACGACTGTTTTTCGCATGGAAGAAAGCATCATTTTTACGAGGTACGATTCCATTTCAAGCGATTTTTCATACAATTCGCTTGTGCGGTCAATTGTACCCTGCTTTGCTGTTGGGTGCGCCTGATTTGCGGCAGCTCGAACGGGCTTTGCGTTTTTTGCGTCCGCGCCGCTGTAGCTGTTTGAAAAATCGGTTGCATAGTCGCCGTTTAAGCGACCTTCTTTTGCGACCATGCTGGAAGATACATTCGAGCTAGCTCCGCTGTTTTTTTGAGAATCACTCATTTTTTGTAAGAGCGCGTCAAAGGTACTTTTATCCTTGCTAATGCGCGCGCCCTGTAAAGCTGACTCTCCATGAGTAATCGAACTGTATCCGCCGGTAATTGTATTCATAACTTTATTATCGTCCTTTTATGCTTATCGCTTAAGGTTTACAGCCGTGCTTAACATGCTGTCGCTTGTCTGTATGGCTTTAGAGTTAAACTCGTAGGCGCGCTGGGCGACAATCATCTGCACCATTTCGTTTACCACGCTTACGTTGCTCATTTCAACAAACTTGTGCTTGGTAACGCCCATGCCGTCAAAGCCGGGGCGCCCGGGAATTGCCTCACCGCTTGCAGGCGTCACCTTATACAGATTGTCACCCTCGCCTTTTAAGCCCGCGCTGTTCGGGAAGCGGTACAGCTCAAGCTGAGCGACATCGACCGGGTCTTCGCCGCCCCATACTTTCACGCTCACGCGACCTGAGTCGCTAATCGTAAGCGTCTTTAAGTCAAAGCCTTCCGGCAGAATCACTTCCGGCATGACGCGAAGACCATTTGACGTTACAAGCTGTCCGTTTAAGTCCACCTTAAACGAGCCGTCGCGCGTATAAGCCCAGCTTCCATCGTACTGCTGCACGCGAAAAAAGCCGTCGCCTACAATGGCAACATCGGTGTCAACGCCCGTATTCTGCAGGGAGCCCTGGGTAAAAATGCGCTGAGTTGCTCCGACGCGCACACCGCTTCCCTGCTGAATGCCGACAGGAGTAACCGTATCTTCGGTTGCAGGAGTACCTGCAAGCTTAAGATTCTGATACATAAGATCTTCAAACTCAACGCGCTGCTGCTTGTAGCCGGTCGTGTTTACGTTTGAAAGGTTGTGTGAAATTGCGTCCAGATTTGACTGCTGTCCGTTCATGCCGGTTGCTGCTGTCCAAAGGCTTCTTACCATGTCTTATATCTCCCTATCCCCTGCTCATTTCGACAAGCTCAATGAGCGCACGGTCTTATCGTACTGTTGCAACGCGCGTCCAGAGCGTGCCCATCATGCTGTCTTCGCTCTGAATGCTCTTCTGGTTTGCCTCATACGCACGGTTTACCTCAATCATGCGCACCATTTCGTTTACCACGTTTACGTTGCTCATCTCCAGATAATTCTGAATCATGCGCGGCCGTTCATTTCCCTCTGCAATATAGGCCTCGCCTGAAATTGCGTTTGATGCCCAGAGGTTATCGCCCTGCTTTTTTAAGTAGCGTTCGTTTTCAAAGCGCACGACCTTTACACGGTCAACAAGTTCGCCTTCGCTGTCATAAATCAGGCCGTCCTGATCCAATCGGAATTTATCGTCAGCAAGGCGGATAATGCCGTTTTCGCCTAAGAGCGGGTATCCCTCTTTTGTCTCTAAAATGCCTTCTTTTCCGAGGATAAAGTTTCCGTTACGCGTATAACGCTCGCCGTCGGGGGTCTGCACGGAAAAAAAGCCCGCGTCTCCCAGGGCAAAGTCGGTCGGCTGGTCTGTCAAGCGAAAGGAGCCTTGCTCAAATTCGGTGTAATTTTCGTTTGTTTCTACTCCAAGCCCAAGCTTACCGATAATCGGTGCTACATCGGCAGAACCCATAGGAATGGTGTACACGCCGTCATGATCAACGCGGCGCAGTAAAAGCTCGCTGAAATTCTTGCTTACCGCAACATCGCGCTTGTAGCCTACCGTGTCAACGTTTGCAAGATTGTTTGCGATTGCGTCAAGTCGATTCTGCTGAGCGTTCATGCCGCTCGCTCCGGTGTACCAGCCTCTAATCATATTTTGTCCTCGTACTATATTTATCGGCAGTGCAAAAAAAGGCTTTAGGTGAGTTTTACTAAAAAAAGCATTCCGCGCCTTTCATGGCAGATTTACCTGCGAATTCTTAAATCCTAGTGTCGCTCTCCCTAAAAAAAAACACTAAAACACGCTATATTTATGTCATTTCTTAAATATTTTCATTACATTTTAAGCTAAATGGATTAAGATAACGGTATATGATTTTTCCGTTGCTTTCGACACAATTTGCTTTTACCCCGCTTAGTATACTCATCATTATAACGGCAGCGCTTATTTGTATTTTCTTTTTTATACTTGCGCTGCTCTCACACAGAAAGCTACGGAATCTACTTTCAAAGGATGAAGTAACGGGCTTCCCCACACGACTTAAATTCTGTGAGCAGCTTGCAGCCATCTTACAGACCGCGGCACCGGAAGAGTATTCCGTCATCTCGCTTGACATCAATAATTTCCGCTATATTGGCGACACCTTTGGTCTTGATATTTCAGAGCGGGTTCTGCAGGTATTTGCGGAGCACCTGCAGGAAACGCTTCCCGAAGATTCCATGTTCTGCAGAAACTATGCCGATAACTTTTTCGTGCTTATAAAAGCGAATTTCCGCCCAATTCTTGAAGATTACGTGCTTACCGCGACAAACATACAGCCAAAGCTTTCTCATCTTTTGCCGGAGCATTACCAGCTTGAGTTTAGCGCCGGTGTCTACGTTATTGACGACATGAGCGAAAAAGTTGACACCATGCTTGAAAATGCAAACATGGCGCGCCACATCGGCAAATTTGGCTTAAATCCCAACCGCATTACCTATTTTACCAAGGAAATGCGCCACGACAGCGAACATGACAAAAATGTCACGCTTGACATGAACCGCGCCTTTAACGAGCACGAATTTGAAGTATTCTTCCAGCCGAAATTTAATTTCCAGACTGGTGAGGTTATCGGCGCAGAAGCGCTCATCCGCTGGAATCATAAGACAAAGGGACTGTTACCGCCGGCGCAGTTTGTGCCGCTGTTTGAAAAAAATGGCTTTATTCAAAAAATCGACATGCTCGTCTTTGAGCGCGTCTGTCAGTTCTTAGACAAATACAATAAATCAGGTCCTGACGGCAGCTGTCCGCGTCCTATTACGATTTCCTGCAATCTTTCCCGCGCACAGCTGTATAATCCCGACGTGGCAAAAAAATACACCGAGCTTGCAAGCAAGTATCAGATAAAGCCGTCTAAAATTGAAATTGAGCTGACTGAAAGCCTAATGATGGACAACAAAGAGCGCCTGTTGCGCGCCATGAACGAAATTAAAAATGCTGGCTTTGAAATTTCTGTCGATGACTTTGGCTCAGGCTTTTCTTCCCTTGCGCTGCTTAAGGATTTACCGGCAAATGTCATTAAGCTTGACAAGGAATTCCTTAACACCAATGACAACAACGAAAAAGAGCAGATAATCATCAACTCGATTATCAGCATGGCAAAGCAACTCAAGATTACGACGGTAGCAGAGGGCGTTGAGGATGCGACACAAAGCGAGCTTTTAAAGGCTATGGGCTGCGACATCGTGCAGGGCTATTACTACGCAAAACCGATGCCCCAAAGCGATTACGAGGCGCTGCTTAAAAGGCTATAAAAAGATTTAAATTATTTGCAAAGTTTCCCTGTAAGGTTTATAATAAAATTCAACTTGTTAAGAAGTGTTTAATTCAAAACAAGCTTTTATTACGCAAACATTATTACTTACAGGGAGTGCTTTATGCAAAATTCATCAACAGAACCACGTGTATTGGCTATCATCTTAGGCGGTGGAAAAGGAACCCGCTTGTATCCATTAACAAAGGAACGCTCTAAGCCAGCCGTTCCTTTTGGCGGCAAATACCGCATTGTAGACATTCCCCTCTCTAACTGTATTAACTCTGGCTACCGAAAAATCTATCTATTAACACAGTTTAACAGCGCTTCGCTGCACCTGCACATCACCAATTCTTACAACTTTGACCGCTTTAGTCAGGGCTTTGTTGAAATCCTAGCAGCAGAACAGACGCTTGAACATTCAGGCTGGTTTGAAGGAACAGCCGACGCCGTGCGCAAAAACCTGATTCACTTTAGAGCACAAAACCCGACTCACTACGTCATCCTTTCCGGCGACCAGCTGTACCGCATGGACTTAAAAAAATTCATGGACAGCCACATTAAAAGCGGCGCTGACATCACCATTGCAACGACAGCCGTCAACCGCCATGACGCAAGCGGCTTTGGCATTATGAAAATCAATAGCAAAAACCGCATTACCGAGTTTAAGGAAAAGCCGGCGCCCGATTTAAACATTGACGACTGGAAGATTCCTGAAAGCTCACGCGGAGACCTGCCGGCAGAAAAAGAATACTTAGCTTCTATGGGGATCTACATCTTTAATGCAGATGCAATGGAAGAGCTTTTGGACAACAATTACACCGACTTTGGTAAAGAAATTATCCCGATGTCACTCAAAGAAAAGAAAGTAAACAGCTACATCTTTAACGGCTACTGGGAGGACATTGGTACCATCAAGAGCTTCTATGACGCAACGCTTGACCTTACCAAGATTAACCCACCGTTTAACTTCTACGATGCAGCAAGTCCTATTTATACACACATGCGTAACCTGCCGCCGCCAAAGGTAAATGGCGCCCCGCATATTGAAAACGCACTGCTTTCAGAAGGCTGCATCATCACCAAGAGCAAGGCGATTAACAATTCGGTTATTGGCGTGCGTACCATCATCGAAGGCGACACCGAGCTCAATGGCGTTATTACCATGGGTGCAGACTTTTACGAGTCAGGCGAGCAGAAAGAGAAAAATGCCGAAAAAGGAAATCCGAACATTGGTATCGGAAAGAACTGCAACATTGCGCGCACGATTATCGACAAAAATGCCCGC
>CALAEZ010000340.1 GCA_937891125.1 uncultured Treponema sp. | reverse complement strand
AGCTAGCGTGCGGTCGTGGCGTAGCGTTCGGAATGACGCTATTCAGCGAACTTTTTGGTCAGCCCCTTTTGTGCCCGCTTGCCAAGGCTTTCGTCCAACGCTTTCGCCATATTTTCATGCCGTCAAATCCATGTTACAATCTTGTTACATCATAGGAGGATTCGAATGAAGAAACAATTCGGATTAGTAGCGGTATTTCTTATCGCATCACTCTCAGTGTGGGCAAAGCCACGCGGAGAAGTAACTCTTCTTTACACAAACGATGTGCATACCTACATCGCAAACACGGTAAAGGACGCAAACGGAAACAAAGTTCCCGGGCTTTCTTATGGCTCAATCGTTGCCCTGCGTGACGACCTGAAGGCACAGGGAAAGCAGGTTGCGCTCGTTGATGCCGGTGACCACGTGCAGGGTACGGCATACGGCGCTCTGGACAACGGCGCAAGCATCATCAAGTTTATGAATGCCGCAAAGTACGACATTGCGACAATCGGAAACCACGAGTTTGACTATGGAGCAGCTCGCGTGTTTGAAATTATCAAGGAAGCAAATTTTCCGTATGTGGCCTGCAACTTCCTGAAGGAAGGCAGCAATAAGCCGGTGGTAGAGCCGTTCAAGGTGCTCAAATTTGGTAAGACTAAGGTTGCATTTGTCGGCATTATGACTCCAGAAACCTACACAAAGTCAACGCCTGCATACTTCATGGATGAAGCTCAGACAAAGTTCATCTACAAGATTAGTGCTGGCGATGACGGTCAGGAGCTGTACGATGTTGTTCAGGCAGCAATCGACAAGGCAAAGAAAAAGGCTGATTACGTTGTTGCGCTCGGTCATCTTGGCGACGATCCTGCTTCAGGTCCATGGACAAGCGTTGAAGTAATTGCTCACACACACGGTCTTGATGCATTCATCGATGCACACTCACATTCAACAGTCGAGTACAGGGTTGTGCAGGACAAGCAGGGTAATGATGTCGTGCTGAGCCAGACTGGCTGCTACTTTGCAGCAATCGGCTGCATGACGCTCTCTGACAGTGGCATTTCTTCAAAGCTCATTAGGAGCTATGACCGCTCAGACGAAACAGTAGGCAACATGGTCAAGGAATGGATTGCAGCTGTTGACGAAAAGCTTGGCGAAGAGATTGCTGTTTCTGACGTGCCGCTCTACATTAACAAGCCAGATGACCCGAAATCACGCCTTATCCGCAAGCAGGAAACCAATATGGGCGACCTTGTTGCCGATGCATCCTACTGGTACTTTAACGAGGTTGAAGGACTGAACTGCGACATCGCTATCGGAAACGGCGGCGGCATCCGCACCGACATACCCGCAGGTCCATACTCATACAAATCTGCAAAGACGGTACAGCCATTTGGCAATGTGATTTGCCTGGTAGAGATGACTGGCGCAGATGTGCGCGAAGCGCTTGAATTCGGTGCACGCAAGGTCGGCACTGGCGAAAACGGTGGCTTCCTGCATGTTGCTGGCATCAAATACACAATTGACACCTCTGTGCCTGATACAGTTAAAACAAACGACAAGGGCATGTGGGTTTCTGCGCCAGAAGCATACCGCGTAAAGGACATTCAGGTGTATAACCGCGAAACAGGCGTCTACGAGCCACTCGACCTTACTAAAACGTATACGATGGGCGGCATAAATTACACGCTCCGCAATATGGGTGACGGCTTTGCTATGCTGGGAAACACCAAGCTGGTAAAGGACTACGTGAATGAAGACTATCTGGTAACATCTTCTTACGTAAAAGCGTTTACAAAGGGCGAAGACGGAAAGCCGCATATCTCTACAGCAAACAGTCCGCTTTCAGCTTACAAGAACTACCTGATTAACTATGAAAATCCGACAGGCGCTGGCCGCATCGTGATTGAGTAAGAAATACGTTACGCATACAGCGCACGGCCGCGTGTCGTGCGTTACGTCGCGCCGTTTGCAAGCTTGCAGGCGCGGCTTTTTTTTGCGCCAGGTCTTGCAAGGCGCACGCAAGCGGCGTCTGCATTGCTAGCACACGCGCCACTAGACTATTCCAGCGTGCGCAGCCTTCTGGCTACCTCGGCGACGCCTTTAGTGCCGCCCTTGCACAGCGCTGTAACCACGGGACGGCCGATAAGCACTTGCTGCGCACCGAGCGACAGCGCTGTTGCCACATCAAGCGCAGTGCGTATGCCGCCGTCAACCCACAGCTCGCCGCAGTTGCTGCGCAGCTCACTTCCGTATTGCAGCAGAAATTCCGCCGTGCTGCCCGTGCGGGTTTCAATCCTGCCGCCGTGGTTCGACACAACCGCCACATCAGGCTTTACCTCGCGCACTAACGCGACATCTTCTTCGGTAAATACGCCCTTTATGGCAAACGGCATGTGGAGCTGCGTGTGTGCGCACTCCTTAATTGCTTTTAGCTGCGCGGCAGTCTTTTTTTCGAGCTGCACCAGATTGCGCATAGTTACAATGCTGTAAGAATCAATATCAATTCCAATCAGCTCTGCAATGGGAGCCGCCCAGTCAGCACGCTCTAATATGCGCCCGTTGTCGTACGGCTTTATAAACACGGCGGCTTTAGTAGCAGGACTGTCGCGCTGTATCCATTTTACGGCAGCAATCCCTGACTGCAGCTTTATGTCGGGCGTGCCATCGCCAATGCATAAGCCGAGACCTGCTTTATGTGCAGAAAACAGCATGCTGTAGTAAAAGCTCTGTTCGTCTTCAAAGCCGACATTTTCGACAGCGCCAGTCACGGGTGCGACACGAATCTTTGGCTGCCATTCCTCGCGTTCTAAAAATGCTGCGAGCGCCTGCGAGTTCTGCTTGCGGCATACTTCCCAGCCATCGCAGTTTAAGCGAAAATTTTCGTTGTGGCGCACGCCGCCCATGCCTGGAAGCTCGCCAATGCAGCCAGTGCCATTGCACACTGCACAAAAGTGACATTTGAATGTAGGCGAAGAACGGTTCGAAGATTCAGTCATTACAAGAAGTATACGCTAAATAATTTTTTTTGAATACCGATAATTAAGAGGAACGGCATTTTCTGCTTGTGCAGAAGCTGTCGGGAATGTGGGAGATTTCATGAAAAAACCAGTTAAAATGTCAGCAGTCGCCGGATTTTTTCTTTTCGGTGTAGCGGCGCTGTTTTCAATTGCACTCTTACTTGTTTTGGGCGACTTTGCAGGCACAAATCCTGCACAGGCAACAGCCTTGTACCGCATGGGCAAAATGTTTGTCAGCGTATACGGTTTCTGCGCTGTGCTTATTCCTGCTTTTTTGGTGATTGCAGCGATTCAATGCTTTAGCGACACCTGGACTTTGCGCCGCGGGGTGCTGCTTGCAGGCTTCTTTTTGCCGTTTTTCACGCTTGACGCGCTTGAACACGCAATCCGTATGCTTACAGCGTCTGACAGTGGCGCTGTGCTTGGCATAAAATTGAGCGCAACGTTGCTTACTGGAGCGCTGATTATAGCCGCAGAGGTGCTGGTGCTGCTGTTGATAAGCGATTTTCTTGAGTCTGCGCTTATGAAGCAAAAGCACGCTTCTGGTGCAGATGGCTATGAAGACGATTATGACGGCATAGATGTTATTGACTCCGAATCTGAGGTAACAGAAGAAGCGCTTATTGACGATGAGGAGTTATCAGCAGAAGAAGCTGATTCTTCCGTGCTGCCGACAGTGGTAGATAATACTACGCCACCGAGCGAAACGTTAGCCGACGGAAGCGCAAATCCGTTTGTAAACTTTTTTGGAAGTCCGCTTCCAGAGCCAACTGAGCCGACAATTGAGCAGGCGGTGCTTGCTGAACAAGCAGGCGAGCCGATTAACGCTTCGGCAATCACGTCAGCTCTTATTGCTCCTGCAGAGCCAGTGGCTCCTAGCGAGCCGACAGCAGATGACGAACCAGCTGAGCCACAAGCACCTGCTGCCGAACTTGAGCCAGAAGAGGCCGAGCCTACAGCCGAGCTTGAGCTGTATCAGCCCGTTCCTGTCAGCCAGCCCCATGTGCACGAGGCACCGCATTACAATGAAAGCATCACTCCGCTTATTCCGCTTGAAGACGATGAGCCAAGCGAAGTGCTGGAGCTGAATAGCTTTGACCCCGACAGAGATTCATTTGATGGATACACGCCGCATGAAGAAGAAATTGGCGAAATGGAGCCGGTAGACGATGAAATTGCCGCGTTTGAGCAGCAGAATGCAGATGATTTTGATGACGATTTTTACGACATCGATTTGAATGCAGATGATGACGAAGACGATTTAGATGCAGAAATCGATGACTACGAACAGCGTTTGGCGCGTGAAGATGCAGAACGTGAGGAGCAGGAAGAATCTGCCGCCATTGCGCCCGAAGAGCAGAAGTCGACGAGCTTAGACAGCATTTTTGCCGAAATGGACGATGACGCCGCGCGCGAACCACAGGGTATTACCAAGCAAGATGATGCATCAGCAGCCGCTCCCATAGGTGCCGCCACGGCTGCGGTAGCCGCTTCTACGGTAGCCGCTTCGGCTGCTCCTGCCGTTGCACAGACCGCTCGCGCTGCACAAGCTGGAGCGCAGGCTCAGGTGCCAGCAGATAGCTTTGATGAGCCTGTTTTTGACGAAGACATTGCCGAAGAAACAGAAATTGACTTTGCTGACGATGGCATTTTTGACGACGAGATGCATGACGAAGCTGATTACAGCACCAGCGCCGCCGATACTGCTGACAACGCAAGTGATTTTGCAGAGCCTGCCGTTGAATCAGAAATTGCTTTTGCTGACGCTGACGTGTTTGAAGAGCCGGTACTCGATGAAGCGCGCGGCGACTCGGACGATTTTGCCATCACAGACGATGACAGCTTTACCGCTCCCGATGACGCATTCGATGACGATGACGCATTTGCCAGTGACAGCGCAGTCGACACAAGCGAATCTGACGAAACGCTTATCGACGAAGACAGCTTTGACGAGCCTGTTTTTGACGACAGCGAAGAAGTGCCGGTCGTTGACCCGCTTGCGCCGCCGGTTGTCGATGCAAACGGCATTCCGTATGAAACTGCCGTAAGCGAAGAAGAAGCAATGCAGGCTGCCGCACGTGCAGAAGCTGGCGCACAGACTGTTGCAGCAAACGCAGGAGCCGCCGCCGCAAACACAGGGGCGAGCGCTCCGGCTCACAGTGCGCTTTCGGTCACTGTTACATCGGCAGCTCCAGCAGCGCCGAGCGCAACAGCAGTCGGGGTCGAAGTACACCCGCGCCGCAGAACATTTGCTGATTACGCCATTCCGACCGAAGGCGTGCTTGAGTCATACCCCTCTGACGGCTACCAGATTATTGACGCGGCAACAAGAGCTGCCGGCGAAGAGCTGAAGGCAACGCTCGGCGACTTTAAGATTGAAGCTGAGGTTACCGGCATTAGGAAAGGCCCTGTCGTTACGATGTTTGAAATCTTGCCTGCACCGGGCGTTAAGCTCAGTAAGATTGTCGCGCTGCAGGACAATATTGCGCTCCGCCTTGCCGCAAGCAGCGTGCGTATCGTCGCCCCGATTCCCGGAAAACACGCGGTCGGCATTGAAGTGCCGAACAGGGAGCGTGCGGTCGTCGGCTTTAAG
This sequence comes from uncultured Treponema sp., assembly GCA_937891125.1. Classification (GTDB taxonomy): domain Bacteria; phylum Spirochaetota; class Spirochaetia; order Treponematales; family Treponemataceae; genus Treponema_D. Next base: position 6,023 of record CALAEZ010000340.1, on the reverse strand, counting down.
GAGATTATCGATCAGGACTTACCGCAGTTCAAGAAGATGGCAATTCCGGTTGTGCTCGGAAAAGACATTTCTGGCGAGGCGCAGCTGATTGACCTTGCAAAAACGCCACATCTTTTGATTGCAGGTTCGACCGGCGCCGGTAAATCGGTCTGCGTCAATACGATGATTCTTTCAATCCTCTACAAGCGCAGCCCTGACCAAGTAAAGCTTATTATGATTGACCCGAAAGTAGTTGAGCTTAAGCTGTACAACGACATTCCGCATTTGCTTACGCCAGTAATCACCGAGTCGAAGCGTGCTTTCCAGTCGCTCCAGTTCTGCTTGTGCGAAATGGAGCGTCGCTACGCGCTTCTTGACGGTATGGGCGTGCGCGACATCGTAAGTTACAACAAGCGCATTGTGGAGCGGCATATTGCAACCGAAAAGCTTCCGTACATCGTCGTCATTATCGACGAATTTGCTGACCTTATGGCAACGACCGGAAAAGAGCTTGAACAGACGATTGCACGCCTTGCAGCCATGAGCCGCGCGGTCGGTATTCACTTGGTGCTTGCAACGCAGCGTCCGTCTGTCGATGTCATCACCGGTCTGATTAAGGCAAATATCCCCAGCCGTATTGCGTTCATGGTTGCTTCTAAAATGGACAGCCGCATCATCATTGACCAGGTCGGCGCAGAAAAGCTGCTTGGAAAGGGCGACATGCTCTACGCAAGCGCCACCAACCCATTCCCGGTGCGTATTCAAGGTACACTTGTTAACGACAACGAGGTTGAACGCGTGGTTGACTGCGTTAAAGAGTACGGCGAGCCAGACTACATTGACGACGAAATCTTCGTTGACGATGATGACGATGGCGCCGGAAACCCCGGCTTATTTGGCGAAGGCGAAGACCCGCTGTATGATGAAGCACTTGAAATTGTCATGCAGGCAGGAAAAGCGAGCGCAAGCTATATTCAGCGCCGCTTAAAGATTGGCTACAACCGCGCCGCACGCCTTGTCGAAGAGATGGAAGAGCGAGGAATTGTAGGCCCTGCAAACGGCTCAAAACCGCGCGAAATTATCCACGTGGTGTAAAACACATGCTGTAAAAAAAACGACCTGTTTGGAAGTCCTCGCTTCTCGGCAGTTTTTTTTTAACAAAAATCGTCAAAGTTATTGACATAAAATCTTCGTTAGCATATTCTAATGCACAGTTAGGCGTTGCTAACTAGTACCTCATAATGGCAGGGCGCAAGACAATTTCGAGACTGTTTCAGTTTTGCGTTCTGCCGTTTTTTTTGGAAAAAATATGAGCTTTGACGAAACAATCATTCATTGCAGTGCTCCAGCGCTCTGTGGTATTAAGCCCGCAAATCTCTTTTCTATGCACGAAAGCGTTTTTTCGACAGGTAAACAGAAAATCCATGAATGGCGACCGTATTTTTCCAAAAACTGCAAGCATTTTGTTTCACTCAAAAAAGCTGACGACAGAGTGCTTTTTTTCGTTTATGACGCAAAGCTTTTACAGCAGCTTCTTTCTGATGTACATAACGCACACTATCTGGCAGGAAAGGGCTATCCCGTGCAGCGCGGCTTTCCGGCAGTGCTTGCAGAGCTGTTGCATCGGCTTGCCTACAACGACACGTTTCCGCATGAGGTAGGGCTGTTCCTCGGCTATCCGCTGTGTGACGTCATCGGCTTTGAAACGCAACAGGCGCAAGGCTCTCGCTACAGCGGCTTCTGGAAGGTCTATGGCGATGTGAATGACGCGCGCCGCACTATGGAGCTGTACAAAACGTGTAGCGAAACCTGCATGAAATGGCTCAACAGCGGACTTTCTGTTCCGCTAGCAGCAGAGAAATATAGGTTTGCGTTGCAAACTTGCAAATAAAATAGTGATTCGCACAACCGTGCGGAACAGAGGGAGATTAAAATGAAAGCAGCAATCGTATTTGCTTCAACAACAGGAAACACAGAAGCACTGGCACAGGCAGTAGCCGAGGGTGCAAAAGCAGCAGGAAAAGAGGTTATGCTCGTTGCAGCTGACAGTGCAGACGCACAGGCAGTTTTGGCTTGTGACGAAATCTTTTTGGGAAGCCCCGCGATGGGAAGCGAACAGCTTGAAGACAGCATGGAAGAGTTCTTCTCTGGCATTGAAGGCTCATTAAGCGGCAAAAAAGTCGGCTTGTTCGGTAGCTACGACTGGGGCGAAGGTCAGTGGATTACTGACTGGGCCGACCGCGTAACAGGCGCTGGTGCAAGCTTAGTAGGCGATGTGGTAAAAGCACATTTAGCGCCAGAGGCAGAGGACGAAGCAAACGCAAAGGCGCTTGGTGCAAAATAAAGTCGCACGCAAACCATGCGTATCTTGCCCACCAGCGACAGTATGTGCGTGGGCAGCTTATAGCTATGGGGATGACTAAAAAGTATTGTCATGCCGAATTCGTAACGAAGTTTCGAACGATTTATTTCAGGGTCGGAATGACGCTATTCAGCGAACTTTTTAGTCATCCCTTACTCCACCAAGTACCCTGCGACACCTCCTTTTTCAGTAGAAAACACTAAGCCCATTTTGTAGATTTTCTTTTGGGAAGCGTCAAATCGAGTGGCATAGCCTTTTTTTTCTATTTGTGCGAGGGCTGTGCGGGCAACCTCTTCCCACGGCTTTCCGTCGTCCATTTTAAGCTCAAAAATGTAGGCAGTGTCGCTTGTTTCAAGTGTTACATCCACTCGGCCGCCGATTACTTGCTGCTCGCTCACCACATCAAAGCCCGTCATCCTTAGCATTGCGTGGAAAGCTACTTGGTAGGCATACATATTATTAAGTTTTTCATCTCTTTTTTCTTTACTTGATGTTGGAGACCAAAACTCAGGACTCACAGAAGCATCGAAAATTTTCATAAATGTTGAAATATCATTTCTTGCCAATGCGTCCTTAAATTTATACATTGCAAGGGCGATTTTTTCTTCAGAAAAATTGGTGTAAAGGGGCAAAAGAAAATCTGTAAATCCATCTTGGATCTCTTTATTTGGAAAACCTAATGTATAAAGTTTCGCCCTTTCATCATAATCTTTAATCGTTAGATAACCTGAATGATAAATTATCGGGGTTAAAGAGCCTCCTCCAACGCGGTAATCAGAGAATGAGCTTGATTTTACTTGTACTCCGTCCAAAATATCAGTTAAATCATAATGAGCGTCTTCAATAAGCCCAAAAAGCATTTTCGGGGTTGCCGTCTGGAACCAGTAAGAGTTGAATTCCTTGTTTGCAAATGCATTTAAAAGGCTAAACGGATTGTACATATCTTTCCAGCGCTTTGAAAAATGGTAGCCATCGTATTTTTGTTTGAGCTTCTGCAAAAGTTCTTCTTCCGTTACATCTTCTGTTTCTGCAAATTCTTTTATGTAGTCTGTAAAATTCGTCTGTAATTCTTCTTCTGAAATTCCGCAAATTGTCGTAAAATCAGCGGTCATACTTATGTCTTTTAGTTGATTCAACTCGCTGAAAATCGAAACCTTTGCAAACTTCGTAATTCCTGTCAGAAACAAAAAGCACATATAGGGGTCGCAGGATTTTAAAACGCCGTAAAAGCTTGCCATGGTGTAGTGATTTTTGTCACGATCAGGAGTTTGTAACGCATCCAACAGCGGCTTATCGTATTCGTCGATTAAAACGGCAACCTGCTTTCCGCTTTGGTCGTGAGAGGTTTTAATGATTTTAGAAAAGCGCAAACTTAAAGAATTAGGAACATCGGTTATGCCATATTCTTGCTCATAATTTTTTAGCGTAAAATTAAGATAATCGGTCAGCTCTTCGTTGGTGGCAAATTTTCCAGCTCCGCTAAAATCAATATGAATGACAGGATGAACTTCCCATTTTTTTTCGAGTTTGGAAATTGCAAGCCCTTCAAATAAATCTTTTCGCCCTTCAAAATAAGCTTTCATTGTGGAAACCAAAAGACTCTTTCCAAACCGACGGGGACGAGCCAAAAAATATGGCTTTCCCTCCGTCGCAAGCTTATAAATAAGGTCAGTTTTATCTACATAGATATAATTATTCTTTCTGATTTCTTCAAAATCCTGAATGCCTATTGGTAAGTTCCGCTTTTCCATAAAAAAATAATAGCATTGATTTTTATTTTTTTCCACCATCATACTGTGGACGATGTTACAATGGCACAGGGGCTGTCCAATAAGTATGACTCATTGCACGAAACACAAAAGGCGGAGGAGCAAGCAGATACAATTCGGTCATGCTGCTTAAGGTTATGTCAGCCTTGAAAAATATTTCGTTGACGGAACGAAAATCCACAAAATTCATTTAAACATAAAAAAGGCTGTCCTTTATTGAAAATATTTCAACTTTAAGGACAGCCCTTAAACTATTTTTCTCCTATAGAACTTTGCTTTCACCTATTTTATATGCTAAAATAGGTGAAAGATAAACCGTAGGAGAATTAAATTGCGGATCTTTGATTATTCAAAACTTCAAAACTGTACACTTGATACCGAAATCTTAGGATTTATTTCTAAAATCAGGGAATACAAAGGCCGGCAGGAACTTTTTGTGCATCAAAAAAAAGATAAACTCGATAAACTGGTAGAAATAGCAAAAATTCAAAGTACAGAAAGCTCAAACAAAATTGAAGGTATTGTCACCACAGAATTACGAATCAAACAGCTCGTTGCTGATAAAACTACTCCCCGTAGCCGTGATGAAAAAGAAATCATGGGATACCGCGATGTTCTTAATATCATCCATGAAAACTTCGAATACATTCCTCTCAGCCCAAATTATATCCTCCAGCTCCATAAGTATTTGTACCAATACTCAAGTCCGGATTTTGGAGGTAAATTCAAGAATGTTCAAAACTACATTGTTGCAACCATGCCTGATGGAAGCAGCCGAACACTTTTTACACCATTGGCTCCGGTTGAAACTCCTGAGGCTGTTCAAAATCTTTGCGAGACTTTTAATCGTGCAATGGAGCTAGGCGAAATAGAACCTTTGCTTTTAATTGCGAATTTCATCAAAGATTTTTTGTGCATACACCCATTCAATGACGGAAATGGAAGAATGTCCAGACTTTTAACAACGCTCCTCCTGTATCGTTCCGGATTTGTCGTATGCAAATATATAAGTCTTGAAAAGAAAATCGAAAAAACAAAAGACACTTATTACGATGTTCTTGAAGCCTCCTCTGAAAACTGGAACGAAGGTACAAATGACAACACGCCATTTGTAAAATATCTTTTGGGAATAATCCTTTCGGCTTACAGAGATTTTGAAGAGCGACTGAATCTGATAGATGATAAACTTTCCTCCGTTGAAATCGTTGAAGCAGCTATCAAAAACCGTATCGGTAAATTTACAAAAAGCGACATTCAGGAAGAATGTCCTGCCCTTGCACGTCAGACTATCGAAAAAGCCATCAAAGAACTTTGCGATAATGGCAAAATAGAAAAGAAAGGCAGCGGCAGATCAACCTATTATGTGCATAAAGATTTGTAAGTACCCCAAATGTCGACTTTCGTCACTCACAACAAAATTATGTTTAAAATCGAAAAAGACACGTTCGCTTCACACGCGCAGCCTAAAGCATTTATTTTTTATGCGATTGGTGGGGCTAATAGGGTTTTGCTCCATGAGGGATTTTCTCACCTGCGAGTGTTCCGCGCCCGCACTGCTTTTTCGTTTAAAAACGCTATTTTTTCAATAACTGTAAAGGAAAGTCGACATTTTACCTTATCTGTCGGTAAGAAGAAGTAATTTCGACTTTTGCATTACGGAAAAACACTGAAAACTTACCGATTGAATGGAAGCAAGCGGCTGTGAAACACTTTCAGCTCATTATATCGCTTAAAATTTAAACACTCTTTACCGGTTATGCCTCGTACGGAGTAAATCGCTGCTGAACGTGTGCAACAGACGTGCTTCCATGCAAGTGTTCAATTTAATGTTTGGCAAATTCAAAAAGTCGAAATTAGGGCTATTTAAGAAAATTGTCATGTTGAGCGAAGCGAACATCTATTCTCTTCTAATT
>CALAEZ010000339.1 GCA_937891125.1 uncultured Treponema sp. | reverse complement strand
AATTGATTCAGGGCAGGATAAGAAGATTCTAAAACCAGTTTTTCGAGGTTCCCAAAATATAGAAGCATCGTATGAACTGGTCGTAAAAATGACCTCCTGTCATTTTTACTTCTCGAGTTTTCATTTTGCTTTGCAAAATAAAAACTCGCGCATTTATTGCTAAAATATTGATGCGCCATCCATGGCGCTATTTGTGAGGATTTTGAATTGGAACTTGAAAATAAAAGACAGATAGAAATAGTCGAACCATATAAATTACCGGACGGATGGAAGTGGTGTAAACAAAGCGAAGTTTGCAAATTGGTTGACGGCGAGAAAATTGCAGATAAAGAATATCCATATCTTGAAGTAAAGTATTTGCGTGGAACAAAAGAAAAAAGTTTTGTTATTTCTGGCAAACTCATAAAAAAAGGAACAAAAGTCATTCTTGTTGATGGCGAGAACTCTGGCGAGGTTTTTGCAATTCACGAAGACGGATACATGGGAAGCACTTTTAAAGCACTTTCGATTGAAAATGTTGATGAAAACTATTTGCAGTATTTCATAACGACAAAAAAAGATTTGTACAGGAACAACAAAAAAGGGTCTGCAATTCCGCATTTGAACAAAGACCTTTTCAAGAACATGCCCTTTCCTCTTCCTCCAACACTCGCCGAACAACAGCGCATCGTAAACCGCATAGAAACAATATTCGCAAAACTAGACCAAGCTCAGAAAAAAGCCCAATCAGTACTAGATAGCTTCGAAACCCGCAAAGCCGCCATCCTGCATAAAGCCTTCACCTGCCAACTAACCGCCAACTGGCGCAAAGAAAATGGAGTGGCTGATGAGAGTTGGGAAGAAAAGACATTAGATAATTGCGGAATATAGGAGAGAGGCCGTTCTAAACATCGTCCTAGAAATGCTCCTGAATTATTCGGTGGAAAATATCCATTTATTCAAACCGGTGATATTGCAAATGCAGATATTTATATAAATGAACATAAGCAAACTTTAAGTGAATTTGGTTTTCAACAAAGTAGATTGTTTCCAAAAGGTACATTGTGTATAACAATTGCAGCAAATATTGGAAAAGTTGCTATTCTAACTTATGATTGTTGTTTCCCTGATAGTGTTGTAGGTTTTACACCATTTGAAAACGTAGATTCTAAGTTTATGTATTTCAAAATAAATGATATCCAAAAAGATTTAGAAGCAATGGCTCCTGCTACTGCTCAGAAAAATCTGAATCTTAAACTTTTAACATCTGTATTGGTGCGAATTCCCACACTCCCAGAACAACAAGAAATCGTGCGCATCCTAGACACCGTGCTGGAAAAAGAATCCCACGCCAAAGAAGCCGCCCAAACCGTCCTGGATCAAATCGCCCTGCTAAAAAAATCAATATTGGCCAGAGCATTTAGAGGAGAGTTGTAAATTTTTTTTGCTTGATTTTGCATAAAAAATTATGTAAAATCTTACATAAGAGGTTTTTATGGTAACTTTTGCACGCAATGAAATAGTTTCAAGCTCTCAGTTTGTCCGCGGATTTGCAGGATTTTTGCAGAGAATGACAAAATCCAACGATGAGAAAATCGCCGTCATAAAAAACAACCAGATGCAGGCTGTTATGATTCCGATTGATGAATACGAGCGGCTCAAAAGACTGGAAGAAGCCGCCGAGCAAAAAGAAATTTTCCAGACCGTGCAGGAGCGAAAAAATACGCCTGTTTCTGAATATGTCTCCTACGACGACGCAATGAAAATGGCAGGATTGTAAGTGGAATACGAAATAAAATTTCACCCTCTGGCGTTGCAGGAATTCTGCAATCTCGACGGAAGCATAAAGAAACTCGTTAAAAAGCAGCTCGACAAGTTAAAAACTTCCCCGTTGCTTGGTGAAGAATTGGGAAACAAAAACGGCTATGACTTGACCGGCTACAGAAAAATGTACGTCTGCAAAAAGCAAATCCGAATCGTGTATTCTGTCGTTGAAAATGTCCTTCTGGTAAACATAATCGCCATCGGCAAACGGGAAAAGATGGGAGTCTACAAAACGGCTTCTGAGCGGGTGTAAAATGCTGTTTTTTATGGAAAAAGAAAAATATACAAGGCTTGATAAAAGGAGAATGACTATGACCGAATATAATCTCCGCATGGACTTAAGAGAAATCATGCAGCAGCAGACCTTTGCTGTTGCGGGCGACACGCTGAACGAAGAAAAGTATGCCTATAAAATCAAGCAGGGGCTTATTGAGCACGGCTACACGGTGCATGCTGTGGGTAAGGAGCTTGCAAGCTTTAACGACATTCCCGGCGACATCGACATCATCGACTTGTGCATTCATCCGGTAAAGGGGCTTAAGCTGATGCAGGAATGCACTAAGCCCTTTAAGTGCATTGTGATTCAGCCGGGGGCGGAAAGCCCGGAGTTGCTTGCGCATCTGGACGAGAAGAAGCTGCCCTATATTCAGGGTTGCGTGCTTGTGGGCTTAAGCCTCTACGCAAAGGACAAATAAATGAAGCAGAAAACAATCATGGCTTTGCCCGCCGCCTGCTTTTGGGCGGTAGTGGGCTTTTGCCTGGCGGGCATTGCGGTCGGCTCGGTGGCTGACTATCCGATTAACGTGCTCTTGGCGCATAATACCTCTCTCGGCGCCTTTTTTGCTACCTACGGCTCTTATTTTTCTTACTGTCTTTACCCAGCGGCGGGTGCATGTCTGTGCGCGGGTCTGCGGGCTAAGGGGGAACGCTTCCGGCTCCTTGCCTGGACGCTGCTTTTTGTCGGCTATTTTTTTGCAGTGTATTATTCGAACAATTACAACGGAAAGGCGGTGCGCGCCCTCTTTGGCTACCAGCCGGGCGAGACCAGTGCATTGCGCTCGCTTGGAAGCTGGCTTTTCTGGGTGGCTCTCTATGCCTAGGTGCCGCCGGTGGTTCTGCGCCTAGCTGACCGCACCGAGCCGGCCAAGCTCATCGCGGTGGGCGCGGCAATCTTGGTGGCAGGCATTTGTGCCGACAACGTAAACCTCTGGCTCAAGCAGGTCGCCTCCCGCCCTCGCTTTAAGTACCTGCTCACTCTGCCGGAGCCGCAGGCGGCATTCCGCGCCTGGTGGCAGATGGTGCCCAATCTTGCCGGCAGCAATGACAACTTTAAGAGCTGGCCGAGTGGCAACATGACCATCGCTGCGATGTCCTTTTCGCTTCCCATGCTGGTCGATGTCTTAAAAGGCCGGAGCATGCGGCGCAATATCGTGGCTTTTGCCACAGCCTGCCTTTTTGTGCTTGCCTACGGCTACAATCGCATCCACATGACCAATCACTTTTTAAGCGATGTCTGCTTCGGCACGCTGATTACCTATCTGATTTTCGCCCTGATTAGCACCGCCTTCCTGCGTGCGGCGGAAAAGTAAAGGGATGGGGAAAAAAATAATCCCCCGCACGGGTGCAGGGGATATCGGCATAAAGCCTGGGCTTCAGCGGCTTTTGCAAGCGGACAACTGTATAAATACAGTCCACTGAACGATTTAAATATAGCAGATTTTGAAGCAAAGTCAAGTAGCGAGAATTGAAAGCTTGCGAATAAGGCTATATTCTAGAAAAGATGGAATTCAAAAATTGTATTCTCAAGGGTGAATGGGAAAATGGTCATCACCGGCGTTTCTGGGTCGATGCTGAAACAGGGGCTGTTGTTGCTGATGCCTATGCTTGTTATAAAATCGGGCATGACGAATATGTTTTGCGCAATTTGAAAACTATTTTTTAAACTGCAGATTTCGCGGGGTCGTTTCCTGACCGGAATAATGATCCGAATGTCATTGCCATGTACCGTCTGCGAAAAGACATTACGCTTGTAAGTGGCAAAAATGCGGTTGCCTATATGACGTTAAAAGAAGTGAAAAAAGAAGGCAATCGCTTTTATACGATGGAACTGATTCTGGATGTGAATTGGAAAAACTGATGACGGTAGCAGCTTCCACTCTAAATATCAAAATTCATAACGAAGGCTGCTTTTGCCCAGGCGGGCAATCGTTACGGTAATGATGCTGCCCTTTAGCGCGGCCTCGTTTCAAACAGCCCGTGATGGTTACAAAAAGCGTAGAGCTTCTGCACGCGGTCAATCTTGAAGCGGGCTTGCGCGGTCTCTTCGGGGTAGAGCTTTACGAGCTGCGTGCCCTTGTCAGAGACGGCGGCAAGAAAAGAGATGTAATGCTCTTTTGTCATGGGGTGCTCAAGCGTAACATAATATTCGTCTTCGCAGATTTGGATGCTCAAGCGATGCTCGCCTGTTTCTGCACTCTCAGCTTCGAGGTGCGGAAGCGTGATGCCGCAGCAGCTTACTAGGGCGCTTCCTGTGGCCTGAATCACGTTGCCACAGACCGGGCAGGCGTAAAAGAGCGTCTTTGCCATGTTGGCGGCGCGGTTTTTGTTCTGTACGCAGCGGCCGGAAAGCAGCTCGATGACCGAGACTTCAAGCGCGCGCGAAAGCGGCTCAAGCAGGCTGATGTCGGGAAGTCCCCGCCCGGTCTCCCACCTGCTCACGGCCTTTGCAGTTACATTGATTTTTTCGGCAAGCGCTCCTTGCGTGAGCCCTTTTTCTTCCCGGAGATGCTTTATCGTACTTCCTGTTACGTACTGGTCTGTCATGACTACCTCCTGCATGTTTTGTTATGCAGAGTGTATCATGCGTTCCGGCGGCCTGCTACCTACGCTTCGTAGAGGTGGGTGTTAAAGCCTGTCATTTGGTTTGTGTAATTCCTACGCTGCATCTCTGGCTATTTCCCAAATCAAAAAAGCATTGTTTTTCAAATAATGCTCTAAATCCATGAGTTCATCTTCTGAAAAGCCGTAGGTTTTATTGAATGTGTTGTTCGGTAACTTGCCTTCGGCAAAATCAAATCCGCCCTTGTCATTCGGACGCTCAAAGCGGAAATCAATCTCATCGAAAATACCGTTCTTGCGGATTTTTGAGAAAGTAAGAACTATGTCATCAACCGTGCTGTAGTAAATTCCCATAAGAGCCTCCTTACAATTACATACCGAAATATTTTACCCAACGGGTGATTATTGTCTCTCGGTTTGCATAAATGTATTTTTCTATTTTGTTCAAATCCTGTTCGGAAATTGACCCGTCATTGTATGCAAGCGAGATTTCGTCTGGCGTGATCCAGAATTTTGTGGCATTAGGGCGCGGAGTGCCTTTGCATACATGAATATGCATTCTTTTTTCTTCATTTGACCAAAAGAAGAAGGCGAACCCCATAAAGTCTAGCAATGCTTTCGGCATGATGTACCTCGATGGCTGTATTATAGCATAGGATTTTGATTTTGTACGGAACTTATGTTGAAAATCCGCGCCCTGCTACCTACGCTTCGTAGAGCGGGGAGTGAAGTCTGTTCGTGCCGGACAATGTACGGTTTTCAGCTTTTTCAAAAAATTTACATAGTCTTTACATTCGCGGTATTCAATCTTTTACACTTTCCGCATATAGTGCAAGTGTATGATAGCTACGATACTTGGCCAGATTCTGGGATTCGGTGGCGCTCTCTGCCTGCTTCTTTTTGGCATGGAAATGCTTTCTAACGGCATCCAGAAAGGTGCGGGAAACAGCCTGCAGTCGCTTCTGGGAAAAATCAGCGGGAACCGCCTCTCCGCGCTTTTAACCGGCATTGCTGTTACGGCGATTATTCAGTCTTCAGGGGCGACCACGGTTATGGTCGTAAGCTTTGTAAACGCGGAGATCCTTTCGCTTACGCAGGGCATCGGCATCATATTCGGCGCGAACATAGGAACGACGGTGACGGCATGGATTGTCTCGTTGTTCGGATTTTCCTTCAGTATTGAGGCTGCGGCAGTTCCCCTGTTCGGTTTCGGCTTTGTCCTCAAATACTTCAAGCGTTTCAAAATACACAATTTTGCTGACTGCTTTATGGGCTTTGCGATCCTCTTTTGGGGACTGGGGCTTTTGAAAGCGTCAATGGACTTAAAGCCGGATTCGGTCGCTTTCCTGCAGTATTTTGCCGAGCTGGGCCTTTTGGGGCTGGTGCTGGGCGTGCTTTTGGGGGGCGTTCTTTACGGCGCTGATTCATTCTTCGTCGGCGACACCTGCGATTATCCTGACGATGGCGGCAAACGGCTCGCTTGTGTGGGATCTGGCTGCGGCGATTGTTCTGGGAAGCAACATTGGCTCTACGGTGGATGCCGTCATGTCGAGCTTCGGGGCAGGCGTGAATGCCCGGCGCACGGCGGCTGTGCATGTGGCCTTCAACGTGTGCGGAACGGTGCTTGCGCTTTGTTTCTTCCGGCCGTTTCTGGCTCTGGTCGATGCGATTGTTCCGCTTGAGCCGCAGAAGAATATTACCGCTCATATCGCAATGTTGCATACCATTTTTAATATTTCGGCAGCCCTTCTTTTCCTTCCGTTTACCAATCAGATTACAAAATTCGCACAGCGCTTTATCAAAGAAACAGCAAAAGAAGAAAACGCTCATTACAAGCTGCCTGCCATTCTGCCTCTTACCCATGTCAGCTCAGATGTGTATGCCTTTCAGATTCAAAAAGAGATTGCAAAAATGGCCGACCGCGTTATCGACATCGCCTTCCGCTACTGCTATGAGACACCGGAAAGTTTTGCAAAGGCCTTTGCGCGCTTTCACGGGGCCACCCCCAGCGAGGTGAGGGCGGGAAAAGCGCCCAAGCCGTTTCTCCCGCTTACCATTACGATTTCTGTTCAAGGAGGCAGTGCGATGGAGTGTAAAATTGTACACAAAGAAGGCTTTAGCGTGATTGGCTATGAAGAGGAGTTTTCGGAGGAAAACTCATATAAGGAAATACCTGCGTTCTGGAACAGGATGCATGAGGCTTTGGGAGGCGAGTACGGCATCGGCGAGTTCGGCATCTGCATTGACGGCTCAGCGGGCGGCACCTTCCGCTACCTGATTGCGGGAAGAGCGCCGGACGGCGTGAGTGGGGCGCCTGCGGGCGTGGACGGCAGCGTCGGACAGAGCGGCTTACCAAGCGGCATGACAACCTATGCGCTTCCTGCCGGCGACTGGGCGGTCTTTGACTGCGTGGGCGCCCTTCCGGCGGCTCTTCAGAACGTGAACACGCGCATCTTTAAGGAATGGCTCCCTGCTAACCCCGACTGGGAGTTAGCGGGAAAGGCAAGCGTGGAGTGGTACAGCGCTGGCGATATGAGCGCAAGCGACTACAAGAGCGCCATCTGGATTCCGGTCAAGCGCAAGTAGGGCTTGCGCTTTGTTCCTCATGCTTACGGCTCTTGCGCAAGTCTTTTGCCGCAAGCACAAGATTTTTAAGGCTTGCGGTTGTTTCGGCTTCGGCGCGGGTTTTCAGGCCGCAGTCGGGGTTCACCCAGAGCTTTTCTTCCGGCACTTTTTCAAGCATTTTTTTGAGCGCAGAAAGAATCTCTTCCTGTGACGGAACGCGGGCGGAGTGAATGTCGTACACGCCGGGGCCGACTTCCGTTCTGAACTCGGCTTCTTTGAGCGCGTCCAAAATCTTTAGGTCGGCGCGGCTTGCCTCAAACGTGATGACATCGGCATCCATTGCGTCAATGTCGCGGATGATGTCGTTGAACTCGCTGTAGCACATGTGCGTGTGAATCTGCGTGCACGGCTGCACTTTTGCGTGCACCAGGCGGAACGCGGGAATTGCCCAGTCCAGGTACTCGCTGTGCCAGTCTTCTCGGCGCAGCGGCAGTTTTTCGCGGAGTGCGGCTTCGTCAATCTGGATGATTTTGATGCCGTTCTTTTCCAAATCAAGCACTTCGTCGCGGATGGCAAGCGCTATCTGCTCGGCCTGTTCTTTTAGGCTGATGTCCTCGCGCGGAAATGACCAGTTCAAAATCGTGACCGGGCCGGTGAGCATGCCTTTTACGAACTTTTTTGTCTGCTTCTGCGCAAAAGTCGACCACGCAACGGTCATCGGCTCGCGGCGGCTTACGTCGCTCCAGATAATCGGCGGTTTTACGCACCTCGTGCCGTAGCTTTGTACCCATGCGTTCTGCGTAAAAATGTAGCCGTACAGGTGAGCGCCAAAGTATTCGACCATGTCGTTCCGCTCAAACTCGCCGTGGACAAGCACGTCAAGCCCCAGCTTTTCCTGCAAGGCGATGCACTCTGCAATCTTTTTCTGATTGAAAGCGACGTACTGCTCTTTGGTGATGGTACCTTTTTTGTATGCGGCGCGGTTTGCGCGTACATCCTGTGTCTGCGGAAAACTTCCGATGGTTGTCGTCGGGAAAAGCGGAAAATTAAAATGCGCTCTCTGCAGCTTTTCGCGCTCGCAAAAAGCTGGCTTTCGCACAAAGTCTTCGTCGCGTAAAGATGCAAGCGCTTTCTGCACGTCCTGTGTTTTGAAAATGCGCTCGTGAGAAAAAAGCGCGCTGTTTGCTTGCCATGCGGTCTGGTCGTTACTTGCAAGGTCGTGCAGCTCGCAGAGTTTTTCTTCGGCAAACGCAAAGTACTGGAGAATCTCCTTTTTGAGCTTCTCTTCGCTTGCTGTGGTGTAGGGCACGTGCAAAAGCGAGCATGACGTGCTTATGACGATGCGCTCTTCCGCGATGTGTTTTTTGATTTTGCCCAAGATCGGAAGAGCACACGTCTGAACTCCAGTCACT
>CALAEZ010000338.1 GCA_937891125.1 uncultured Treponema sp. | reverse complement strand
GCGGGCAATATGGGAGAACGCACGCTTTCTGATAACCAGTATTTTGTGCTTGCAGATAACCGCATAGAAAGCGCTGACTCGCGCGTGTGGGGCGCTATTCCTCGTTCAGATATTGTTGCAGAAGCACTTTTTGTCTATTTTCCGTTTAATCGGGTAAAAGCGCTGTAGTGCTAAGTGCTGTTGTGCCTGTGCACTGCTGTAGCGCCTGTATGCTGCTACAAAAGCTCCTCTAAAAAGCGATTGAGCAATAAGATTCCGCGGCGATTTAGTGCATAGCGCGTGTCTTTTGTGCCGTCTGTATTCCGCACGGGTATGACGCGTGCAAGGCGTCGTTTCTTCCAGTCTGCAAAAACGCCGTTCTGCGCACCAATTGCTTCTGAAAGCGCCGTGTTAAAACGGGACTGAAACGCCTTTTCTGAAACCCCTATAAGCTGCCGAAAGCCCATCATAAGGTATTCAAACTGCTGCGTGTCGCTGTCGAGTATTTCGATAATCGGCTCTGGAAGCGTTAGGCTTTGCTGAGGGCTTGCTTTTTGTGCGCTTGCAGCGGCTTTTTGAGCAGGTGTAGCGGTGACTGCACCTCTTTCTAAGGGAGGATTTGTCCAGCGCACCCCGTCTTCGCAGCCGGCGCTTTTGTCTGCGTGTGGCTTTCCGTACCAGCTTCCGCTTGCTCCAGAACCAATGCCGATGTAGTTTTCAAGCTGCCAGTAGACGCAATTATGCTTGCTTTCGCAGCCGGGCTTTGCAAAGTTAGACACCTCGTATTGCTGAAAGCCGTTTTTTTCAAGCAGGTGACGCCCTACGAGCCACATGCGGTCAGCTTTTTCTTCGCTGTGCGGGAGGCTGCCGTTTTGTATGCGGCGGAAAAGCGGGGTGTCGTCTTCTATGGTGAGCGTGTAGAGCGAAATGTGGTCGAGCGGATAGGAGCAAAGCTCTTCTATGCCGCGTACAAAGGACGGCATGGTATGCTTGGGAAGCCCTGCAATCAAGTCTGCTGACAGCCTGCCGCCGTGTGCGTTCACCCACTGCTCGCTTAACAGCGTAAGCGCCTGGAGCGCCTGCGCTTTTGAGCCTGCTCGATGCACTGCCTTGAGTGCTGTGTCGTCGAGCGCCTGTACGCCAAGGGAGATGCGGTTTATGCCTGTAGCGGCGGCGGCCTGTATGAGCGCAGCGCTGACGCTTTCGGGATTCATTTCCATGGTGACTTCAGCGTGTTCTACAAGTGGTGCGGTTTTTGTTATCCCCTGCATAAGGTGCGTAAGCTGCGTTGGAGTAAGAAGACTTGGCGTGCCGCCTCCGATATAAACGGTGCGCCAACTTTTTACGTCGTAGCGGTTAGCATAGAAGGCGGCCTCTGAGAGAAGTGAGCCGATGTAGCTATCGGGAATACGTGGCTCTGCCTGGTTTTTTGCAAGGCGTGGAAGGCTGTAAAAATCGCAGTAGTCGCATTTTTGGTGGCAAAACGGAATATGAATATAGAGAGAAACGCTTTCGTGCATGGAACGTTTGTAGCACAGATTTTTTAGAGGTGCAATCCGGTGGGTAAAATGACGTTTGTCCGCTAGACGAATTCCGACCAACGTCACCATGACGTTTGTCCGCTAGCGCTTGATGAGCAAACGGCATGGCCGCTGTTTTCTTTCCTCTTTTTTTGTGTTACAGTTGTAGTGAAATAGCATTATCGTGCCGAAACTAGAAAGAGGCTTTTTTTATCGTGGCAGTAACAGCAATAGAAACAGAACAAAAGTTTGCAGAAGCACTATTAGCATACGGCTCATTTGTTGCGCAGCAAAAGAAGCTGCCTACTGTCGATTTGCTTGATTTTGGCACCTTTGTTGCGCCTCCCACTGAACGATATGAAGATATCAGCCTGTTTGGCGATTTTGTTTCACCGGTGATAGCAGAGCTTCCTGAAGAAGAAGCGCTCACGGCGCGTTACGAGGAACCGGCGTCAGAACCAGTTCCGGTAGCTGTATATGAACCAGCTGAGGAAGAGGCAGAGCTTGAGCCTGTTTTTGATGCACTAACTTCTGTTGCATCCTCGCCTGTCGATGAAAATGAGGTAATTCCTGACCTTGAGCTTGCAGACCCCGCGATGCTTTCTTGCGAGCAGGATTCTAATCCGCTTGTAACCGTCTGCGGTATGTCGGTTGACGAGTATTTTGGTATTCACCGCACACTGTTAGTAAGCGACATTCCGACTGTAGAGGAATTTGAAGCAATCGCAAAAGCCGATGAGCTTCAGACGCAGGCGCTCCGTGAGGAGACTGAAGAGCTTTCACTTGAGGATTTCTTTGACGGCAGCGAGAAAAGCGAAGACGCAGAAAAAATGCTTTCTGAAAGCGCTGACTTACGCGCGGCGCTGCACCAGGACTTACAGGCGCTTGAAGAGGAAAAAGAGGCGCTTAAAATCCGCCGGGCGCAGGAAAAGAAAGCGGAAGAGGCGCGTATTCGCGAAGAAAAGCGTGCAAACCGCGTTTCACGCCCGATTGGCGCAAAGCTTATCGGCATTATTTCTGCCATTATTGTGATTGCCTTAGGCGGCGTTACCTATCTTGTTTCGTACTTCATTACGCAAGACATCCGCATGAGCGCCGAAGAAAACAACCTTGCAATAAACAGCCGCACCGCTTCTGACTGTGAAAACCGCATTGAAACAGCGGTTGCGTCGGTCACCATGTTTGTCGACCTGCTGAAAAACGCGGGCGAAAGCGAAACTGAGGTAAAATCAGTCGAAAACCTGTTCTTTGACCGAAACCGTGACATCGTCGCCGTCTACCTGCCGGTGACCGGCCGCCTGTTTACCAGCACTGCCTTTTTTATTTCGCACGAGCTTGAAGGCGAGAGCGCTTCTGCCTATTTTGCGCAGGAAGGCGAGCGCATACAGGCATCCCAGAACGGCAGCTTTGAGCTTTTAAATGCAAGTCCGTACTTTTCCGTGCCCATGCTCATGATCTGCTATCCGGTAAACGTCAGAAGCGGAAGCGCCGATGGCGTTGACAACGCCGTGTGCCTGCTGTATTCGACCGAGGGCATGGGCGAAAGCTTTAGCGCGGGAAGCGTAAACCAGTCGTTCTTTGTAAATAACGACGGCGACATTTTAGTGCACGGCGACATGCAGCTCATGCTCGACGGCGCTGACGCAAGCGACTCGCAGATTGTCATCAGCATGCTTGAAAGCACGCAGTCCAACAGCCAGATTACCTACCGTGACAGTGCGGGCGAAGAATACATCGGCGCATTCCGCAAGCTTCCGGTCGGAAACGGCGCGGTCATCACGCTTGTAAAGACGGCGATTGTGCTTGAAGGCATTAATGCCACCACGCGGCGCAACGTCTACATTACGATTGCAATCCTTGCGCTTACCGTAATGGTCGTCTACCTGTTTGCAAAATCGCTTTCCGTGCCGCTTAAAAAGTTGACGGCTGTTGTAAACGAAATCAACAGCGGAAACTTCAACACCGAGCTTTTCAGCGAGCTTACGACGAAAAAGTCAAAGGACGAAATCGGCGTTCTGACAAAGAGCACGCAAAACGAGCGCGAAATTTTAAACACGTTTACAAAGCTTACCAACAAGGGCGTAACCAAGGCGATTATTACCAAGGCAATCGATTTTGAGCCGCACTTAAAGGACATTACAATCTTTTTCAGCGACATCCGCGGCTTTACCGCCATTTCTGACGGCTTTAAAAACCGTTTTGGTGAAAAGAGCGCAGGCGAAATCATCAACTTCTTAAACGACTACATGAGCCGCATGGTCACCTGCATTACCAAAACGGGCGGCACGGTCGATAAGTTTGAGGGAGACGCGATTATGGCGGCATGGGGCGTGCTCCGTAACGACAGCCTCGACTGGGAAAACATGGATGCGCTTTCAGTGACGCGCGCGCTCAAAAAGGAAGAGCACGACCAGTACGTGCGTGAGGACGCGCTTTCTGCCATTACCGCCTGCATTGCCATGCGCTATTCGCTCATGCAGTATAACAAGGACGCGGAAGCCTTTACCGCCGCTCACAAGGACGAGCCGCTTGCGCAGTATAAGCCGCATATCAGAATCGGCGCGGGCTTAAACAGCGGACGCGCGACCGTCGGCTTTATGGGAAGCTACGACAAGATGGAGTACACGTCAATCGGAGACGCGGTAAACTTTGCAAGCCGCACCGAAGCGAGCAACAAGCCGTGCGGCACCGACATTCTGATTACCGAGGACACGCGCGCGCTTCTGCTTCCGTATATCCGATGTCAGGAAAACAATTTTACGCTTTTACCTGAAAACGAAAAGAATGAGATTGTCATCGAGCAGATTCCGGTAGAGTTTGAGGTAAAGGGCAAGGGTAAGCAGCATTTTTACGGCGTTGTGAACATGCCGCATTTTGATGTTGCTTCTTTCTTTGGCGATGACCCGACCTTTGTGCTCGATGCGGACTGTGCAAAATCGGTCGGACCGGAGGGCCCGAAGACCTTGAACGAAATGCGCGCGATTTTAGGCATTCCGATACCCGATTTTGGTGGAGTGAACTTGGATGCAGAAGAAAACAAGATTCAAGTCGCCGCTCCGTGACGCGCTTGTCATTTCGTTCTGCCTAAGCTGCGCCGCGCTTTTTCTGTTCCTGTTCTGGCGTGACTTAAACAGCTCGACGACGCGAAACGACAAAACCCGCATTGCAACAATCTCGTTTAAAAACCGCATCGCCCAGCGAAAGTTTTCCGACCGTGTTGTCTGGGAGCGCGTAAATCAGAACTCGCCGGTGTATGACGGCGACATAATCCGCACGGCAGATTTAGCGCAGGCGACGCTGCATTTTGAAGACGGCACGTCGCTTGACCTGTACGAAAACACGATGATTCAAATTGCCTACAGTAAAGACGGCGGTTTACAGATTTCCGTTGACGGCGGCGACGTGCAGGTAGAAAGCGCAAAGGACAGCTCCGTGGCGCTGGTGCTTGACGACGGCTCAAAAATCACCGTGGACGCGGGGGCAAGTCTTGCGGCAAAATCTGACGCAATGGGTGCGCGGAGCGTAGAAGTAAAAAGCGGAACGGCAAGCGTCGTAACCGAAGCGGGGGCTGTCGCTGCGCTGGTAACTGGCGAGTCTGTCAGCGTGGATAAAAGCGGCGAGATTCAAAAGCGGCCGGTTACCGTCACTTCAATTCCAAAGGAGCTGAAAATCCTGCACCTATACGGCGGATCTGAGCGCGCCGTTTCTGGCGCAGAGAGCGTTCCCGTGCAGCTTGCCTGGAATGTGGCGGAGGCGCTTCCGGTCACCGTGGAGCTTTCGCGCAAAAAAGACTTTTCCGAGCTTTTGTTTACCGACACCGTATCGCAGAAAAACACGGAGCTCACGCTTTCTGACGGCGCTTTTTACTGGCGTGTCTACACCGAAGACTCACCTGAGCTGGGAGCCTCCGGGCGCATTAGCGTTGAGCGGCTTGAATCTCTTTCGCTCATTGCGCCGGGCGAGCTGAGTGATTTTCGCTACCGGGTGAAAACGCCGCGCATACACTTCCGCTGGAGCGGAAACGATTTTGCCCAGTCCTACACGCTTACCGTGTCAGATACGCCCGACATGCGCTCTGTCGTCTACCAGGTGCAGACTAATGACACCTTCTGCCTGCTGGATACGCTCCCTGAAGGAAGCTATTTCTGGCAGGTGTCGCCTGAGTATAGCCTGCAGCACGTCGGAACAGGCGAAAGCGCCGTACACGCCTTTTCTGTTGTTAAAAACGATGCGCTTTCTGCTCCCGAGCTTACGATTCCGGCTGACGGCGCGCGCATTGTGCGACGCGGAGACGTTAATCAGACATTCATGTGGAAAAGCGAGCTGAAAGACGCGCTGTACGAGCTTGTCGTTTCCCGCGATGCGGACTTTACCGACATTGCGCTCAAAAGGGAGACGGCGCTCCTTCGTCTTTCAGAAAAAATTGACGCGGACACGCTCCCCGACGGTAGCTACTACTGGAAGATTGTGCGGCGCGCGCTTTCTGAATCTGACCGCGCTGACGACCTTGCGCCTGAAAGCGCCGTGCGCGCATTCAGCATAGAGCCGTACATTCCGCAGGAAAACAAGCTCCTGTTCCCGCCCGACGGCTACAGCGCCGAAATGGCAAAGCTTTCCGACACCTCGTTTATGTGGAAGCTTTCCGATGATGCGCCGCGGGAGGCGGTGAGCGTCATTCAGATTGCAAAAAATGCAGATTTCAGTGCCATGCAGCTAGAGCGCACGCAGTCTAGGACCTCGCTTGAAAATCTGCTGTTAGCGCCGGGCACGTACTGGTGGAGAGTCGGGCTTAAAAATGCCGACGGCAGCGTAGAAGGGCTTACCGCTTCCCGCAGCTTTACCGTGCTTAAGGAGCTGGTGCGCCCTGTCATTACCGAGCCGCGCGCAGATGAAAGCGTTCTAAGCTATAACGGCTCGCCAGTCAGCGTGCGCTGGAATGCCGTTGACGGCGCAGACTACTACGACGTGCGCGTGCTTTCAAAGGACGGCTCGCTTATCGAAAACCGGCAGCAAGAGCACACAAACAGCTGCTCGCTTGTCCTCAGCCCGGAAAGCTACACGGTGCGCGTGCAGCCTATTGCCGCAGAAACAGAAACTTCCGCGCTCCGTGTTGGAGAGGGAGCTGCCGTTTCGTTCAGCGTGCGCGAGCCGGAACGCATAACCGGCGTCTTCCCCGCGCAGGACGCACACGTTGCAGGCTTAACGGCGCTGCGCACGGATACCGCATTCCGCTGGAAAAGCGGGCGCGACAAGGCTTCTTCCTACAATTTTGTGCTCTACAAGCTTCAGCACGACGGCTCGCTTCGTGAGGTGGAGCGCATCGAAAACGCTGTAAGTGCGCTTTCCCTTCCGCGCCTGACTGCAGGCAGCTACCGCTGGCGGGTGCTTGCAAGCACCAAAGACGGCTTTCCGCTTGATTCTGCGCTTTCTAGCTTTACGATTGACGGCGTAATCCCGCTTACCCGTCCGGTGCTGACTTCACCTGCAAACAAGCTTGTGATGGATTTTGCCTACCTGCGCAAAAACCGCACGATTA
>CALAEZ010000337.1 GCA_937891125.1 uncultured Treponema sp. | reverse complement strand
CTGTGGATGCGGAGAAACGGAGTTGCGCTTCTGGATAAAGCGTATCCGCCGCCGACAAGAAAAGAATATTTGGATGTGCAGTAAAAAAAAAGGAATGGGCGTTTATCACGCTCATTCCTCAGATGTTTTAGTCTTTATGTAACACCCAGCCGACAAGTGCAAGCACCCAGCCGATGATGATAACTGCCATGCCAAGCCCGATGTGTGCGCTTGTCACCTTTGCGGCAATTTTAAATGCCGTGCTGTTTGTGTTCGCTACGACGTAGATGCCGCCTGCAACTGAAACAATTACGGATACAAGTTTCAAGAGCTTTGCATTTTTGACTGGAACAAAGCATAATGCGATTCCTGCTGCTGCACCGACGAGCGCCAGAATTGCGCTGATTGACATAATGCCGCCGTCTCCGATGTGACTTACAGCGGTTGCTCCCTTAAGATTTCCGCCGAAATGAGACGAAAGCGGTAAAAAGCAGCCGATTACAACAAGCGCCATACCTGCTAAATACAGATAGCCTAATAATCCAGATTTTTTTGCCATATAAAACTCCTATGCGCAAATTATCGCAGATAGCACTTTATAAGTCAAACATGGCTTTCAAAATCAGGAGCAAAAGTTTCAACTTGTTCCGGCAATAACGGCTTACTGAAATAGTAGCCCTGAATATGGTCGCCGCCGAACTGTACAATCTTTTTGTACTGCCATTCGTGCTCAATGCCTTCAACGGTCAGCGAAAGATTAAGCGAGTGCACAAGATTTACTACATTCTGCAAGAACGGGTTCTTGTCTTCCTGCGAAAGATATGCATCAATCATCGTCTTATCAATCTTTACCGTGCTGACCGGCAGGTAGGCAAGATAGCTTAAGCTTGAATAGCCGGTGCCAAAGTCGTCTAAGGCAAGCTCTACACCGATTGCACGGAATTGGTCGAACAGCTCCATTGCCTGCTTGCGGTTTTCAAGAAACAGGCTTTCGGTAATCTCAATGCAGATTAAATCGGGCGAAATGGCGTGCTCTTCAAGCAGGTCGCTCAAGTAATTTACATAGCCGTGGTCAGTGGTTTGCCCCACCGAATAATTTATCGAAACCTTGTGCAGCTGCATGCCGTTCTTGCGCCATTCAACCATGTGCGCAATCGTTTGCTCAGTGACAATACGCCCGATTTTGCTTATGTAGCCGCTTTTTTCAGCAGCAGGAATAAAATCTATCGGCGGAATATTCTTTTCTTCACCGTTCCGCTGGAGCTTTAGGCGTGCGAGTGCCTCGTAGCCGTAAATCTCACCCGTTTTGACATCTATCTGCGGCTGAAAGACCACGTAAAATCCGCCATTTTGGCACGCGTATTCGATGTCCTTGACAATGCTCTGTTTTTTTTCGATTTCACGCCGCATCTCCTCGTTAAAAAATGCCGTTTTGTTAATGCCTTGCTCTTTTGCCTTGTTTACCGCAATGTCTGCATTTGACAGATAGGTGTCTGGCTTGTGAATCTCAAAAGAGGTGGTGGCAACGCCCATGCTTGTTTTTATAAAAAGCGGATTTTCGTCGGTGCAGAAGGGCGCCGACAAGAGCTGCCGCAAAAAGAAGATTTCT
The DNA here is from genome assembly GCA_937891125.1 of uncultured Treponema sp. GTDB lineage: Bacteria > Spirochaetota > Spirochaetia > Treponematales > Treponemataceae > Treponema_D. The sequence continues at coordinate 11,889 of CALAEZ010000337.1, read as the reverse complement.
GCATCATTTGGCTGTAGGGCGCGCGCCTGCAGAATCAGCGTAAATTCGTCACTGGTAAACCGATAAACCGTGTAGGTAGCCGGCGTTTCAAGCGTCTGTAAGCGTTCGCCAAGCTCGATAAGCAGTCGGTCGCCAAATTCGCGCGAGTAGTAGTCGTTTATGCTTGTTAAGTCGTCAATGTCAATCGTGATAATGGTAAACGGAAGATTCTTCTTGAGGAGCTCGCTGATTTTTGCGATTGCTAAGACGCGGTTAGGAAGACCGGTAAGCGCATTGTGGGTAACGGCATGGCGCAGGTTTGCCTGTGCGTTGTGAGCGCCGACTAAGTACAGCACCGAAATGGCAATCAGCAGGATAAAGCTTGCCACTAACAGCAGAATCGGTGCATACAGCGTCCGATACTTGTAGAGAAGTGGCGCCTTGCCGTTTACAAAAATGGCGTGGGCGGGTAGATTTGTCATGCTTAAATTCTGGCGGTACATAACCTGCGCGTCAAAAATATAGTGCGTTCCAATGCCGCGGTAGATAGGGATAAACGCGGGGCTTTCACCAGAGGTTATACGCTTGCAGAGTTCTGCCGCGTATCTTCCTGCATCTTCCTGGTTTACAATCACTCCCGCTGCAGCGCCACTTCCCACGCCGCCTGGCGTAATCGAAAAGGTCGGCAGATGGGTGCAGGCGCTTAAAAATTCCTGCATGGACTGGCTTGTGTAGTGATTTTTGTCGCCATCCTCAAAAAAGCCAAGGTTGATGATAATGCTGTTAGTGATATGCGAAATGTGCGCGGCGAGCGAAATCTGCGTAGATTCAGTGGCGTCAATGGTCTTAAACTCGTAGTTGGGGAAACGCGGCTTAAGCTCTAAAAACTGCTTTTGCTTTCCTAGGTCGACGGAAGAAGAACTGCCGGAAATGGCGGTAACGGAAGTTGCGCTCGGGTAGAGCTGCAACGCAAGCTGGAGCAAATCTTCTAAATGCAAATCTTCAATGGCGCCAGTAATAAAGCCTTTTTTTGACGCCCACTCGGCAAGCTCTCCGTTGCTGACGCCAATGAAGACAATCGGCGTTTCGTTAAAAAGCTCTACTTGGTGCGACAGCACAAAGGCAAGTGCAGTGTCATCGCCCACGATAACAGCGTCGTAGGTGCGGTGGTGCGTCAGCTTGTATTTGAGCGACTCGTAAAAGACTTCTGCAATTTCTTCGCTGTTGTAGCTTTTTGTGTCCATATATTCGCAGTCGTAGCCAATGCCGTATTTGCCGAGCCCTGCCTGAATACCGCGCTCCTGGAGACGTACGCTTTCAAAATTGAGGTTGTATGAGCTGATGTACAGCACGCGCTTGCCACTTGAAACAAGTGCTGGCGCATACGTGTTCTGCATGTCCCACATGGCATGAAAGTAGCTGAGTGTCATATGCGTCATGGCGAACAAAATGCCAAACAGTGCAATCGATAACAGCGGAATAAGAATGCGCTTTCGTGGTCGTTTCATATATGCCCCTCGGCGGTCTATTCTAGCTGTAGTGTGCAATAAATGCAAATAGAAAAGCAGTGTGCTGCGAAATGCGGGAATGACAAAAAAAACTGCGGTTTTATTAAAAGAAAGATTGACTTAAACTTTAGGGGGGGGGTATTATTCCACATTATTTTATTGTGGAGGAAAGTATGAAAAAACTTTTCAAGAGTGTTGCAATCGCTTCTGTTGTGCTTGCAACTTCGTTTTTTGCGGCTTGTACCTATGAGGACAGCAGTGATTCAAGCAACATCGATGTGCTTACGCTTGATGCAGTTAACATTAAAGCCGTGGCATATCCTGGCTTTAACTACGTTGCGTGGGGTGAGTCAACAACGGGTGCAACAGTAAAAGTACTTCGTGATGACGGAAAAGTTATTTACGATGGTACTACTGCAACTACCAACTTAGGGCTTTCTAATGCTGAAATAGATTATGACATTTATAATGGTGCTACCTATACCTATACTGCATATGTAATTGCAAAAGGTGATAATAGCGAAGTGTCATCAGCAAATGAAACTTCGGGATCTACCAACAACTATTCAACATACATTACCGTAAAGGGAAATTCGAGCTCTGCTTCTGCAAAGGCTATTGTTCCTGCATATTACACCAATGGCAATCTTACTACTGCGCTTGATATTGCAAAGCTTTCTGGCTCTTCAAGCTTCATTATCAGTAAGTCAAATCTGTATTTCGAGCAAAGTTCAAGCAATCCGTTACAGTATTACGTTATTTTCCCAGTAAAGGCATTCCTTAATTATACGTATTATGTCTGCAAAGGAAACGGTACAACGTTGTTTGATACTACAACAGGTTCTTTCACAAATGGTACCTATACTGCCTTCACAACTTCAATTGAGCCGAACTACTACACGGTTGACGAAACCTACAAGTCAAGCGCTATTACGGTTACCGCAGCTGGCGTCTATCAGATTGTTGTAAAGGTTTCTGCAGATGGGTATGAAGATTCATACATTGTTTCAGACACCATCACCATTGATGCACTTGATACTGAAGGTGCAAGCACTGCAATTAAGTATGCAGGCTATATTGATGAAGGTAACACAGTCCGCGTTCTGTGGACACCAGCAGAAACTGCTTCTGGCGATGTATACGCAGCTTCTAAGTACAAGGTCTACCTGTATGACTCGGTAACTGGTCTGTATACTGCGGTAAGTGGTACAATCAGGGAAGATACTTACGCTGACCTAGGCACCTGCTACTACCTTGACTATGCAGTAGCGGACAACACTGCTGCTCACACATTCTACGTTGTGCTTTCTGATAATGGTAATGTAGAATCTGCACATTCTACAACTGTAGCTGCATACGTTGACACTGATACAACCGCTGGCATTTCAGCGACTGTACTCAATATGGACGGCGACAACTGGGCAAACGACATTAAGCTGGTGATTACTGCAGACGAAGACGTAACGGTAACTGCTTCTTATGCCTTGTACACAGCTACCGTAGGCACTAAGGAAACCTTGTGGACAGAAATCAGTGACCTTGGAAACTGGGGCTACACCGATGATACTACTGCAAGCGAAACTGGCTATATCGTATACTTGAAAGACCTTGCAGAGGGTTCGTATACATTCCGCGTAACTGCCTCTAAATCTGGCTACAAGACGGCAACCTACAGCGATAGCGCAACTATTGCTGAATATGCACTTACCGCCCCAACACTTACGGTTAAGCAGTACGACACTGGAAGCGAAACTGTATACGTAAATGTTTCTGACACGGTCGATGACGACACAGAAACAATGGCTAACTATACGTACACCTTGTACCGCGCACAGTACGGCGAATCGTCTACAACAAGTGCTACCTCAAACCTCACCCTTGGCGCATTTACCGCAGTAACAACGCTTACTTCAAGCCAATTCGAATATCAGGAAGGCGAATACGTTGCTGTGTACAAGGATACTGTTTCTGACTTCGGTATTTATGAATACTACGTATTGAAGACTGATACTGTTTACAGCGTAAGTGCTGACAAGGTATATGCTGTTCTTTCAGTAAGTGACTATTCAAGCAACTTCGCATACAACCCGACCATTTACGATGGCAGTGCTACGTACGGCACAACTTTGCTTCCTACAACAGCAACGGTAGACAGTCGTTCTTATGCTCTTACCTGGAAGATTGGCACTACTGAGGTTAACTATTCAATGTCTCCGGCAAGTGGACTTAATGCAACGTATGGAACCAGTGTAAACATCTACTTTGGTAAAGATTCGCTGTATTCTAATAAATACGACTTGTATGCGCCAACAAGTGCATTTAGCTCAATTACATTGTATCGCGCAACGTATAACGGGTATTCAATGGATTATCTGACTTCTGGCTTTGAAAGCGTGACTAACTCTGCTACTGCGGTAACAGCAACGGCAACATACACTAATCTTAATTCTGAAACTGTTGAGTACGGTACAAATACCGTTATGTACTCATTCAGCGACACTGTTTCTAGCTACGGCTACTATCTGTACGTTATTAAAGCAGTTGATTCAGACGGCAATACGTATTACTCAGATACATTTACTCTGACACCAACTACTGTTGCTGGTATTGATAACTAATGCTTCTTTCTAAAAATCCAAGCGCCTTTTAGCGCATGTGTAGGGGACTGCTGACAACAACAGCCCCCTTTTTTTACAGCGCAGTAAACGGCAGGCTTGCGCTGTGTAAGGCAAGCGCCTCCTTAAGATGCACAACCGTTATTTTTTCTGATAACTCCATGTCGGCTAACGTGCGCGCAAGCTGCAGACAACAGCTTACCGAGCGCTGAGAGTAGTCGTCACGCAGCGCGGCGGTATTGAGAAACTGCTGCTCTTCTTTTCCTAATGCACACCAGCGAAGAAGCTCCTGTGGCGAAAGCCGCGCGTTTTTCTTTCCTTGCCGCCTGCGCTGCATGGTAACCGCCTTTGCAATCTGTACGCGCAGCTCTGCTGTCGAAAGCGTTTTTGCCGTTGGCGCTCCGCGCTCTTCGCCTTCTGCGCCTGGAACCGCAACACGAATCGCAATGCGGTCAAGCAACGGACCTGAAAACTTGCGCCAGTATTGCTCAACGGCGTGTGCGCTGCACAGGCAGAGCTTACCGGGAACGCCGTAATTACCGCACGGGCAGGGGTTTGTTGCTAACAGCAGCTGAAAAAGCGCGGGATAGACGGTTGTGCGCCCCGCGCGGCTAAGCGTGATGGAGCCACTTTCTAACGGCACGCGCAGCATCTGCAGGCATGAGCTTCTAAATTCTGCCGCCTCATCTAAAAACAGCACGCCATTATGTGCAAGCGAGATTTCGCCCGGACGGCAGTGTATGCCGCCGCCACACATGCCTTCTATGCTTGCTGTCTGGTGCGGCTGCCTGAACGGCGGAATGCGCACTAACGGCTGATGGGGCGACAGAAGCCCGGCAAGACTGTGTATGCGGGTGACGCTCATGCTCTCTTCAACTGTCAACAGTGGCAGCAGGGCGCTAAAGCGCTGTATGGAAAGCGTTTTTCCGCAGCCGGGCGGGCCGTAGGCAAGCAGGTTGTGTCCGCCAGCGGCGGCTACCTGGAGCGCGCGTACCAGCTGCTCTTGGCCGCTTACATCGGAAAAATCTGCATGAGGTGGCAGGGCAGAGAAGAGCACGCCTTCTACCGATACGCAGCCTTCTGGCAGAAAGGCGCTTTCAGCTCCGGCGCCCTGTGTAAATGCGTCAGGCGTAAAAAGCGCCTCGTATGCTTCGGTAAGCGTTTCGGCGGCAAATACGTGTATTCCCGGTACCTGCCGCGCCTCATCGCCGTTACCTGCGCTTACAATGCAATGCTTGATGCCCGCTTGCGCCGCCGTGCTGACCGCGGCTTGAATGCCCTTTACTGGCCGTAAGGCGCCGGATAGCTCTAGCTCGCCCATGACAAGTACCTGCTGCGGCAAAGCTTCGCCCCGTGTTTTCTTTCCAGCCTCGTACAGAACAGCAAGCGCCAGTGCTAAATCGAAGCCGGCGCCTTCTTTTTTTAAGTCTGCTGGCGACAGGCTTATCAATACCCGTTCCATCGGAAATTCATAGCCGCTGTTTCTGATTGCGCTTCTCATGCGCTCGCGGGATTCTTTGACGGCTCCGTCTGCAAGCCCCACGTCATCGACAGCAGGAATCCCGCGGCGAAAGTCAACCTCAACGGCTACGAGCGCGCCTTCATAGCCGAAAGGCGAAAATGAAAAAATCTGCATATAGCTACTCCTGTGCGTGAGCGGTGATTTGCAGGCAGAGGTGCATGCTTGTGCAATGGATGCCTGCAGCCTTTAGACATTTCGTCACTTTTTTAGCTCACGGTCTTCACTGTATATATAGGGGTAGAAATGCAGATTTTCTCACATTTTTACAAAAAATTTTTTCCAGAAAATGTTTTTAGGTGCGGCAAAAGCTCTTCATACCACAGCCGCTCTTCAATTTTTTTCCCGCCACAAGTTTTTCCGATTCTGCGGTCGGCACGGACGCCTTCGCCGTGAAAGTCACTGCCACCCGTGACAAAGCAGCCAAGCTTGCGGGCAAGCGCTTCTAGGCGGACAGCCTCTCCCACGCGGGCTCCCGGGTGCCAGGCTTCAATGCCTTCTATGCCGCGGTCGACAATGCCACGGAGCACGTCCTCGATTTTGCCCCAGGAAACGTAGAGCGAAAGCGGATGCGCAAGCACCGGAACGCCACCCGATGCTTTTATTGCAACGACCGCTTCGTCAAGATTTGCGCCGCTATGATGCACAAACCAGGGGCGCCCTTGCGCCAAGTATTTGTCAAAAGCAAGCTGTCGGTTTTTGACAACGCCTTTTTGCACCAGAAAATCGGCAAAATGCGGGCGCCCGAGCTGCTTTACGCCGAATATGCTTTTTAGCTCAGCTTGCGTTGTGTGAATGCCTGCTTCTGCCATGTGGGCGATAATCTGCTCGTTTCGTTCGCTGCGGCTTTGCTGCAGGTGGTCAATGAGCGACGAGAGCTCAGTTGAACAGTGACTTAAGCCATGTCCTAACAGATGAAACTCGCCTGTTGGCCAGTCTACGGTAATTTCAATGCCCGGAACAAAGGTTATGCCTTGTTCGTTGCAGGCAACTGCAGCCTCGTGTAAGCCGTCTGTTGTGTCATGGTCGGTCAGTGCCCAAACCGTCACGTTATGGGCTGCAGCATAGCGAGCGGAATCTACTGGAGATAGTTTTCCGTCAGATGCAGAGGAGTGAGTGTGCAAATCTATCATGGAAAAATCATAGCATAATTTTTTATTTTGTGGTAAGATTAAGAAAGAGGTATAGTCATGCCAAAAGCGATGGTTTACAAAAAAGGTGCACTCATCTATTTTGAAGGTGATACGGATGAGCGGATTTTTATTTTGCAGAAAGGACTGCTTGTTGCTTCGATGTCTGACATAGAAGCAGATTCAAAAATCAACGAATCTATTCGTCCAGGAGAATTTTTTGGCACAAAATCCGCATTAGGGCACTTTCCTCGTGAAGAAACAGTAACCGCTGTCAGCGACTCTGTTTGTATTGCTATGTCGGTAGCTGAATTTGAGCAGAATTTTAGCTCCAACAAGCAGGTTATTATGCGCATGATGCGCGTGTTTTCCGGTCAGCTTAGGCAGGTTCACTACAAAACGGAGTCGATTCTCCAAAAGTCGCCGCTTATTAACCAACAGGCAGGTATGCTTTCAGTTGCACAGGCATTTTATCAGGACGAAAAATGGCGGTCGTGCTGTGATGTGTGCACTAAGTTTCTTAAGCTGTACCCGCAGACGCCCAATAAGGCGACAGTCGAAAAAATCCTGCGTGTGGCATTGCCTCGTGCCCAGCGGGAGGATGCCCAGGTTGCCGCAAAGCATGCTGCGTCAAGCGCGGCTACGCTAGGGCAGGGAACGCTCAAGGCATTTTCGTTGCCAGCGTTTTCTCGCTTTTCAAAGAAATATATGCCGGGGCAAGTTATTATTTCCGAGTTTGAGCCAGGCGACTGCTTTTATTTGATACAAACGGGTGATGTACAGCTCGTAAAATGTATTAACGGCACGAATAAAAATCTTGATATTCTAAAGCCTGGCGAGTTTTTTGGCGAAATGGCCATTTTGGATAATTCGCCGCGTTCGGCAACCTGTCTTGCAAAAACACCTGTCGAATGTCTGGAGTTTAACAAAGCAAACTTTGAAGTGTTGATTATGGGAAATCCGCAGCTGGCAATGGTGCTCTTAAAGCTTTTCTGCAAGCGCATATATGATCAGAAGCGCCGCCTTAAGACGCTGTGCATAAAGGACATGCAGGCTCGTATTTGTGATGTATTCCTTATGTTTGATGAGCTCAATCCGATGACTAATCCGCAAGACCATGCGCGGCGCTTTTCTCTTTCTGAACAGGATGTGGCGCACTGGGCGGGGCTTCCGGCGGAGCAAACGCGCGAGGAAATTGGTAAGCTTGTAAAGCAGCATAAGCTTGAAGTGTTTGACGGCGTTATCATTGTTCCCGACATTGTTGATTTGCGCCGCATCGTTGATACCCGGACGGCAGTCCGCGAACGCTAGCGGTAGAACAATGGGTTGTACCGCACGCAAGCGAAGACTTACGTGCCGGCTACGAACTTCTTGTTAGGCGATATTATTTTCTCATCAGGAAGTTTATATTCCTTACATTTCTGTTCAAGTAATTTGAAATCGCAACAGAATTTTTTGCTATTGATGTTTCTGCTCTAAATCCAACAGCTGATATAAGTTCTTATATAGACTCTACTAACAAAAAATTAAAATTAAGTGGTTGTACTACTTTAGCTCTTTACTGTAAATGGTCTTTAAAAGATACAGTAGGTTATACAAGTGCTACAGCTACATATAATCTTGGAACTATAAAGACATCAGATGTTCAGAAAACGACTTATACATACAAGATTGAAAGTATTGAATTAACTAATGATAATGAGTCAGCAACAAATATAAGTTCTACAGAAGCAGCTAGTTCAGAGGAAGCTCTTAACGGTACTTTTAATATAAAATGGATGTCTGGGAATTGGTCTGCAACGTTTGCTGATAGCAAAAATCTTACTCTTGTATATGACAGTTTCGGAACGACAAAGACACAAAGCTTTGTAAGAAACACTGATGTAGATAGTAGCGGAAATTATATTTTTGAAAATACAAGTGGTTATAAAATAACTGTAAAAGTAAAAGAAACAACTAATACAACATACTATTCAGTAACATAAAAAATTATAAAAGAAATAGATTGGTTTTTCTAGCCAATCTATTTCTGTTTTTTCCTGTTTTTTATTACTGCAAGTAACTAGGTTTCTTAGTTACAGCAATTTCCTTGAATAGCACTTTGGATATATACAGGTCCTAGCTCTAAAGATGGAATTAAAAGATAGTTGGCGTCGTTATATCTTGCTGCGTCAGGAAGCGTATCATCATCAACCTCAATTTTACAAGTTATTGCATCTGGAAAAATAATGCTAAAACCGACATGTTCTGTTATTTCGGCATCTTGCTTTTTTATATTAAAACTCTCACCAAATGCAAGTGTTGTTTCCTCTGACCACCCCTCAGATTTTAATTTGTATGAAATTGTAAGATTTGCCTCAACTATAGTGGCATTGGCAACCGTATAAACAACTTCTTCTTCCGTATCATCCGAATCGCTTGAATTTGCACATCCAACAATTCCCAACATACTTACCAAAATCATCAAACCAAAAATAAATTTTTCCATTTTTCGTACCTCCTTACTGTACGTTTATAATGTTTGCTAACCAATCAGCGTTCACTGCAGGTGTTAGTTTTGAGCTCTATTTCTAACAGCTTCACCAGACCACAAGGCGTAATCAGTCCGATATAAAGCGTCTTCGCTTGTAGTATCAATGTTGTTTTGAGACAGCCACTTGTTTACTATCGTTTCAAATGTTTTCTTGGTAACTTTTTTGTCATCGTTCAACAATATTTTCAAATTATCTCGAGTATTTTTATCTTCGATAATTTTGTATCTTGTCGGGGCAATAGCAAAACAGACCTTGCTTTCGTAGCTGTATTGATGGGATTTCTGCTCACCTTTCTGAGTCATTTTAGACATCTCAAAAACTTCAGTTTTCCAGTCATAGCTGTTTTCAATATCTATGATTCTTTTTCTGTTTTCCCATAAATGCGAAACAAAATTAGGGAAGTCTTTGTTCGGTACATGCATACGAACATTCCACTCTTTGCCGAGTGCCTCAACACACTTTTCGAACATTTCTTTGTTATTTTCACTAATCGCTTTTAAAAGCCATTTGTGAAAAATCCGCTTACTTTGAACGTTTAACTCTTCAGCAACGCTTTCAAATTCTTCTTCAGCCAATTTTACCTTCAACACAAGAATGAAATGTTCTTGTGAAAAAATGATTTATATATCCGCCAGAGACGGAAACAGACCAACCGCACGAGAAAACTCGCCCAATCGGCCTGTGACATGAGAATACATACATTGTTTTGATTGATTTAAAAATTAGTGCAGCGTTTGTACCGCTCGTTTTCGCAAAGCAAAAACGAGCTAAGCTCGCGTTAGCGAGCGACCGAATCTGCGAAATTATATGAGCGGAAACTTTTGTGTCAAGAGGTGTTGTAAGAAAAGTAATTTTTTTTTCTTTGCGACCCCCAAAATCAAGAATTGTGGTTATATGATGTAAAACCAGCTGTCATTTTCGGCGACTTCTGTTTTTTTGCCGCCCTTTATGTCCAGCTCTTGGTTTTTTATGCTCACTTTTGCTTCTGGCGCGATTGATGTGGTGATAAAGACATTGCTCCCGATTACGGCGTATTTGCCGATTACCGTGTCTCCGCCCAAAATCGAGGCTCCTGCGTAAATCGTCACATAATCTTCGATGGTCGGGTGGCGTTTCTGCCCTTTGAGCTTTTGCCCCGCCCTTGTTGAGATTGCGCCCAGCGTGACTCCCTGATAGATTTTCACATGCTCACCGATGACTGCCGTTTCGCCAATCACAATGCCCGTTCCGTGGTCTATGAAAAAATATTTCCCGATTGTCGTTCCGGGGTGGATGTCGATTCCTGTTTTTGAGTGGGCATATTCGGTCATAATGCGCGGGAGGAGCGGAACATTGAGTTTGTAAAGTTCGTGGGCGATTCGGTTGATTGCCGTTGCCCAAATGCCGGGGTAGGCCAAGATGACTTCATTTTTGTTGAATGCGGCCGGGTCGCCTTCAAAAGCGGCTTCTACATCTGTAGCCAAGTACTCTCGCACTACCAAAAGCCGCTGCAGGAAAGTTCTGATGACATAGCGAGTTTTTTCCTGCACATTTATTCCGATTGCGCCGTTTTTGTCCAGACATTCCGGGCACTGCAAGAGCGCGAGCGTAATTTGAGTCTCAAGATTATATACCACGTCTTCAATCAGAGAGTTGACATAGCTTGAAAGATTGTAAAATTTGCGGTTTTTCTCACGAAAATAACCAGGAAAAACGATTCTGAGCAATTTGCGTGTTATTTCGTGTATCACATCAACATCAGGCTGACTGTTGAATTCAACTTCTTCGATATGCCTGTCATGCTTGTAATTGTTCAAAAGCGTATCTACAATCTCACTTGTCTCATAATGTTCGTGATGTTCCATTGATTTCTCCTTTGAAAGGAAGAGGATGCCCAAGAACCCATGCCTTCAGGCATCCCCTTTTTTTAGAATGTGTGCAGCACACGAACGAGCGCGTCAACATCGTCCGGCGAATTGTAGATCGCCAGTGTTGGTCGTACGCTTCCCTCGTATCCGTAATGGCGCAAAATCGGCTGGGCACAGTGATGACCGGTTCGGACTGCGATTCCATAAGAGTTTAACCGCTGGCCCACTTCCTCGTCATCGTGACCGTCGAGTTTGAAGGAAAGAACGCCTGCCTTGTTTGCCGCCTCGCCAATCAAGTGAAGGCCTTTGACTGTCTTCATTTCCTTTATGGCATACTGCGTCAATTCGTGTTCCCACTGAGCCACTGCCGGCATTCCGATGCTTTCAAGATATTCGAGTGCCGCACCCAAGCCAACCGCGTCCGCAATAGAACCTGTTCCTGCCTCAAATTTGTTCGGGGCGGGATTGTAAATCGTGCGCTCAAAAGTCACATCGGCAATCATGTTGCCGCCCCCGTGATACGGTCGTGCTGCTTCAAGAAGCTCTTTCTTGCCGTACACGCCGCCGATTCCCGTAGGCCCGTAGACTTTGTGTCCTGAGAACACGAAGAAATCAGCGTCGCTTGCGCTCACATTGACAGGCAGATGCGCGATTGACTGCGCTCCGTCAATCAAAATGCGAACTCCGTGCCTGTGGGCGATTGCAATGAGTTCTTCCACAGGCGTGATTGTGCCCGTTACATTTGAAACCTGCGTGA
>CALAEZ010000336.1 GCA_937891125.1 uncultured Treponema sp. | reverse complement strand
CCTGCCTTGCCGACAGGCAGGCGGCAAGGCAGGTCAAGTCGTTTGAAACTTCGTTACGAATACAGCATGACAATACTTATAGGTCATCCCCTTTGAAAAACGATGTTTTAATTCGTGCTATTAAAAAGAATTAAAACTCGCAAGTATCTCTAAAAAACTCCAACGGCATGTTTTTAGAGATTTCCTTATATCTTTTGCCAAAAGGTATAAGAGCTGGTGACTAAAAAAAAGACGCCCACAAGCTGCTTGCAGGCGTCTTTTTTGTTTTGTACAGGACACTGCGTGAAGACGCATGTACGCGCCCCAGATTCTTGCCCGGCCAGAAGCACATTGTGCTTCCGGCAAGTTTCAAAACTAGTAGTCCATGCCCATTCCTGGCTGCGGTGCGGCAGCTGGTGCCGGTGGCTCAGGGATATCGGTGATTGCACATTCTGTTGTGAGGAGCATTCCTGCAACAGAAGCTGCATTTTGCAATGCTGAACGGGTTACCTTTGCCGGGTCAATAATGCCGGCTTCCATCATGTTCACCCATTCGTCTTTAGCTGCATTGTAGCCAACGCCAGCTTTTTCTGTCTTTGCGCGTTCTGCAATAACAGCACCGTCTACGCCAGCGTTGTCTGCAATCTGGCGGATTGGCTCTTCAAGAGCGCGGCGCACAATCTTAAAGCCGACTTTTGCATCGTCGCTCAAATCTTTTGCTGCGTCGTCTGTCAGTGATTTTGCAGCGTCAATCAGTGCAAGTCCACCACCAGAAACAATGCCTTCTTCCAAAGCTGCGCGGGTAGCAGCAAGTGTGTCCTCTACGCGGAACTTCTTCTCTTTCATCTCGGTCTCGGTGATTGCGCCGATATTGATTACAGCTACGCCGCCTGCAAGTTTTGCAAGGCGTTCCTTGAGCTTTTCTTTGTCGTAGTCAGATGTTGACTTTTCTACCTGAGCCTTGATTTCTGCAACGCGGTCAGCGATTGCCTGCTTTTCGCCGGCACCGTCAACGATCGTCGTGTTGTCTTTGTCAATCTTAACGCTCTTTGCCTGACCGAGCATAGAAATGTCAGCAGTTTCAAGCTTAAGACCAAGCTCTTCGCTGATTACCGTGCCGCCTGTCAGGATTGCGATGTCCTGCAGCATTTCCTTTCTGCGGTCGCCAAAGCCAGGAGCTTTTACTGCAACGCAGTGCAATGTGCCACGAATTGCGTTCAGAACGAGTGTTGCAAGTGCTTCGCCGTCCATATCCTCACAGATGATGACAAGGGGCTTTCCGGTCTGTGCTACTTTCTCAAGCAGCGGAAGCAGGTCTTTCATCGTGCTGATTTTCTTGTCGTGGATAAGAATGTATGCGTCGTTGTAGTTTACTTCCATGCGCTCGCGGTCGGTTACAAAGTATGATGAGATGTAGCCGCGGTCAAACTGCATACCTTCTACAGTCTTAACGGTGGTGTCCATGTTCTTAGATTCTTCAACAGTGATTACGCCGTCTTTTCCAACCTTTTCGATTGCGTCAGCCAAGATTTTACCGATTTCCGGGTCGTTGTTTGCAGAAATGGTTGCAACGTGCGTAATGTCTTCGCTGCCTTTTACGGCGCGACTGTTCTTTTTGATATTCTCAACAGCGACTGCTACAGCCTTGTCGATACCGCGTTTAATTTCAATTGGAGTCATGCCTGCGCTTACAGCCTTTAAGCCTTCGCGTACGATTGCATAGGCAAGAACGGTTGCTGTTGTCGTTCCGTCACCAGCAACGTCGTTTGTTTTTGAAGCAACTTCGCGAACAAGCTGTGCGCCCATGTTTTCAAACGGGTCTTTTAATTCAACTTCTTTTGCAACAGAAACGCCGTCTTTTGTAATGGTAGGTGCGCCAAACTTTTTGTCCAGCATAACAAGGCGACCGCATGGGCCTAGCGTTACTTTTACAGCACGAGCAATCTGCTCAACACCGCTCAACATCTTTTTGCGAGCATCTTCGTTAAAAATCAACTGTTTTGCCATTTTGTATCAAAACTCCTTATGTTTTAGCGCGCCGTCGGCATAAAGCATAACGGCATTGCGCGAATTATTTGCTTATCATAAAAATATAAAAAATAAAACAAATCGGCAACAAAAATCGTTCTGTTTGCGCTGTATTCTGTTTACCGAAAAAAAATAAAAAACCCACAGCGCATTGACTGTGGGTTTTGAAAGCAAAAAGAACGTACTTTAGTTTGCTGCTTTTGGAGCGCCTGCATTTGCTGGTGTTACATTGATTTTCTTTGTAACAAAGCCACTGCGCAGACAGCGAGTGCAAACGTTAATCGTAAGTGTTGTTCCGCCAACTTCTGTCTTCATTTTAAGAAGATTTGGTCTCCAGGTGCGGCGTGTGTGGTTGTATGACTTACTTACTTTATTTCCGCTCATTGAGCCTTTTCCGCAAACATCACAACTTCTCGACATATATTACCTACCTTAAAAGTATTTTCGCTAATCGCATTCTGACGTGAGTTTAGATACAATACAGAATAGTTTGTTTTATGTCAAGCGTATGGGACCGCTTATGACAGCTTTGAACCGGTGGCAGTGTGCTGGCTGGTGGTGAGAATCAGACCGTCATGTGCAGGAGAAATGCTTCCGCCATTTGCCAATATCTGCTGTAAAAGCGGGTGGTGGGGTAGCAGCTCTTTTTGTATAAAACGCTGTATTTCGCTGTGGCGCAAATCGTGATTTAAGTGGGTAAGCCAAATATTGCCGGGTGCAAGTGTTTCTGCGTAGTTCAGCGCCTCTTCATACGAGCAATGGGTAGCATGGGGCTTTCTGCGAAGACCGTCAATAACAACATGGTCTAGTACGCCGCCGTGCTGCCGTATGAGCATGAGTGAAGCTTCGGGAATATGGCTACAGTCAGTCAGATAGGCAATGCTGTGCTTTTTGCCGTCAGCTTCAGTGCAGGAAAGAAGATAGCCGTTGGTGGGAACGGTTCCGTGCAGCATGGGTATGGGAATAATTGTAAGGCTTCCGGCAGTGATAGGATGAACAGCGGAAAAGGCGTCAGTGTCTACGAGCTGCAACTTTGGCATTCCGCCACCAAGCTTCGGCGGCCCAAATACGTATGCAAAGCGATAGTGGACATCGTCAATAGTGTTTGTGTTTGCGTATACGGGAAGCGCGCCTCCCGCTGATTCGGTTACTTTTAGATTTTGTGCGCTTTCGTCGCGTGCCGTGCGTGTGCCGCCGAGCTTCACGTAGCTGAAAATGCGCAGGTCGTCTAGCCCGTGTAAGTGGTCTGCGTGGCTATGGGTTAGTAGCACGGCGTCTATGCGTTTTACGCCCGTTGCGAGCGCCTGTAAGCGAAATTCGGGACCCACGTCAATAAGCACGGCTACTTCTGTTCCGTCGGAATCTATCTGCTGCACATAGGCGCTGCATCGCATTCGCTTGTCTTTTTTGAATGGGGAGCTGCATACATGGCAGTCACAGCCAATAACAGGAAGCCCGTGGCTGGTGCCAGTGCCCATGAGCGTCATCTTCATATACTCATTATATAATCTGATGTTATTTTTTCAATCTTTTTACCATAGTTTATTGAGCCTTTAAAAAATTCCCATTAAAATAAGCATATGAGTACGTTGGACGATAAACAGGATTTTACACAAGGACACATCTTTTCAAAGCTTGCGGCATTTATGGTGCCGATTCTTTTTTCTTTAGTGCTTCAGTCGTTAAATGGTGCCGTTGATATGCTGATTGTTGGTCGCTTTGGTACAACAGCAGGTATTTCTGGCGTTTCTGTTGGTGGAAACGTCATGAATCTTTTTACTATAGTTGTGAATGCAATTACCATGGGTGTTACCGTACTTATGGGGCAATACATTGGCGCAAAACGCTTTGATGACGTAGAAAAGTTGATTGGAAACGCAGTTGCTTTTTTTCTGGCGCTGTCAGTGGTTTTGACGGCAGTTAGTATAAGCTGTGCGCGCCCGCTTGCGTTAGCAATGCAGACGCCAGAAGAAGCAGTTGAACACACGGTACAGTACATTCAGATTTGTGGAGCCGGCTTTGTGTTTATTACGTTTTACAATTTTATTTCTGCCATGCTTCGCGGTGTTGGTGATTCGCGAACGCCACTTATTTTTGTTGCGATTGCAAGTGTGGTAAACATTATTGGCGATTTAATTTTGGTTGCTGGTCTTAAAATGAATGTCGCGGGCGCAGCTATTGCAACGGTATTGGCACAGGCAGTGAGTGTCATTCTTTCCTTGTGGATTATAAAGCGCAAGAAAATGGCATTTACCTTTAAGCGAAAGCATTTTCGCTTCGGAAGTGAGGTGCCGCACTTTGTTATTCTCGGTCTGCCACTTACCGTGCAGAGCTTCCTCACAAATTTTAGCTTCCTTGCACTCAATGCATTTGTAAACCGATTGGGATTGGATGCTTCAAGCGGATATGGCGTTGCACAGAAAATCCAAATGTTTATCATGCTTATTCCTGGCGCGCTTATGCAGAGTATGGCGCCGTTTGTCTCGCAGAATGTGGGCGCGCAGAATGAAAAACGTGCTCGCAGCGGTATGCTGTGTGGACAGGCGCTTGGAGCAGGCATCGGCTTTTTTATTATGATTGCAACGTTCTTTTTCGGCGACTACCTTGCGCGCCTGTTTACCGCAGACGAAGCGGTTATTGCGCGCGCCTTTGAGTTTTTACGTGGATTTTCGCCCGAAGCGGTTGTTACCTGCATTTTATTCAGCTTTCTTGGCTACTTTAACGGGCATTCAAAGTCGCTCTTTGTTATGGTCCAGGGCTTGCTGCAGACGTTCTTGGTTCGTTTGCCGCTGTCATACATTATGAGTATCCAGCCTGATGCAACGCTTACCGGCATTGGCGCGGCGGCTCCTACGGCAACTGCTTTTGGTATTTTGCTGTGCGTGGTGTATTATAAGAGCCTTGGGCGCACGCTCAATCGAAAATAGCGGTCACGAGCGTTTGCAAGCGGGGAAGAGGAGTTAATCGCTCTTTTTGAGGAGCCCGCTTTCTAAATCCTGTAAGGCACACGCCTTCATCTGGTAGTGCAGTTTTTTTCCAGTCGCCGTGCGCGGTATGTCGTCTACAATGGCAAAGTAGCGCGGACGCTTGTAGCGTGAAAGCATGGGAGAGTCTCTGCAGAACGCATACAGCTCACCGAGTGTGAGGCTTTTATCTTCTGCAACCACGTAGGCGACAACCGCTTCGCCGCGCACCTTGTCGGGCACGGCTGTGACAAGGCAATCACGCACCTTGGGGTTTTCGCTAATTGCTTCCTCTATCTGCGCCGGATAAATATTTTCACCGGAAACGACAATCATGTCGTCTTTGCGCCCGCGTACGGTTACTATCCAGTCTTCATTCCAGACGCCGGTGTCTCCCGTGTACATCCAGCCCTTGTAAAACTTTGCTCGCGCCATTTCGTCGTTGTGGTAGTAGGCATAGGTTGTCTTTTCTGGCGCACGGATAATGATTTCACCTTCGGTTTGGTTGTCGTGTGAAACCATGTCGTCGGGCTCTGCTTTTCTGCCGTCATACAGCTGTACAACGCGTACTTCGTCATCAAGGGAGCTTACCCCGACTGAGCCTGCGCCGTCAGGCAGATTGTACGGCCTCAGAAAGCTATTCCAGAAGGTTTCGGTTGTGCCGTAGCCGTTAAAAATGTTCGGGGTAAGCGTTTGCATAAAGCGCGTGCAGTCTGCCTGCGAGAGCGGTGCGCCCATGGTGATAATGCCGCGTAGGCACGAAAGATTGCGTGGTGTGCGGCTTTGAGCGCGGGAAAGCATTTCAAGGTTTGCGGGTGCGCCCATTATAAACGTGATGTGGTATTTTTCTACAAAATTGAGTGTCGTCTGTGGCTGGAATTTGCGCATGATGAGCACTGCGCACCCGACATAGAAAGCCGGCCCCGGACCGCCTGAGTGACAGCCGCCACGGTGAAACCACGGCGTCATGTTAAGCGTTACATCGTGAATGTTCAGGGGATAGTGCATGATTGCATCGTGAGCTGAAAGCACTTCGTTGATGTCATTTATCGGCACGCTTTTAGGAAGCGCTGTCGTGCCGCTGGTACACAGGCGCAGCACCTCGTCATAAATATGCGGCCGCACTGCTGCCTTTGGCTCTGTCTCTGGCTGCGTACCAGTGTATGCTTCGTAGCTCACGTGTCCGATGGGCAGAGCGACGCCTTCGAGATTGTCTGCCATGACAAAGCGATCCGGCTTCCAGGTACACATAGCTTCTGCCTGCGTTATGATGTCGGAAATGTTTGCTGAATAGATGACCACGCGCGGCTTATTGTGGTTGATGAGCAGCGCCATTTCACCTGCGGCAAGATTGTAATTTGCTGCCAGTAAGATAGCGCCGATTTTGCGTGGACCAGTGTAGCAAAAGGTGAACTCGGGACAGTTTCTGAGCGCAGCGAAGACGACATCGTTTTTTCTACAGCCGTCATTTAAAAGCGCGTGGGCAAGCTTATTTGCTTCTGCATTTAATGCGCGGTATGTCCAAGAGCGGTTTGTTTCAGGGTCAATGACGGCAGTTCTGCTTCCATAGCGATGCACGTTTCGCAAAAAGCCATTTGCCCACGTATACTCGTGCTCAAAGGTGTCGATAAACATAGTGTCATCATACGTACGCATTTTTTTCTCCCTGTGACTGAGTGCAGTACAAAACTGAAGGTGACTGCCCCTCTGCGTCTAGTAAATAGACGCAGAAAGTTAAAAAATGTTGCGTTTCGAAAAAAAAACGGCGGCAGGCATGTAGTGCGCACCGCCTTCTGTCAGTGCTTTTGTGTGCAGCTGTGTGTCCTTACTGTATAGTCGTACCGATGTAAGGGGCACCTTCAAGAATGGCGCGCGTGTTTTCGATGTTTTTGCCGCCCGCGCAAATAACGGTTAGCTTCATCGCTTCGGCTTTTTTGCTTGCTATCGGGTCGAACGGGCAGTTTTTGCCAGGAACCCATTCATCGCCGACCATTGCGCGGAAATCTGCCCAGCTGATGGTGTCAAGCGGCTTTGCGTCAGGATTTTTGCGCGGGTCATCGGTGTAGACTTTTTCGATATTAGAAAGATTGACGACCGTGTCGGCGCCAAATTTTTCCGCGAGCAGAACGGCATCGTTGTCAGTAGAAAAGCCTGGTTTCCAGCCAGCGGCAACAAGCACGCTGCCAGTAAAGGTAACGTTTTCTGCAGTCGGGTCGGTAACAACGGCGTCCTTGCAAAGCGAGCCAAAGCATGCCTTTACAAAC
This sequence comes from uncultured Treponema sp., assembly GCA_937891125.1. Lineage (GTDB taxonomy): Bacteria > Spirochaetota > Spirochaetia > Treponematales > Treponemataceae > Treponema_D. The sequence continues at coordinate 2,018 of CALAEZ010000336.1, read as the reverse complement.
TGCGCGTTTAAGCGCGTTGCCATAATGCCAATCCAGTCGGCAGCGTTTACGTCTGCGTCGGGAGCCGCGCCGGTCACGGTTCTAAATGCATTCTGGTAAATGCGTGCAGGACCGCCGCCACCAATGACTAAAATCAAGCGGTCGCCGGCATGTGCCTCAAGGTACGATTTAGCCATTTCGACAAACTGCTTTACAAAAGCGGTGTCAGGAAACTCTGGCGCTACAATGGAGCCGCCTACTGATAGAATTTTCGTGCTCATACAATCTCCTATAGACCTTTTGCGGTGGCGGTCGCGCAGAAGGTGCGGCTCCAGCCTCCGCTGTGATCGCTGTCTAGTATATACCTAAGACTGTGGGTACATTCCACAGACTTGAGTAATTAACCGTTTCGTTTACTGACTCTTCCCAAATTGACTGCAGCGCATAGGTACGCTCACGGTAAACTGTTTTACTGTTAACAAATGACGGCTTTACCTCATTCCAACCACGGCTAAACGCGACATGCTGACTGTCAAGATTTCCAAAGTAGAAAAGGCGTGCGTCATGTATAGGGCGGAATGCCTTATATGATAAGCCTGCGCCGAGTGCGACATCCACGGGAACCCAGCCAAAATTTTCTAAGTACAGCTCTGTCCACCAGTGTGGAGTCGCTTTTAAATCTGCATCTACCAAAACGCCGCCAATGGGGAGCGCGGGAATGCCGCAGGCGCGAACAAGCGTTGTGTAGATAACCGCAAAGTCGTAGGCATCTCCTTTCTTTTTTGACAGCAGCTCCAGCGGCGATGTGCGCTTTTTCTGGGAAGCTGACGACAGCGTGTAGGTGTCAAGCATGTAATTGTAGATGAGCCGCGCCTGCCGATAAGGATTTGTCTCCCGCTTTACAATTTCGGCAGCAAGCGCCTGAACGTCGCTGTTGTTACTCTGAATAAGCGTATCGGGCGTTGTTGCGGCAGTGTACAGCACCCGCGATTTTTCGGCGAATGGTTTTACGGCGCGTTCGGTAATGCTTGTGGTGACCGTGTAGGCGCTCACGACAAAGTTCTGGCTTACGCGGATTTTGCGGCTGGTGTTTTTGTCAAACTCAAGCTGGTGAATCGTCATGTTGCGATAGTTTTCAATAAGCGGCTCAGGCGTACATTCTGCCAAATCGGCATGAGGCTGCTGCGCCGTCACGGGCGGGCGGGGAACGCGCAAGGTGACCGAAAGCTGCGCCTTTGGGTCAGGACTTTCAACGTCAGTTGTTAGCTGCAATACATACGTTTTGCGATCAGTAAAGCTGCGCGTACCGCAGACGTTTTTTACCTGCAGCTGTACGTGGTTAGATTCTCCCTTGTCGGTCAGCACGTAGACGGCGCCGTTTGCTGCGCCATCAGGAATACGCACATGAATCTCACTGTCGCTCCAGTATTCGTAGTCGTAATTTCCTTCGCTTGCCGGGATAAACGACAGATTAAACGTGTCTGTCAGAGTAGATTCGCTGTCGTCTCGATTGGCAGTAAAAAACACCTGCGATTCACCGCGGATGGTGCCAAAGTTTGAGCCAGAAAGCGAAATAAGCGAGCCGTAGCTGTTTGCCGATGGCGTGATTGCCGTAATAATCGGCATGGTCGTTTTGGTGTCGACAGGAACAGCAACAGGAATGCCAGCCTTGTTTGCAAAAAAGCCGGGCTTTGAAGCGCCACTTTTGGTACCAACGATGACAAGCCCGTCCTGTACGTTTGTAGGCAGAATTACGCGTATTTCCTTGTTTGACCAGCTTAAATAGCCGCTGGCAGTGATTCTGCTTCCGCCGATTTCAACATAGCTTTCGGGACTGCGTAGGGCGCCAAATTCGTTCCCCGTTATGGTCATAATGTCGCCCGGCTCGCCAACTGCCGGCGTAATGGAGGTAATAGCAGGGAGTCGCTTTGTGTGCGTGCTGAAAAAAGACAGAACACCCACCACCAGGCAAACTGCCAGTATGAGTGTTGCAATACGCACCAGCGGATATTTTCGATAGAGATCGGAAGAGCACACGT
>CALAEZ010000335.1 GCA_937891125.1 uncultured Treponema sp. | reverse complement strand
CGCCGTCGCCGTCTTCAATCGTTCCGCCTTCCTTGCCGTCTTTTGCAATCACGAACTCGTGCATATCCTGATCAAGCAGGCCTGCATTTTCTGCGCGGTAGGTCTCGATTGCCTTTGTTGCGCTTTCGAACATGCGTCCTTCGCCCAAAACGTGGGCTTTCCAGCCGCGCTCAACCATGCTCCAGTCTGCGTTATAGCGATCCATAGTCAGGTACATGCGTCCGCCGCCAGAAGCAATCTGGTAGTCAACGCCGGCGAATCCTGCAAGGAACTCCTCAAGCGGAGTGATGTAGTTAAGAGCTGATGTCGGGTCAACGTCGCGGCCGTCAAGCAGCGCGTGCACGCGCAGGCGCTTTACGCCGTCTTTGTGTGCCTGAGTGACCATCGCTTTTAAGTGGTCGATGTGTGAGTGAACGTTTCCGTCAGACACAAGACCGATAAAATGCAGCGTTGAGTTCTTGTCGTTTACGTTTTTTACGAGCTTCTGCCAGGTTGCGGCCTTGAACATTGAGCCATTTGCAATGCTTTCGCCCACGAGCTTGGCTCCTTGAGCGAATACGCGGCCACATCCCATTGCGTTGTGTCCAACTTCGCTGTTTCCCATATCATCGTCTGTTGGAAGACCGACTGCCGTTCCGTGCGCCTTAAGCTTAGTGTGCGGGCAGTTTGCGGTAAACCAGTCTAAATACTTCATTTTAGAAGCTTTAACCGCATCGCCCTCTTCGTATTTACCATAGCCAACGCCGTCCATAATTACTAAGACTACCGGACCACGTCGTCCCTTCCAAGCAGGATTCTTTTCCAATGCGTGCATTGTATCTGCCATTTGTATCTCCTATTAAAGGCTTATATCCTTTGCAAAAAGTAGATTCGTACCGTTCAGAAAACTCACGTTTTTGAACGTGAGTTAGTATAGGATATCTCTAGAAAACCGTCTACAACGTTTTTTTAAGAAGCTCTTTTCTTAGCAAACGTAAGAACCGCCAAAAGCAGTACGGTTCCAACTATCCAGCTGATAATGCCGCTTGCGACAATGCCAAGACCTTGCGTAAAGCCTGCAACAATGTACGTTACAAACGACACACCTGCTACAGTAATAACGTAAGGAAGCTGTGTTGCAACATGATTTACGTGGTCGCACTGAGCGCCCGCGCTTGCCATAATCGTCGTGTCACTGATTGGCGAGCAGTGGTCGCCGGCAACAGCTCCTGCCATGCAGGCAGAAATTGAAATAATGCGAAGCGGGTCGGCACTTTCTGGGAAAACGGCAATACAAATCGGAATTAAAATGCCGAATGTTCCCCAGCTCGTTCCTGTTGCAAAGGCTAAGAATGCCGCAATAACAAAAATGATTGCAGGAAGGAAGTTTTTTAGCCCCTGCGCGCTTCCGCCAACAACGCCGGCGACATATTCTGAAGCAGATCGGAAGAGCGT
>CALAEZ010000334.1 GCA_937891125.1 uncultured Treponema sp. | reverse complement strand
GGTCTCACATTCTTGGCTACAGTCGCCAGGAAATTCCCCACGATTTCGATGCAGCACAGAACTGGATACATGCACTTGCACGCGCAGTCGCTACGTTTTCTAAGCCAAAAATACACGCTGTCTGCATAAGCGGAAACGGGCCAACCATTGTTTCAGAAAGCGGAAAAACGCTTATCTGGAATGCACCGGCAGAACAGCCCATTATGGCAGCGCCATCCTACGAAAAATCGCTTTTTATACCGCGTCTACTCGCCTTTAAGCAAAAGTTTCCTGCCGCCTGGAAAAACGACCGCTACATTTTTAGCGGCCCTGAATACTTGCTCTGGCAGCTGACTGATAATCCGCTCACCATTCTGCCTGAAACACGCTACACCGACTACTACTGGACTGATTCCATGCTTGCAGAAGCCGGCTTTACGGCAGAAGAAATGAACAAGCTGCCACATTTTACCTCACCCGCGTGCTTTGCAGGCAAAATTACAAAAGAAGCCGCTCAGATTACGGGCATAAAAGCGGGAACACGCGTTTTTTGTGGCGCACCCGATTTTATAGCAGCACTCGTCGGCACGAACACGCTCCGTTCTGGCGACATGTATGATAGAGCCGGCTCAAGCGAAGGCATAAATCTGTGTACAGCGGTTCCCGTGTATGGCAAAAACATTCGCACGCTGCCGTCAATTATACCAAAGCTGTGGAACGCCAGTATGCTGATTCCCGAAAGCGGTAGCCGTTTTGCCGCCTTCCGCGAAAAAGTGCAGTTCCAGACAAAGCGAACTTATTCAAATCAGGCGCTCACAGACGAAATAATCGCAAACGGCGGCGGGCACCTTCCCATTCCGCTTGCAGTAGAGGGGCGCGATCTGATTGTAAAGCTTGCACAGGAGGTAAAAGCGGCGGTCGCCACGCTTACGTATGCGGCATTTCGGACGCACGTTGTTACTCCTGAGGGCAAAGCAGAAGAAGCCGTGCCGCTGCCCGATATGATGACGCTTTCGGGCGGACAGGCAACCAATGAAGCATGGTCGCGCTACAAGTGCTCCATTGCTGACATTACCGGAAAGGTGCCCGTTTGCACCGACGCCGAGCTCATGGGCGACAACATTTTTGCCCGCGTTGGCATGGGCGAATACAAGAGCATAGAACAGGCGGCAGATGCACTCGTCAAAATAGAAACGCATTATTACCCGGCAACAACGGAGCTTTAAATGCAGATTTATCAGTTTCCGCTTCATCCTAAAACGCTTATTTTTGACATTGACAGCACGCTGTACACATGCCCCGAATACGCCCACGAGCAAATCGACAGCCAGATTCGCTACTTTGCGACACTCCGCGACATTTCAGCAAATGACGCACGCGCCTTAGTCAGCGACTACCGCAAAAAGTGGGCACAGGAGCATAATGGTGCGCGCATTAGCTTAGGAAATCTGCTTGTTGCATTCGGCATTTCCATTGAAGAAAGCATAGAGTGGCGCAAGACGCTGTTTAATCCTTTTGATTACCTGCAGAAAGATGAAAAGCTTGCTAAGGCGCTTACTGCCCTTTCCATGCATTATAAGCTTATCTGTGTTACCAACAATCCTGTTGAGCCGGCGCGGAAAACGCTCGAAGCACTCGGGGTAAGCCAGCTGCTGCCAGACATTATTGGGCTAGACACCTGCTTTAAGTCAAAGCCGGCGCGGGAGCCATTAGAGCTTGCCATGAAAAAAACAGGCGCTGCGCCCGGCGAATGTATTTCGATTGGTGACCGCTTTGACATAGACCTTGCACTGCCGCTTGAGCTAGGGATGGGCGGTATTCTGGTAAGCGGCGTTGAAGAAGTGTACGCAATTCCAGAGTTCTTAGAAGGTGCCTACTCGTAATATGTGCACTTGCCTTGTGCACGCGCAGCGCAGAAGCAAATCCTGACTGTTGCTCGTTGCCCTAAGTTCTCTTTTCTGCTATAGTACTTCCAGTTTGATCCATTAGCTCATTTGGATAGAGCGGCTGCCTCCTAAGCAGCAGGTGGTGCGTTCGAATCGCATATGGGTCAACAAAAAAGCGCCAACGTGAGCTTTCACATTGGCGCTTTTCTTTTCTGTAGGCGGCTCGTTAGTCAGCGATTGCCATAAGCCCGCCGATAATCAGCAGATCTTTTGCTACATTCAGTACCCATTCCATGCTGCATCCTTTAAAATTCAGCACATCAATGATTACTGCCATGACAATCCATGCAATAAGTGACACAAGCTTTAAAAGCGTGTCAAGGCGATGCATGTCGGCAAACATGCACACCACAAGCACAATGCCGCAGAGCAACAGCACAATACCAAGCACTATTGCGACGATTTTTGCCAAATCGCCACTAAACAGCGCATATACCGCCTTTGTCGCCTGTACGCTCTTTATGGTGCCACCAACCCCCAGCATACACAGTCCAGTTACTGCCAGATACAGCGCAAGCGCAATCTGCACAAGCAGAATTCCAATGCCTCTTTTCTGATTACTTGCCATATAATCCTCCTGCTATAAAAGCTCACCGATATATCGGCGCACTACCGCCGATAGACTACCCGAAATTTTTCAAACAGTAGCTTTGTTTCCGCATTCACGTCAAAGCCGCTTAAAGCTGCTTCTTCTTCTAAGTATTCGCGCTGCTTGTCCTTCCATGCGTCAAAATCAGCGTCTTCGCCTTCAAGCTGTGCCATCTCCCAGGTCACTTCTCCAAATGGAAGCACCTGCACATCGGTAAGCTCAATAATGCACTCAGGCTCACGGGTGCTATCCACCACCAGATAGAACGCGCCGGTCAGCGGTAGCGGCAGCCGATTGATAACATAAAAATCAAAAGGACTGAACAGCGCCGTTTTTTTGCCGCTTAAAAGCAGCAGAAGCTGTGTCTGCCCAACGGCACCCGTATTTTCAAACTGCAACTCGCCAGCATACGAAGCGTCTTCACGCTGTTGTCCCGTTTCAGTAAGATACTGCTCCCAAAAAGCCTGTGAAGTCATACGACACTCCCCCTAATTTTTTCTACAGAGCATGATGATAAACGCTATAATAAAAAAAAGACTTGGAATACTTGCAAACAGTAGCGTGGAAAGCGGAATGCCAAAAATAAGCCACTTGCCTTGCGGCGCAAAGCCAAAGCGAACAAGCATATCAAACACCAGTCCTGCATATCCGATGATTGCGCCTGCAACAATGCTCATCCAGGCTATATCGCGCGTTTTATTCCAAAGCAAGATGGCAAAAAACGACGCAAGCCCAGAGAGAATAAGCCTTATGATAAAAAGAACGATTTCCTGCTGACTCATACGATAAACGGATTTTTTTCGAGCGCTCTAAAAACACCGCGGTCAGCACCAAAGGGCACAATTGAAGGCTGATTATACAGCGGGCTTACAACCAATGCTTGAGAAAGGCAATGCAGCACAAAATCTGCATAGCGCTCTTCGGGAATTTTTGGATACAGATACGGTCCTTTTCGCGTCCAATACTTTGTCACCACCGTATCATACAGAAAAAAATGCTTTTCTTCGCGTTCTTGCAGCGCCTTTTTTAAGTCGTAGAGAGAACGCGTAGCCGCGGCAACAAGTGGAGATGCCACGCGCACGGATTTATCAGCTAACAGCGCCTGCGCAGCCGAAGCAGATGAAAGCTCGGGCTTTAGCGCAAGAACAGACAGCGACAGCGCAAGCGGAAGCGGCGGCTCGATAACAACAGCGCTCTCTTCGCTCCAGCATGCATGCTCTGCCCAAGGCTTGTAGCACGCGGTATGTTCTGGAGCAAGCTGTAATGCGCACGAAAGCGCTTCACTACGCGACGCAAACAGCCAGACAGTGCGACTGTCTGCAAGCAGAGCGCTTACCGCACGCGAAAGCTGCGAGGCGGCACTGCCGTCTGCACGAGGAGTGTAGTCTGTATCAAAGCTACCGGTTGCCCCGCGGGAAAGCACATTTTTCAGCACCGTGAATGCAGAGGTGCCTGAAGAGCTTCCCCAGCCTAAAATTGCGCGTCCAGACTCTTGATACAAGTCGGTAAGACGGACACCCTTTGCCGTATATAAAAAACAGCCGCGTGCGCGTTTTACAACACCGTATTTTTCCGTAATAGCAGCAGCCAGCTGCCGTATTTCATTCATACCGCCGAGTATAGCAAAAAAAAAGCTGCTGTGCTATAGAGCGCAGCAGCACAATGTACACGGCAAGAAGCTGCCGTTTTGGTTACATTGCGGTGTAACCGCCGTCTACTGGAAGATTTACGCCAGTTACGTAGCTTGAAGCAGGACTTGCCAGGAATACGGCGGCGCTGTCAAGCTCGCCTTCGTTTCCGTAGCGCTCCATCGGAATCATCGTCTTTGCGTTCTGCTGGAAGAAGTCGCTGTCAAGCGTTTCCTTGGTAAGCGGCGTGTAGAAATAGCCCGGACAGATTGCGTTCACCGTAATGTTGTACTTACCCCACTCTGCTGCCAAAGCACGAGTCAGGTTTACAACACCACCCTTTGCTGCATGATACGGAGCGCTTCCCGCAATCTTGTTGCCAACAAGCCCGTACATAGACGCAATATTGATGATCCTACCGTATTTTGCAGGAATCATCGCTTGCTTAGCGACAGCGCGTGCAACACGGAATGTGCCAAACAGGTCAACGTTCATTTCCCCGTTAAACTGATCGTCAGTAATATCTTCTGCGGGAGCTACGGCGCCTGTTCCCGCATTGTTTACCAAAATGTCGATTCTACCAAATTTTGCAAGCACCGCTTTCACGGTTTCATCAACCATTTTGGTGTCGGTAATGTCGCAGCGCAATGCAAGCGTTTCTACCTTGTAGGTGTCGCTGATTTCCTTTGCAACAGCGTCAATCAATTCCTGACGGCGCGCAATGGCAACAATTTTAGCTCCGTTAGCGGCAAGTGCTTTTGCCATCTGAACACCAAGTCCTGTTGAACAGCCGGTAACAATGGCGACTCTCCCTTTTAAATCAAACAATGAAGACATATAAACTCCTTATACTTTAAAAATCCGCAGATGCGGCGCGCCTTGAGCAGCGCTACTTTAGGTTATTATAAGCCAACTTCCGCAATTTGTACAGTTGTTAGCCTTGTCAAACAGAAGCTTTCGAAACGGGAAAATCAAAATATGTATCCGGATATGGCTCATCTTTCAGCGTAAAATGCCACCATTCGCAGTCTATCGGCACAAAACCGTTTCGCACCATAACGCTCTGTAAGCGTATGCGGTTTTCATACTGCTCATCGGTAATGGCGCTCCCACGGTAATCGGGATGCGACACTTCGCTGAATAAGTCAAACGGGCTTCCCATGTCAATTTCTTTCCCCGTCTGCATGTCTAAAAGCGTCAAATCGACCGTGCTTCCGCGGCTGTGGCTCGACTGCTTTGCTATGTAGCCTTTAGCAAAAAGCTCCTGCTTTTCGAGCGCGGGGTAAAAATACGGCTTCATGCGCACATCCTGATCTTCAAGCCCCCAGAGCACAAAATGCTTTACGGCAGAAGCAGGTCTGTAGGCATCAAACACTTTTAAACGATAGCCTTGCACCATCATTTCGTTACTGACTGTTTTTAGCGCACGGGCTGCCTCGCGCGTCAACAGTGCACACGGCTCTTCATACCCGTCAATGCGCTCGCCAACAAAATTGTAGGTAGAATAATAGCGGATTTCCTGCACAATATGCGGAACATAGTCAGATAGTAAAACAAAATCGTTTGCCTTCATAGATCGGAAGAGCGTCGTGTAGGGAAAGAGTGTAGATCTCGGTGGTCGCC
>CALAEZ010000333.1 GCA_937891125.1 uncultured Treponema sp. | reverse complement strand
CTGACCGGAAAACCCTGCGCATTAAAGATAGACCCTTCATTTTCGATGAGCAGATCCCATTTACCATTGGTGGCAACAATAGAAAAAGCTTCTTCCATACCAGAGAAATAGTATTTCCCTTCACGCACGGATGGTAACCAAAGATCGCGCATCAAGCCTTTTTCCTCCATCAGTACAGCGCGAAGTGGTAGATGCCTGCCCTTCTCTTAAGTATATTGGCGTGCTTGCAACGGGCTACAACGTGGTAGACACCGCCTACTGCCGTGAAAAAGGCATTGTCGTAACCAATATTCCGGCCTACAGCACCGATGCTGTCGCTCAGCACGTATTTGCTTTTATTCTAGCGTTTACCAATCTGGTAGAAGCACACAGCCAGTCTGTTCATAAAGGCGACTGGATTAAAAATCCTGACTTCTGCTACTGGCTCAATCCGCTTACCGAGCTAACAGGTAAAACGCTTGGCATATTCGGTTTTGGAAACATCGGGCAGAAAGTTGCAAAAATTGCGCACGCTTTTGGTATGAACGTTATCGTGCATGTTCACTCTGAAAAATCCTTTACCGGCAGCGAAAAGACCGTAAGTACAGAAGAGCTTTTTAAACAGTCTGACTTTCTTACCCTGCACGCGCCGATGACAGCTGAAACAGCAAATCTTTTAAACGAAAAAAATCTTTCGCTTATGAAAAAAAGCGCGTACGTGATTAACACGGCGCGTGGCGGGCTTTGCGACGAAAAAGCCATGCGAAAGGCTTTAGACAGCGGCACAATCTCCGGCTATGCGGCAGACGTTGTGCTTACAGAGCCGATGGCAGGCGACAATCTGCTTTACAAAGCTCCGAACTGCATTTTAACGCCGCATATTGCATGGGCTCCGAAAGAAACCCGCGAGCGGCTTTTAGGAATTGCAACCGAAAACTTAAAGGCGTTTATGAGCGGCAAGCCTATAAATGTGGTCAATTGACATGTTCTTTACTAATAATTAAACTGCTGTAGTAATACTAAATAAACAGAGGTATCTAGTTATGGGAAAGACTATAGCACAGAAAATTTTTGACGCACACTTAGTTGACTCTCCGTATGAGGGAACATACGTATTAAAGCTTGACCGTGTATTCTGCCACGAAATTACTACCCCGGTTGCCATTAACGACCTTATTGACCGAAAAAAAGACAAGGTATTTGACCCGACAAAGATTAAAGCTGTTATTGACCACGTAACACCAGCAAAAGACAGCAAAACCGCAGAGCAGGGAAAAATCTTACGCGATTGGGCGCACAGAAACAACATAAAAGACTTTTTTGACATCGGCTCAAACGGTGTCTGTCACGCAATCTTCCCAGAAAAAGGCTTTGTGCGCCCCGGCTACACCGTGATTATGGGAGACAGTCACACCTGTACGCACGGCGCATTCGGTGCTTTTGCAGCAGGCGTCGGAACGACAGACCTTGAAGTCGGCATTTTAAAAGGCGTGTGCTCATTCCGCGAGCCTAAAAGCATTAAATTTGTGTTGAACGGCACGTTAAAGCCGGGCGTATATGCAAAAGACGTCATCCTCTACCTGATTGGTCATATCGGTGTAAACGGTGCTACAAACTGCGTCGTTGAATTTACCGGTCCTGTCGTAGACAACTTTGGCATGGAAGAGCGCATGACGCTTTGTAACATGGCGGTTGAAGCCGGCGGCACAAGCGGAATCTGCTTTCCAGACGAAAAAACAGTAGACTACCTGTGGGAGTTTATTAAAGACGACTATGCTTCTAAAGAAGCTGCCCTCGCCGATTATGCAAAATGGCGCGATGACGATGACGCAGAGTACGAAAAGGTAATTGAGCTTGATTTAAGCGGCTTAGAGCCAATCTGCACGGTCGGATACAAACCTGACCAGATAAAGAAAGTGTCTGAAATGGCCGGCACAAAAGTAAACCAGATTTACATCGGAAGCTGTACAAACGGACGCATTTCTGACCTTCGCGTTGCTGCAAGCGTCTTAAAGGGACACCACTTAGCAGAAGGCGTACGCGGCATTGTAAGCCCGGCAACGCCGAAAATCTACAAGATGGCATTAGACGAAGGCTTACTTTCAATCTTTATGGAAGCAGGCTTTTGCGTAACAAACCCGACCTGCGGCGCATGTCTTGGCATGTCAAACGGTGTTCTTGCAAGCGGCGAAGTGTGTGCTTCTACCACAAACCGCAACTTTAACGGAAGAATGGGAAAAGGCGGCATGGTTCACCTGATGAGCCCCGCCACTGCGGCTGCAACTGCAATCGCAGGAACAATAACGAATTCATCACTGTACAAGGCATAACGCCTTATAGGAGAAGACGATGAAAACTTTTGGTGGAAATGTACTTTTCTTGGATCGTTCGGACATCAATACC
>CALAEZ010000332.1 GCA_937891125.1 uncultured Treponema sp. | reverse complement strand
AATTTTGCTTTCTGCATTGTAGAATGATTGAATTGTGTTTGGAATTTTGATATAAGTGTTCATGGGGATTTCTGCCTGTTTGTTTTATTTTTTAAAATCAATTATACAGGCTTTTATCCCTATTTTATTTAATCACACAAAAAAAGTGATTGAACCCAAAAAACCGAAAAAATTGCAAATTTTCTTTGATTTTCGTCATTTTTTTTACTTCTAAAAAAGTTGGCACGCTCCTTGCTAGATATTAAGTGTACAGCAAAAAAAGCTGGACTAAAAACTACAAATTAACAGCCCGCGCATACGGGTGCCTGCAAAAACAGGCAAGGAGAACACAATATGAACGAACTTTCACTTTTTAACCGCCTTTTTAACAACGACGATTTTGGTTTCTGCATGCCTTCTTACGAGCACCGCAATTTTGCAACTCCAACAGTAGACGTAAAGCAGACAAAAGATTCTTACATTCTTGATATGGATTTGCCAGGCAAAACAGAAAACGATGTTGACTTGAGCCTGAAAGATGATGTGCTTACCATTTCTTCACACGAAGAGGAAATGAAAGATGCAAAATCTGACAAAACCGAAAAAGAAGATGATGGCGAATGGCTTATCCGCGAACGCCGCAGCTACAACTTTACGCGCCGCTTTACGCTTCCGCAGGACGTAAATGCAGACGGCGTAAACGCAACATTCAAAAACGGCGTGCTCACGGTTGTCCTGCCGCGTAAGCCGCTTGCAGAACCAAAAAAGATTGCGATTAACGTAGCGTAAACTTTGTGGGGAAGAGAGGAACCTCTACTGCGAAGCGGTGTTCCTCTCTTCCCCACACCCCCACTCTCTTCCAGCACGCTTCAAGTGAAACTCGCTAAAAACGCTGTCGCGTTTTCTTAACGCTCCTTACCCCTGAAAATCCCGCATTCTAAAATCAAAAATATTTTTCCTTAAGCTTTCCACCAGCTGCTTTTATTGCTTAAAAATCGGAATCTCTATAGACTGACGGTATATTTCGCAAACGAGCGAAGAGCAAACCGAGCCGCAAAAGGAGATTTTCATGTCAGATACCGAAGAAGCACTGCTTCCACCAAAGGCACACACCTACCCTCAAGGGTGCACGTTTACGACACCAGCCGACATTGCAGGTAAGCACATCACCGTCATGGGCTTAGGATTAAACGGAGGAGGCGAGGCGTGCGTGCGTTTTTTAGTGCAGCACGGCTCTTTTGTCACCGTAACCGACATGAAAAGCGAAGAGCAGCTCGCCCCTACTCTCGCCTCTTTGCGCGAAGACAGCTCACTTGACCAGAGCCACATCCGCTACGTGCTTGGCGAGCACCGCCTGGAAGATTTTAGCAGTGCCGACTGCGTTATCAAAAATCCGGGCGTAAAATACGATGGAAACAAATACCTTGCAGCCGCCCGCGCAATTGAAACGGATTTGAGCTTATTTTTGCAATTCACAAAAGCGCCGATTATTGCCGTTACCGGAAGCAAGGGAAAAAGCTCGACCGTAAGCGCAATTTATTACGGCCTTCAAAAATCAGGCTTTACTACATTTTTGGGCGGAAACATCACCGTAAGCCCGCTTACTTTTTTAGATAAAACCGACAAAACCACGCCCGTAGTTCTTGAGCTTTCAAGCTGGCAGCTGGCAGATTTACGCGGGCGAAAGCTCTTAAAGCCAAAAATCGCAGTCATCACAAAAATTGTGCCTGACCACCAGAACTTTTACCACAGCATGCTTTCGTACGTGGCAGACAAAAAGCTTATTTACGCCGACCAGACAAAAAGCGACTATGTAATTCTGGATGCAGATGATGACGCAAGCGCAGATGGCGGAACGTTAATCGAAAACTGGGGAAACATTTTTGCAAAGGAAGCGCGCTCTACCGTACTTCGCTACAGCAAAAAAAAGCTTGCTTCCGGCGTGTGCGGCGTATGGCAAGACAGCAAAGGAAACGGCTTAGCGCGCCTTCCAAAAGAAGCTGGAAGCACGCCGAGCGTAGCTTCAAATTCTGCTGGCTCTGGAAGCACGCCCAGTGCCGAAAGTGCCCTAACCGAAGAAGTCGTGCTTAAAAAGCTGATTGTGCCCGGAAAGCACATGCGCCTAAACGTGCTGAACGCCGCACTTGTACTGCGCCTGATGGGCGTAACGGCAGAAAGATGCATCGATGTGCTCGGTTCATGGAACGGGATTGAGCACCGCCTCGAGTTTTTCCACGAATGGGTGCTTCCAGTAGACGGAAACGGATACGCATGCGCGCTAAGCCCTGACGGAAGCTGCGCAGACAGCGCAGGAAAGGCATTGTGCCTGCGTTTTTATAACGACAGCGCGGCAACGGTGCCGGAAGCGGCTGCAGAGGCAACGCAGGCATTCGGCGAGCCGGTCATCTTCATAACAGGCGGCACTGACAAGGGCTTAGACCTTTCGCCCATTGCGCACACACTTGCAAATCCGCTCTGCATAGCTCCGAGTGCAACCTATCTGCTTTCAGGAACAGCCACCGACAAAATGCGCGCCGGCTTTGACGAGCGCGGACTTCGCTACAAAGGACCGTTTACCTCTCTTACCGAGCTGCTTACCGCCCTAAAAGCCGATATTGAAGCGCACCGCGGCGCATTTGGGGTAAAAAACGTGGTATTCAGCCCCGGAGCCACCAGCTTTGGCATGTTCACCAACGAGTTTGACCGGGGAAAGAAGTTTAAGAAAGCGGTAAAAGAGCTTTTCTGCTAGAAGCCTGCGGTACCGAGCGCCTGCGCGTGCTACATTCGGGAAAGCAGCGTTCTAAGCTCCAGCAGGCGCTCCTTCAGGCGGCGCACTTCATCGAGCGAAGAAAAGATTTTTGACGCCATATACGCATCAGCGAAAATGCCGTCAAAGAAAAAATCTGCGAACGTGGCAAAGCCGCCGATGCTCATACGGTAATCTTGCGGCATGCTGATAGCGCCAAGCACCTGCTGTAAGCGCCGTAACAGCGCGTCCGCCTCACGCATCAAGCCTGCCGCGCCGTTCAGCTTGTAATGCTTTACCATGTCCACGATAAAGCCGCCGCCGAGCATGTCAAGCACGCTCCAGTTGCGGGCACTCTTGAGCTTGCGCTCAGCTTCATCTACAATGGGAAGCAGGCGGTCAACAATGGCGAGCGCTTCACCGGTATTCTGATTTTCCTGCATATACTGTCTTCCGCTCCCAGCGCCTAGTCTGCCGCCTCTTCCTTTACGGCATCAACATCCAGACTGCACCAGAAAATATGCGTGTCAGGAATCCGCTCAGGCGCGCACACAACGTATTTATACGGGTCGTTAAAATCAATTTCGGTAAAGATAAACGCCGGATTGAACGGATGCTCCTTTCCCATAAGAGATGAAAGCGGCTCGTCGGTCGCCTTTGCATAGCTTTCCAAGTGCGCCCAGTCGCCGGGGTCTACATCCGCATCGGGCGCAATCACCTGCACGTCGCAGCCAATCGGGTCATCGCTTACCGCACACATTGCGCGCTCATGCGAGTGAGACAGGCTGAAGTGGAAATCCAAATCGTTCTTAAAATAAGGCTTACCGCTTTCGCCGTACGCAATTTTCAGCTCGCCTTCTTCAAAGCCTGCGGCGGTAATCGCATGGGAGAGCAAAAGTCCTGTGCCTAAACACTGCGCCTTATCCTTAACATCCGTGTAGGAGTCAATTTTTTTCTGCCGGTATTCGGGCACCCGCTTGTACCACGCATCAAACGTCTTTTTGTCTTCAAGCGGCTTTGTGTCAATAACATAGACTGAAGTTTCCATAATCGCCTCCTTACTGCAAATGTGCGTAAGAGAAGCATACGGCGACTTTCAAAATTCTGCAAGATTTTTTTAATAATAGCGAGGCAAAACTGCAGCCATCTCAGTCAGTAATGCGGGAAGGCTTTCCGGTAAGCAAAATCCGCAGATTAAGCTTAATGTAAGCGCAGATTTCCCGCGCGTAGCTGTCAGGCACCTTGTATGCGGGAATTGGCGAGCCAAGACCGGACACTCTGCTAAACCCCATACGATGCGCAAGGCGCTCGGCGCGTGCAAGGTGAAAAAAGCTCGTTACCACAAGCACGCGGCTTTCTAAAATAGTTTGCACGCGCACCTTTTCATGCTCAGAAAGCAGTGCGGCGCTGTTTCTAAAATTTTGAATCGTATCAAGCGCCTTATCTTCAAGCAAAATGCGGTCAGGCGCAATTCCCAAGCCAACAAGATATGCCTGTATTGCCGGCGCCTCGCGCGGAAGCTTATACAGCGTTCCCCCCGTCACCACCGCAAGCGCCGCTGTATGCTCACGCAAGTACGCCGCCGCAAGCTCAGCACGCGCCTGCACCGCTGGCGGAAGCGCGCCATGTTTGTCAATGCCACCGCCGAGCACAATAACGTACTGGGCATCGCCTGCCGTAACGGAATCCGCTGTGGCGCGCACATTCGGCTGCGGCTCACACGACGCTGGATGCAGAATCAAAAAAAGGTTCACCGCAGAAACAGTTACCCCGACAAAAAGCACCACACCAACTGCAATCTGCTGCCAGCGTAAAAGTGCATACCAGGCACTTTTTTTGCGCCGCGCACGGTAGACGGCAAGCACCAAACAGAAAACGCCCGCAAAAAGCCAACAGTTGCTAAAAGAAATACAGGCGCTCAAAAGCGTGCCTGGGTTTACCAAATGGAGCACAAGCGCATACAGCAGAAAAACGCCTGCAAGAAAAAACTCGCTTAGACAAATGATTTTCGATTTCACACTTTAGATTGTACCTAAAGCGGTGCATGATTGCAAACTGTGCAGTCTGTGGTATACTGTCTGTATGAAAAGATTTGTCTGCGGTATACTTGCCGCCCTTTCCCTCAGCGCACTGAGCGCTATTGAAGTAAATGAAACAGAAATTAAAGCAGCTGGCACCAATGCCGCCGCAATAGAATTTGAAAATTATGCAGGTCCCTACACCGTTTTTCAAACTGCCAACGCCATTCGCGGCATTGGACAGGCGCTCGGCTCGCAAGTTGCTGCAGAGCCAGAAAAAGCTGCAACCTATGAGCCAGAAGGCAAATACACGCTCATTCACGCTGTCGACGTAAATGAAAGCGGCGCATTTGATGCAGACATTCTTGTGCTAAACGCAACGGCAGGCGTTGACCACATACAAAACTTGCGCCGCATTGTGGCAGGCTTTGTTGAAGCCGCGTATGGCTACACACAAGACGAAGCCGACACGCTTTCTGTCTTTATTACGATTTACAATGCTGTCTACCGCGGAGAGCTAAGCTCATTTACCGACAAATACAAGGAGGCCGTGCTTTCTGCACTTGAGGAGAGCCGTGCGGGACTTTCCACCAACTGGGAAGACTGGGCTGGCGGCACGCAAATAGTCATTCCGCTCGGAACAGCACTTGACGGCACGCCTGTTGGCATAGATTCCTCCACCATAAGTGATGAAAACGTAATTGAAGCGCTCCGAAAAGAAGACGACAAGGCAATTGAAACGCGCGAAAAGCTCAACGAAATAAAAGAAAAAGAAGAAACTGACGCCGCCCAAAATGCAAAGGATGCGCAAAAGGATGCAGCACAAAAACGTGCTGAAGGCGACAAAGCGGGCGCGACCCAGTCAGCAAAAACAGCAACCGAGCAGCAAAAGCTTGCCGACCAAAAGCGCAATGAAGTGCAGCAGGAAACAAAAGCGATTTCTGAAGATAAAAGAGCGCTTGAGCAGATGCCGAAAGCAGATGAAGCGAACTTGCTGACCGGTCTTTTTAGCGCAGACAATAAGGGATCGCTCTTTACGCTGGTCACGGTAGATGGCGCAACGGGTAAAATCATAAAAAAATCAGACCTCAAGCAGATTCGAGGCGGCGTTGTCTTTGCTGTAGACGGCATGTATCTGGCTATTTGTGGCGAAAAAGGGAAAAAAGGCGGCTGCCGACTGTGCTTAATCGACCCGGAAACGCTGGAAATTGCAAAACAAAGCGATGCGTTGCTTTCCGAAAGCTCGCCGTTGGTGCAGACAGCAGGCGGCTGGTATGCACTTATTGAAGAAAGCGGCACGTGCTATGCCGCCGTGTTTGATAGCTCGCTTACCGTGCGTCACAAAAGCAGCGTGCGCGTGTCACCGGCAACGCCGTTTAATCAGACGGCAAAAGGCATACTTGTAAGCGAGCCAAACGGAACGCCCCATCTATTAGATGCAGGCACGCTCGACACCATCTGGTAGGCATTCGGCTCGTGCGCACGCAAGCGTGCGGAGCATTTGTAGCGCGCACTGTTTGTATGCACAGAACGCGCGAGCAGTGCACGCGTGGCATAAATTTTATGAGCGCGCTACCAACTCCGGGTGCTTATCGGCAACAGCGCGCGCAAGGTACAAAAACGGCGTGTCTAAAAGCGACGTTACAATAAAGATTGCGTAGCCGAAAATCAGAATCTGCACGATTATGCTCCATTCAAACACGCCGGCAAACGCAAGCAGGTTAAATGCAAGCACGTTAATCAGCTGACTTACAAGCGTTGAGCCGTTGTTGCGCAGCCACAAAAATGCGCGCTTTGAGCCAAAGCGTTTTTCTGACCACGCCCAGATGTGGTGATATGCCCAGACATCGTACATTTCGCAGATAACGTAGGCGGCAAGGCTTGAAAGCATGACACGCGGCGTGTTTGCAAACACCGTGCGGATCGGCTCTGCCATCGTGTCCGCGGCCGACGGCACAAACAGGAACCAGCTTTGCGAAATGATGATGAAGCTGATGTTTGAGGCAATGCCGATTTTTACGCAGCGGTTCGCTTCTTTTTTGCCAAAAAGCTCGCTCATAACGTCGGTTGCAAGAAAAGAGGAAGCGAAAAGCACGTTTCCAAGCGTAGTGTCCATGCCAAAGCCGTGCACCAAAATCAGCACTTCGATATTTGCGGCAATCGTGCAGATAACCGTCCATGCAAAAAGACCGTGCTTTCCAAACAGGCGGAAAAACAACACCAATGCGCCAAAATAAACCGGCACAGATAAAATCATCAATAATTCGTTCATAAAAATATGCTCCTACAGTGTGAGAAAAAGTAAAAAAAAGAATAGAAGTGTAAACTGCCGCTTGCGTTACGCTCTTTTGTCTACCGCTGCAAACAGGCGGTCTTTTGCTTTGGCTTCGTATTCACTACCGGGCTTTGCGTAATTTGCAAACGGGTAAATAGAAATGCCGCCGCGTGGCGTAAAAATGCCTTCAACTTCAAGATATTTTGGCTCAAGCAATTTCACCAAGTCTTTCATGATGATGTTTACGCAGTCTTCATGAAAGTCGCCATGATTGCGGAATGAAAACAGATAAAGTTTTAATGACTTTGATTCCACAAGATAGCCGTCAGGAATGTAGTTGATTTTGATTTGGGCAAAATCGGGCTGTCCTGTTTTTGGACACAAAGAAGTGAATTCCGGGCAGTTAAAGGTGACCATGTAGTCATTTCCCGGATGCTTGTTCGGAAATCGCTCTAAGACTTCCGGCGCGTAGGTCGTAGGATACTTGGTTTTGCTTTCGCCAAGCAAGGTTACGCCCGCTAATTCTGCGTCTGTGCGCATAGTGTTTGCTCCTAGTTTTGATTTATGTCAGGATGGTTTCGAACTGACAGAAGCGTATAATAGCAGAAAAAAGCATGAAAGCACAAGCGGAAAAAGGAGCTTTTCCCTATAGGTTCAAGGGGATGACCAATAAGTTTGCTTAACAGCGTCATTCCGAACGCTACGTCACGACCGCACGCTAGCTACGCTCGTGCGTTTCGTAATCTGTACACTATATACAGCGTAGATGCCGAAACCTGACCGCCGCCTGCCTGACCTGCCGGAGCTACCCGCACTTTTCTGGTAGCGAACACATTTTCTTAAATTATGCAGAAACTCGACATTTGCCCCTATAGTCTTTTTTCATGCGCCACACGCAATGGGTAACGTTAAAAGTAAGGAGGACTCCTGACAAAAGTAAGTAGGACTTTTGTCAGAGAATTATCAGACGCGCGGGCAGAACTAATGCACGGACAGTAGCTTGCTACCGTCACATAAAAAATCGACACGGACGTCGATTTTTTATGCTAATGTATTGACCCGTTTTTGTATGTTTCTACCGTCAGGAACTTTCCGGCAGCACCAATCTTCTTTCCGTCAAGCTCTACAATGCCGTCTTTTGCGGCAAGCGGAAGCTCAAAGAACTTATCCGGCTTAACATAGCAGAAGTCTGCAACGTCGCAAGGAACGTCAAAGCCTTCCGGCTCTAAGATTGTGCCCACTTCAAACTGCGGAGCGAAAATCACCTCGCAAGTGTCGTGCGGATCTTTTTCCGGGTCGCTTGCCGCCAGGAGCATGCCGTTACTGCGCACGCCGCGGAAGTTTGCGGGCTTTAAGTTGTATACAAGCACGATATTCTTTCCAAGCAGCTCTTCCGGCTTATAGAACGGCACGATTGAGCTTACAATCTGGCGCGGCTCTTCGTCGCCGGTGTTCAGCGTCAAAATGTAGAGCATGGTTCCGCCCGGATGCTGCTCGACTTTTTCAATGCGGCTTACCTTTAATACAACGCGCAGATTAAAGCGCTCTGCAGGCGGAAGCTTATCGATTTCTGCCGGAGTGAGCTTTTTAGCGGAAGCTTTTGAAGCTAATTTTTCTGCGCTCACTGCGTCAACGCTGCTTAAAAGCGATGTTAAGCGTTCTTTTCCGATGATGCGCATAAAGCCACCAAGACGCGGTCCCTGCTCTTTTCCGATAAGCGCGTTGTAGAGAGCCAGGAAGAGCTGCTTAGCGTCAAGGCCGAGACTGGCTGCAACAGCGTAAATCGCTTCCTGACACTCTTTGTCGGTCGTAAAGGTGTCGATAACCGGCACGACGTCCGTAAGCACTTTCTTAACAGCTGCTGCCATTTCTGGAACGAGAGAAGCGCGGCTTCCTTCCTTTCGCAGAGAAAAGCACATGTCTGGCGCGTGGTCGGGCGCACAGTCCTTAATCCAGTTCCATGCGCACACGCAGCGGCGGCGGAGCGTCTCTTCCTGTTCCGGCTTTACGTCTCCAAGCGATTTAATGACCGCGTCAATGTCGCCGGAATACGTCTGCAGGAGCGTTGTTAAGAGGCGGAACGGCACCTGATACGGCTGAACTTTGGGCATTCCGGCTTCAATCTGGCTTAACTCATACACTCTCTTTTCCTTTAAGAAAAGGTCGTCGCTCTTTGCCTTGTCTATGCCCCAAGATCGGAAGAGCACACGTC
>CALAEZ010000331.1 GCA_937891125.1 uncultured Treponema sp. | reverse complement strand
GGCTGCGCTTCTTCTTGGGCTCGTACTTGCGCACAGAAGCCTTTGCGTCCTTGCTGCCGAAAAGCTGCTCTTTAAGCATGTCCACTGCATCGTCGAAAGTGGCAATGTCGTCCACCAGCCCCCGGGCTTTTGCTTGTAGAGCCGTGTAGATGCGGCCGTCAGCCAGTTCCTTGACGGCGTCAAGCTCCAGGCGGCGGTTCTCGGCCACCAGGGCTGTAAACTGCTGGTAGCACTCGTCGGCCACAGCCTGCATGATTTCCCGCTGCTCCTGGGTCACGGGCTGGTCAAAACTGCCCATGGTCTTGTTGCGGCCGGCGTAGATGGTCTCGCTTTTAATGCCGTGCTTTGAAAGAACTGCCGTCAAGTCCAAAAAACGATTGGCAATCACGCCGATAGAGCCAGTGAGCGTGTTTCGGTTAGCAAAAATCTTGTCGGCGGCGCATGCAATGTAGTAGCCGCCACTTGTTGCCATGTGTGCCATATATGCGTAGACAGGACGGCTTGTTTTTGCCTTGTACTTGAGAAGCGCAAGATAGACCTCATCGGCTTCGTACACTGCGCCGCCGGGGCTGTCGATATACAGCATGATGGCGCGGTTTCTGCTGTCTTCGGTAAGCTCTGCAATGGTATCCATAAGCCATTTCTGGTTGTAGGTTTGCCCTGCTTCGGTGATGACGCCGGTAATGTGAAGCTCCGCAATCGTGCCTTTCTTATGCGCGGGCGGCTGCCGGCTTTCACGCGTGCTTGCAGAACGAGTGCGGAGTGGGTGTATAAGCGATACAGCAGCCACTGCTACGAGCACACACAATACAATGAATCCTTTTTTTGCATTTTGTTTCATAAACGGTATCCTTTACTGCGCAAAATCGGCTGGAAAAATCCTGCCGCTTGCAAGCGCTTCATTTTTAAGCGCTTTATAACTGTTTGCAAATGTCATCTGCATGTAGGGAAGCAGCCAAAGCCAGAAAATTCCGCAGGTGCAAACGCCCACGAGCATCCAACCTAAAAAGCTTACGCCTTGTACAAATAAATCTGTTTTGTGGCCTTGCGTCAGAATCTTACTTATGCGCATGGCCTTTGCGGGACTGAGGCTCTTGTATTCTGCAAGCAAAAAGAACATCTGTGAGTAGGAAATTGCTTTTACAATGCCCGGAATAATAAAGAGCAGCCCCCACAGGTTTGTCCACAGGGTAAACCAGAGTGCGCCAGCGCTTGCGCGAAGCCAGGAAGTAAGTCCAGACAGAAACAGATTAAAATCTGCCGTGCGGTCTGCTCGTAAAAGCTGTAGGTACATGCTTGCGTTTGCCACAGCGAGTATGCCGTTTACGCTTACCGAAAGCACCCATGCAAGCAGTGATAGCGAAAGGCTTCCCGAAAGAGCGTTGTAGCTCGTGTGGATTTCAGTGCGTGCGCTGGTGAGTAGCGGCGTTGCCATGCAGGCACTCAGTAAAAGTGAAAGTAGCGTGATAAGCACCGGCCATGTATGGCGGTGACGCAGTTGTGCACGTGCATTTTTTTTGTATACGCTTCTGTCAAACATAGTTTTCCCCTTGCGCTTTCCTGAGCAGCTCGCTGTAGTAGCGGTTTTCAATGTCTGCTTCGCGTAGCCCCGCTTTTTTGAGCACCGCGGTAAGCTGCTGTTTTGCGTTTTCGGTCGTTGCTTCATCGTCTGCTTCTGCAAAGGTTTCAAGCTCTAAAAAGTCGCCAAGCGGCGGTACCGTGCAGAGCTCTATATGGACGCGCTCATACTGCCAGCCGAGCACGCTTTTTTCTTTGGTGAGTGCAACCGAAAAACCGTTATCACGCAAATAGCTTTCAATCGGGGCACAGTCAGAGAGCGTACATTCTTTTTCGTCATTTACTTCGGTTGCGACTCCTGCTTCATCGGCACGGAGCTCTTTTTTCTTGTAGGTAAAATAAAAAGAAGGGGCAGCTTTTACGTCTGGCGGCGTTGTAAGCTCTGGCGCTGTAAAGGGAACCTCTTTTCGGATCCGACATTTTTTCCCGTCACCGTGCTGGTAATAGGTGTCGCTTTTATGTACCGCGCCTAAAAAGTGCGCAAAGCGTTCTATCTGTGTAATGACCGTCTGCCGATTTTGTACATGAGCCTTTAACTCAATTTCAAACATACGCTATAATACCATTCGCGCGCGCTTACTGCAATTGCCATTGCATTTACCACTTTTAAAGCGTAAAATACGGCACAGTGCGCAAGGTATCTCGTCAAAAATCGCCGGGCGCTATGGGAGTTCAAAAAAATGCTTGCAGAGCGAATGAAAAATTTGCATCCGTATGTTCCGGGGGAGCAGCCGAAAGACCGCCCCTATATAAAATTAAATGCAAACGAAAATCCGTATCCGCCGTCGCCACAAGTGCAAAAGGCAGTGGTGGCAGCCGCAAAAAAACAGCGTGCACGGCTGGGACTGTATCCAGATCCTGATTCGCTTGCATTGCGTGAAGCAATTGCTACCATGCTTAATGAAACGGGCGGCGTGCTCTGCCGTACGCATACTGACGGCGGCAAGAAAAATGGCTCTGGCAGTACCTGTGCGCCCGACAGTGCTGACCGCATTCCGTTTGCGGTTACGAGCGACATGATTTACTGCGGTAACGGAAGCGATGAAGTGCTAAGCTTTGTGTTTTATGCGTTTTTTAACAGCGACCGCCCGCTGGTGTTACCCACATTTACGTACAGCTTTTATCCTGTGTATGCGGGCTTTTACCAGATTCCACTTGAGCGCGTTCCGTTAAACGATGACTGGTCGCTCAACACAGAGGCAATGCTTTCTGCTGCAAATGCGCACGACACCAGCATGATTTTTGCAAACCCGAATGCGCCGACCGGCAGGGGCTTAACGCGCAATCAGGTGCGTGCGCTGCTTGAAAAGGCGCCGCGCGACCGTGTATTTGTCGTTGATGAAGCGTATGTTGATTTTGGTGGCGAAAGCTCAATTCCGCTGCTTGCCGATTTTCCGAATCTGGTTGTCGTGCGCACCTTTAGCAAAAGCATGTGCGGCGCCGGTCTTCGTTTAGGCTACCTTGTGGCAAGTCCTGAACTTATCAATGCGGTGACCACCGTAAAAAATTCGCTTAACCATTTTCCGGTTGATTTTATGGCACAGCAGGCGGGCATTGCTTCCTGTAAGGATGTCGGCTACTACGTTGCGTGTGCTAAGGCCGTAGCGCGTGAGCGCGACTCGTTTACTGCGTTCTTGCAGGAAAAGGGCTGGGACGTCATTCCGAGTAAGACGAATTTTGTGTTTGCCAAAAAGATGGATGCGGCGCTTGGTAAGCCGAAAAATGGCGAAGACATGTATCGTGCCATAAAAGCAAAAGGAATTTTAGTGCGTCACTTTGCCACCAGCGGTATAGAAGACTATCTTCGCATTACTATTGGCACGCCAGAACAGATGCAGGCGTTACGCAAAGCGATGGAGGAGCTGTAATATGCGTTTTTTAATCATTTCTGATATGCACGGAGACACGGCAAACGTCGAAAAGCTTGCAGATGAGTTTGCGCGCGCTGATGCGGTGCTGTTCGGCGGCGATTTTGCAAAGTTTAATCATGCAGAGACAGGAAAGCCCGCGCTTGAAACGCTCGTAAAAAAGCATGAGTCTGTCTATGCGGTAATCGGTAACTGTGACGAGCCGGAATTCTTGAGCGAGCTTGAGGCAGCTGACATTTCGGTTGAAAACGGCATGGTGTTTCACGATTCGCTTATTTTTGCAGGAAGTGGCGGCGGTACCAAATTTAGTGGCGACACGCCGTTTGAGCGCACGGAAGAGGA
>CALAEZ010000330.1 GCA_937891125.1 uncultured Treponema sp. | reverse complement strand
TTCATTATAGCAAGGATCTTAACTTTTAAAAAGCCCCTCTATGTTAATTGGACAGAAGTATGCGGAGGTAAAGAACGCTCCAGAGGGCATCAGCGTCGGAGCTTACACTGACAGCAGATAGGTCTGGCGGTATGTACAAGGCCTTTTCTGCGCTGGCGATCGTTTTCTGCTCGCTGCTTGCGCTTTCTTGCGCTACGACGCATGTGTATACGACCGAGCATGTTGACTATTATGAGAACGAAAGGCTTGTTTCGAGCGCTGAATACAAAAGCGTTGACGGAGAAATGGCCGATGAGCATAACTGGGAAGCAGACATACCGGCTGACTTGCAGCCTGTAGCGGATGCGTATGCGCTTACCACCGTGCGCGAAGCTCAGGTGAAAAGTACGATAGACATCCCCTACACAGGCTATGCGCTTTTTAGGCGACCGCTCGTAATTACAAAATCTGGTGTATTCAGCTTGATAAAATGCGCTGGGTATGCGATTGGCAATGTGGGGTATGGCCTTGTTTTTGGCATCGGCACGGGAATGTTTCCGGCTGCGCTGATGTTTGATATTGACGGGCCTGATGCATTTGATTATTTCACGCTTATTGCCCCAGATGTCCCGGAAAGTATTGCAAATGCAAAGGAAGCAAGGGATGCGGCACGGATTGACCCAGAATATGCCGTTTACCATAAGCCCTTTACCAAAAGCGAAATTGCGGAGACAAGGACAAAGAGCGAAATTACCAATCTGTTTTCTCCAGACGGAAAGCAGGTGCATGTCATTGCAAAAGACACGGTGCAGCTAGAAAGCCGAAAAGACATTACGCTTTCGGCAAAAGCAGATTCCTGCATAACATCGGCAGTCGTTACTGCGGTCGGTAAAGTTGTTGCCTTACC
Source organism: uncultured Treponema sp. (assembly GCA_937891125.1). GTDB lineage: Bacteria > Spirochaetota > Spirochaetia > Treponematales > Treponemataceae > Treponema_D. The sequence goes on along the minus strand of CALAEZ010000330.1, from coordinate 1,754 downwards.
TGTTGCTGTTGCCTCCTGGCTTGCTGGCTGTGCAGCAGGGGTGGCTCTCGGAGGCTCGATAACACGGAAAGCGCCAAGCACATTCCCTCTGAGTTTTCAACAAAGCCAAGTGCCTTGTAAAGCGGGCGGCCTTCTTCTGTTGCGTCCAAGCTGATTTCGGTGCAGCCACGCTCCCGAGCCTCTTTTATAAGCATTTTGACCATGCGGCGGGCGAGCCCCTGCCTTCTGTATGAGGACGCGGTATACACATTCATCAAGTGCGCTCGCTTTCCTGTAGGGTGGCTGAATGTGGGCATAATCCAAATGTAGCTGATTGAAGCACAGCCAATTACTCGCTCTCCGTCTTTTGCAAGAAGCGTTGTTTGCTCTCCATGTAAAAAATAGTCGCGCGAAGAGTCCACGAGCGTCTGGCTAAAGTCCTCGCTTTCGCTCATACCATTTACGCCGCGGAGCATTTCAAGGCGAATGCTCATAAGGTCTTCTATGTCGTTTTCGTTTGCTTTTATGATTTCTACCATTTTTTTTCTCTGATTTTTTATCGCTTTTCTGCGCAGGTTGCGATAAAGCTTGGAATGTTCATTTCGTGAAGGCGGCCTTTACCGTTTGTGTCTTCGTAAAGCGCGGTGAGTGTAAAGCCTGCCTCCAGCTGTCCGCCGATTTGCTCGGTTATGGTGTGCGAAAACTGCACGCCACAGTCTTGTTCCGAAAGCTGCTTCATCTGCTCAGGATTTTTAAGCGGATTAAACGGAAGCGAAGTGCAGAGCATTTTTTCTTCATCGTCAAAAATAAAATTTATTCCATTATCTAAGCCACAAAGCAAAATGCCACCTTTTTTTAGAACGCGATAGCATTCCTTCCAGATGGGGCGAACGTCTTCAACATAGCTGTTTGAAACCGGATGAAAGATTATGTCAAAGCTTTCGTCTGCAAAGGGAAGCGGTTTTGTCATGTCGGCGCAGATTATGTTTATTTTGTAGCCTTCTCGCTCTGCCACAAGCTCTTCGCTTTTGATTTGCTCTTTAGAATAGTCAAGCACTGTGCAGATAGCTCCAAGGGCAGAGAAAATCGGCATTTGCTGTCCGCCACCGCTTGCAAGCCCCAAAAGCTTTTTGCCTTTAAGAGAGCCAAACCATTCGTGCGGAACAAATTTTGTAGGCGTAAGTTTTATGTTCCACTCACCACGCACCGCAGCTTCGTAAAGCTCGTGGGTAACCGGCTTTCCCCATTCCCAGCCGTCTTTTATCCAACGGTCAATAGTCTGTGCATTTATGTCCTGATAGTCCATTTTTTTCTCCTTCCTATAGCGAATATAAAATATCCAGGGGCTCTTTCATTTGTGCTAAAAATATCCAGTTCAAGCTGCTCAAAACCAAGAGAGCGGGCTCATTCTTCTGCATAGGAAATCATAAGAGTGCCAAGTCCCATGTGTCTGTGTCTACTTCGTCTTCTGAGCGAAGCGTAAAATCAGTTTCAGATGCACAGTCTTTTACTAAAAGCAATAGTTCCTGGCTTTCTTCTATGTTGCACGCTCTAAAAATAGCTTCTTTTCCATTTTTTAATATTACTGTTTTTTCTTTTACAATCATCTCGAATTCCTTTTTTTTAGATTTTTTTCTCATTTTATATAAAAGAAAAAGTATGTGGAAGTAGTAAGAAAAAAAATAGCGTCACGTTTTTTTTCTTACTTTTACTGCGCAGGGGGCATAGAGCTTGGTATGTTCATTTTATGCAGATGAGCTACGCCGCTTGTGATG
>CALAEZ010000329.1 GCA_937891125.1 uncultured Treponema sp. | reverse complement strand
CTACGGGACTTTCACAAAATGAAATCATGCAGTTGCAGTAGCTGATAAACCTCACCGCCACCGCAAACACAAAACGCGCTCTGTAAGTACTATTGCCTACAGGGCGCGTTGTTTTGCTTACAAAAAAATCCCCGCAGAACGGTAAAGCGGGGCGTGTTACCTGTTTGGAGGCTACATTGACAACGGAATTACCTGGCGTTTTTCAAACAGATTTACTTGCCAGAGCAACTAGTAGCTGCATAATTTTTATCGGTACACTCCCCCTTAGAGTCCTGCGATTTCGTCCTCGGATTTAGCAATTTCTTCTAAGAATTCCGCAGGAGAAAATACTTTTAAATTCGATTTCTTATAATCGTTTTTGTTTCTTGTAATGATTGCAGCATAATCATGTGATTCTGCAACGGCATTTTGAACGCAATCTTCAAAATCAGTCCAATCAGAATTCAACGCAGTTAAAATATTGTTTTCAGATACATCAGAAACATGTATGATTTGCAGCAAATTCTTTAGCACGTTTTTTACTTCTGCCTTGTCTTTTATTTCTTGGCGGGCAATGTAATAAATGTCAGTTATTGCTGAAGCTGATACGTATTTTTGTACAGAATTCTCTGGTATTTTGAGTATTTTTACTGCATTTTGAACAAAATCTGCTCTGTTTAAAAGAACATCGAGGACTATTATTTGTATCAATCAACACTTGCATATTTTTTTAACCTTTCCGAACGATATTCTTCAAGCGATTTTCCTTTGTTGGGAATTGCGCCTACAAGAGAATCTACAAGAGCATTTTGATTATTTTTCTTTTGAGTTGAGCGAATTATTGTATATGTAACAATTACTTCTTGCCCACGCTGAAATTGCACAGGAGAATCCAGCACAATCTGAGAACCATTGTAATATCCTTTTGCAGTTGCAAGCATTTCTATGCCTCCTTGATTTCGCTACCCATTATACCATACATATACAAAAAAATCATCTGCTGGATAAAAAAAAACTCCAGACAAGCTTGAACCGGCCAGATTACATCGTTTGAGGTTTTCTATCCAAAATCATTGCACTTGGCTTGACAATTCGCCGCCTTTGATAAATTTTAGCAGATTATGATAGACTACTATACAGCTTTGACAGTTGGATACCATGAAAAATTTTAGAAATATTGGATATTTTGTTGATTCTCATTTAGAAGATAATAAACTTCGAACTGCTTTTTGTGAAACACTTAATTTTTTCTAGCCTAGATTTGGATAGATTATGCGAAGGTCGGTTAGGACTTAGTCCTGTTCAATTGGAAAAAGCAGCCTCCTTTTTTAAGGTACCCGCTTCTACTATATTAAATTATGAAAACACTGATTCTTATTGAAAAATGAAGAAAATGATGAATATCTTGTAGATTTTGAACTATTTAATAATCAGATAATTCAGGAGTTTATTCAAAAAAAAACGCCCTGTAAGCACTATTGCCTACAGAGCGCATTTTTTTGTTTTTAAGCTCCCCGCAAGGGTAGGCTTGTTCCTATCCTGCGAGTACAAAGCTTTAAAAAGCTGCTAAGACTGTTACGCTCTTAGTTTGCTTTTAGCACGTATGCGTTGTCAAACTTGAATGTTCCAGTGTTTTTATTTGATGAGAACGCAATCTGACCAAGACCGCCGCTTGTGGTGCTGGTGATGGCGTCATCAAAGATAACGCTGTTATCATCAAGGTTAATCACCTTAAGACTGGTAGTACTTGCTACTCGTTTAATAATAAAGCGGTACCAGGTAGAGCCGTCAAGGTCAAGCGTCTGTGTAGAGTCTGCATTAATTGTCCAGACCGTGCTACTGGTTGCTTTTTCCTGCAGCCACAGGAGCGAATTTGCAACGGTGTGCCCGCAGCCCTGTGGGTTATTGCTCGTTGTAAGTAGGTAGCCTGCGGCATTTGACACGCCAAAGCCTGAAGTTGCACTGCTGTTTACCGGAAGTACTGCATCGAACGAGAGTACAAAATCAGTACCGGTTGCTACGTCGTACAAGCTGTTAGCTGTTGCAGAGGTGCCAGATGTAAAGAAGCAGCCGTTATTACCTGTTTCTGAATGATATTCGCCCGCAAAATACTTGGTGTTGTCAGTGCCAAGCGTAACGGTACCACGAGTGGTACTTGCAAACGTGTTTACATAAACGCCCCAGCCGGTATCGGCGGCGCTTTCGGCGCTTTCGTAGTCTTGGATAAAGGCGAGCTGCACTAAATGCCGCGCGTCTGTCTGTTTGATTGTTACAGCATTTCCGTCAGAAACAAGTACAGCGGGAACTGTCAGTTCGGTACCGCCAGTAGGAGCGGTTCCGGTGTATGTAATTGCAACCGGAATGCTTTCTGAACCTGCGCTTGCAGCTGCAATTGCTTTTGCTGTCACTGCCGTTTCCCCGATTGTTCCTTCTGCAACGACAGCATCTTTTGCAACAGCTGCGAAAGACTTTCCGTAAGCGCCGAGGTTTACATTTGTATACAGAACCGTTGCCGTTGTATCAGTTGATACTGTTACAATGTCAGCAGGATTTGGCATGGCAAGGTAACTCTTGTAGTTAAGTGCATAGCTGACTGTTGCAGCTGCAGGTGTCTCAGCGCCATGTTCTTCCAATGCAATGCGGACAGGAATGCTTGTACCTGCATCATTGAGTGATGTTGCACTTCCGTTAATGGAGAGTGTAACAGAGCCCGTGAAATCTTCATCACTTGATGCAAGATCTTTTGAAATAGCAAGCTTGAACGTTGCCTTATTTCCGCTGACAGACCAGTCTGTAAAGGACGGCACAATTGTGGAAATGTTGCCATTACTATCGTATGAAATAGCAGTCAGTGCTTCGTCTGCGGTAGCATTGGTATTGAAAGTAACGTCATCACTTAAGGAGATGGTTATAGAATCTGTTGTTACCGTAGCAGCAACTGTTCCATAGCCGGTGGCAGAAATGTCATCTGCCGTTGCTTCTACACCGGTAAGCATGTAAGTTCCCTTTGAAGAAACAAATGTCTTAGAACCGCTTTCAGCGTAGGCTGTTTCGTTCTTTGTAATTGCGCTGTAGGGAATCGTAAAGGCAACGCGTCCCTGCTCAGTGAGGGTTGAAACTGCGTTTCCGCTTACAGTTACTTTTACACCGTTACCAGTTGCTTCGGCCGCTGTTACGATAAGAGAAACATGGTCTACACTGTTTCGGTCAATATCTACATCTTCAACAGAAATATCATCCTTAGTACCGGCAAAGTCATAGCCTGCAAGCTTTCCGCTAAAATCAATATTGAAAACTGCTGATGAAGAGCCACCTGTGCGTGTTATTGCAATAGCACCACTTACCGGGCTTGCGCCCAACTCAAGGTTGCCACCAGAGCCTGCTACAGCAGTGCCACCAGAAAGCTTGTCGCCCTTTACGGTCACATAAAAAGAGCCAGAAACATTGTCTTCCAGTGCATCTCCTGAAATAGTGGATACCATGCTCGCCATTACCTGAGCACTTGTAGCCTCAGCTGCAATGTCAGCAGCTGCAACAACTTTTGTTGCAGCTACCGCATCGTAAATCCCTTTTTCCGCAGTTTTCGCATATACGGAAATAAAAGGCGTAAGGTCGGTTCCAGATGGAATCGCTTTCAAGAATGACGTGCCGGAAAGCGTCAGTGTAAGAGAAACATCCTCGTCCACATCTGTGTCATCATACAGTGAGCCGCTTACAGCCAGGCGTCCCACCTGGGAAACGCTTGTGTCGGGTAAATTTGAAAAGTCTTGGTCGCTACAGGATACAAACACAGCTCCAGTAAGGGCTGCGGTAAGCGCAAGCGCCGCTTTTCTATTTTTATATAACTTCATGTACAGTCTCCTGTTATGAAAAATCTAGTATAGGTCTGACGAACGACCTTGCAACCATCCGTCAGACGTTCTCGGTGACTACTCAGTTGCAATCGGTGTGTAGATTGCAATGTTGTCGATGCATATCGGATCTACAAATTGGCTTTTGGTGTAGAAATTTATACCCTTAAATGCATAGCTTGAAGTTGAAGTAGATAATGCTTCTTCAAATAACGTATCTCCAGAAGTCGTGGTAATCGTCATGGTTGCCGTAGATGAGGCAATATCTACATAGAGCTTGTAATGGTACCAGTCTGGTGTACTTACATAGCCACTTCGTGCGTACCCAAGCGCCATCGTAACCGATGTTGTTGTGCTGCCATTGATAGTGCATGTCGCATTTGCGCCGGTGCCTTTGCCTAAGGCCGGTGTCTTTATCGAAAAGAGATAATCGCTTACATAGGAATCATCGTCTGGTGTTGTGGTATAAATTGCAAGCTCAGATGCATAGTTAGCCTCGCCGTAGAGTGCAGCATCAAATTCCACGTAGTAACTACCACTTGTAGGTGCTGAAATAAGACTTTCAATCAGATGTGCAGTTCTGTTTTTTCCATTTGTGTTACCGCTGTAGAAAGAAAGATAGTTTCCGTCAATAGCAATATCGGTTGCAATGGATAGACCACCGCTTGCATTTTTGCTATAGAATACCGTAGTTGGGTCGGTTACATCCGTGAAATTTTCTCCGTAATGAGGTATGCGCATTTCAGAACCAGCATCTGATGTTACAGTGATATCTGTAGTTTCATCAGGAATATAACTTATCACAAAGTTACTGATTTTAGACAGGCTTGCTGACAGAGATGAATCGCTAGTATGAACGATAACTGTTATCGTACCAACGTCTGCATCTGTATCTTGGGCTGCATACAGGTCTACATCTGTCGTACCGGCTTTTCCAGTGCCAATTTTTGTACCGGCAGGAATCACCTGGTTAGTGGCAACTCCCAGTTTTAATGTGCCAAGAGCTGAGGTTCCTGTTGATAGCTCTGCGGTCGAATTAATAGTTGAAAAACCTACACCAATCAAACTTGTAGCCGGTGTCGAAATCTTATAGATACCGTCACTTTCTACTATGCTGTAGCTACCGGCTGTTACACTGCGGGCAGCATTTCCTGATGCAAGGGCAATAGGATTTGCCTGCACAGAAAGAGAGCCTTCCTGCGTGCTAAGGCCAGAAAGGAACTTGTAGGTAAGTGTAGCGTTGAGAGTGTACTTTTTCTGGATATACAGAATGTCACTAGTGCTCTTTACATCGGTTACTGCACTTGTAGCGGTAAGCGTGTATTTTGTCAAAACATCCTGACGATTCCCGTCGCTGTCGGTAAAGACTAAGCTGAAGTAGGGGGTAATATCTACATTGGTAGTTGCAGCGTCACCTACC
>CALAEZ010000328.1 GCA_937891125.1 uncultured Treponema sp. | reverse complement strand
CATAAAAACCTCGCCTCGTAACTGTTGTGCAAAGTGTAGCGACTACGGCATACGCTGTCAATATGACATTTTTTAATCTTTTGTCAAAAACGCTTGTGCGGCGCTTACGTTGTATTTTTCTGCAATTGCCTGTGCGCCTGCTGAAATCTCGGCGTCAGTCGGCAGCCAGTCGTAGCGCGAGCGTAAAGACTGCACCGCTTTTAGAATATCGTTTTCTGTAGCCTCAAGCGCCGCTGCATAGTCAGCGCGGAACGGCTTAAGCTTTACTGCCTCCTGCTCGGACGAGCTTTCGACATGCGTAACACGCCAGCGCTTTCCCGACCAGGTAACCGTTACGGCGTCGGTACAGCGTTCAACAAAAAGCTGCTCGGAGCTGTCGGTGTGGATAAGGTTGTAGCGCACGGTATGATGCGCCGTAACGCCCTTAGTAAGCGTTATGCCGTTTTCGCTTGTCAGCGGCGCGGGCTTATCCTTGCGGCACGGGTAGGGGAAGGAGCTGTCAGCGGCGGTTCCGTCGACATACAGCTGCGTAAGCCCGTACTGCCAGAAGTCGCTCGTATTCTTAAAAAAGAGCCATTCTGCCGGTGTAAGCGTGTCTCCCTGCTGATTAACTGCCTGCCGCTCCTTATTGGTGACGTAAAAGCTACTGACAACGGTCAGCATGTTGCTTAAGCCCGAAGAAACCTCTTTTAAGGTAGAGGCGTCGGCGTGGTGCACGGCGGTGTAGAGCGTTTCTACCGTCTGGCGCGAGGTAAGCCCCTGAGAGGTGGCAAGCGTCTGGTTTTCTTTAACAAAGGATGTGACAAAGAGGATTGCGCCGACGGTAACACACGTGGCGACGATAAGCGATGTGCGGTTCCTGCGTACAAAGCGGCGTCGTTTTATGAGGCGCGCCTGCCGTTTTTGCCATGCAGCGCGTTTTTCTGCAAGCGTTGGCGCTGCACTCGGGGACGTGGTGCGTTCGAGCGTGCGTGCGCCAGCGCATGCGCTGTTTTCGCCAGTGCGTGTGCTGTCCGTGCCAGCGCTGTCCGAGGCAACGCCTGCGCCGTCCGTGCCAGCGTTCGTGCTACCGCTTGCACCACTGTTTGTGCTCGTAGCAGCATGTTCTGTGCTCGCAACTGCCTGCAACGCGCCTGCAATGTCGGCGCTGAAAAAAGCCTGGATTGCGTTTTTGCGCTGTGTCTGGATTCCCGCCTGTTGCTTTGCAAGCGAACGTTTTTCACCGGGAAGCACGCGCAAATCTGCCTGCATGGAAAGCGCACTGTGTACTGCGCTCATAACGTCAGCAGAAAGCCCCTCGACAAGCAGCTCAAGCGGGATAAAGTTCTTGTCAAAAAAATCTGCAGTGCGCTCCGTGCTGTCACGCGCGGGAAACGCAACGGCGCCAGAAAGCGCGCAGTAGATAACAGCGGCGCAGGTAAAGGTCGTGCTTGCCGCGCCTGAAAGCGTTCTGTTGACCCAAGCGCCCTGTACGCTCGCATAGACTGCTTCTCCGTGATTGCGTGAAGCGCGCTCAAATTGCTCCTCTGGCAAAAAAAGCAGCTGCGTGCTGCCGTCTGCGTCTGGTGCGCCGACAATAATGCCACCTGCGCCGACGGCGGGAAGCGTGCGTTCTTCTAAAATGGCGCGTGCGCAGACCGTGTAGGTAAGGAGCGCGGCGTTGCACGCATCTGCTTTCGATACGTTAAGCAGGCTTAAAAGCGTTTTTCCGCTAAAGCTTCCCTGGTAGCAGACTGTTTCTGCCTGTTCGCCTGCTCTTCTGCGCGCAGTGCCGTCAAAAATCCACGGCTCAAACGAAACGATTCGGTCAGCATGGACGGTCGCAAGCACGCCGTATTCCTTTTGCGTCTTAATCTTTCCGAATGCGTCTGCACTCAGCGCACTATCTAAAAACAGTGCGTTGCCTTCACTGCTTACAATGTCTTTTTCCATGGCAGATTCTCCCGCTGTAGCTGTTTTAACGGCGCTACTATACCAAAATGCGTTCGTCTTGCACAGTCAGCAAAATACTGCTTACATTCATCTTAAAACAGCCGATACTAGAGCTATGAAACGATTTATTTTAACCTGCGCATGTGCGCTTATGTCTTTTGCATTTGCTTCAATCTATAAGGCAAACGTACACGCCTCTTACTATGCCGAAAAATTTAACGGCAGACCTACGGCAAGTGGTGAAATCTTTAATATGAATGATTACACCTGTGCTCACAAAACACTGCCGTTCGGCACCGTGCTCCGCGTCACAAATCTGGCAAACGGACATTCGGTGAATGTGCGCGTGAATGACCGCGGGCCGTTTGTTGCTGGGCGCGAAATTGACCTGTCAAAGGCGGCGGCCTATCAGCTTGACATGCTTTCAAGTGGCACGGCAAACGTGCGCATTGAGATTATCAGCTTAGGCGAAAACACGGCGCAGAGTGTTGCTACCGCAAACGCTGCATCTGCACAGCCGGTGGTGGCAAGCACAGCCCAAAAAACGCCGGCCGCCGCCAGCGAAGAGCGCGTGCGTGAGCAGACGACAGCTCCCGCCGTGTACGTGATTCAGGTAGGCTCGTTTACGAAGCGCGAATATGCTAACGAGCTTGCGCAGAGCCTTTTAAAGGCGGGCTTTACGGACGTGTACTTCCAGAAGACCGATAGCGTGACGCGCGTTGTGATTAAAAATGTTACCGACAGCGCGCTTGGAGCGACAAAAAACAAGCTTGAAGCAGCCGGTCACAAGGATTATTTAGTCAAAAAGAGCAGCTAGATTCCAGCGGCAGCTTTACCTGCTGCCGCGTGAGAGCAAAATAATGTGCCGCAAGGGCCAAAAAGCGATTTCTGAAAGTGCTTTTATAAGTGTTTACAGAGTTTTTAAACTAAGTGCATTTACAATAAGCAAAGGAGAAACGTAACTATGCTTAAAAATGTGAAAAGGTCTTTTGCTCTTGGTGGTATCACAGCTGTGCTTGCCTCTTTATGCTTTTTATTCAGTTTTGATTCTTGTAGCGACAACGTCGGCTTAGGAAGCGCGGTCGACACCGAGTCTCCAAAAATCGCCATTACTTCGCCGTCCGCCGACGATGTTGTGAGCGGCACATTTACGTTAAGCGGCACCTGTTCCGATGACATCGCCGTGAGCTCCATTCCCGTTACCATCCGCAACACGAGCGACACGGAAAGCACAAGCCTTGGATATGCGACGATTTCCGAAGACGGCGCAAGCTGGTCAATCGAAGTGAACGCGTATGACCTCAGCAACAGTGACTATGACGACAGAAACGGCTGGCAGTTTTACGATGGCACGTACGAAGTAAGCGTGATTGCCAACGACGCCTCTGGACACTCTTCTGACACGGTTGCCCGCAGTTTTGACATAGACAATACGGCTCCTGTGTTTGCTATTACCAGCCCGAACAGCTTAAATATAGAAGACCCTGCCACCTACGGCAGAAGCGTGTCGGTTGTCGGCGAAATTGCCGACGACCACAGCATAGCAAGCATGGACGTGCGTCTGTTCCGCTACGAAAACAGCGTCGCAACCGAAATTACCGACAGCCTTGCGCAAAGCTCCTTCAGCGGCTTTGACACGGCAGGCGGCACCAGCGTAAAGATTGCGCAGTTTTATACCGAATCTACCGCAAGCCAGCTTTCCGAGGACAGCGACGAATATAAGCTGTATCAGAATTATCTAGCCATGTACGACGGCGCAGAAGAAGGCGAGAACGCAAGCCTGTATGCGGTTGTAACGCTGACCGACAAGGCCGGTAACACCAGCGACCGCACGTTTATCAAATCAAAGCTTTCTGCGCTCGTAAAGGCGGCAACCGGGCTGTCGTCTGCGCCAGAAACAGCAGATTACAAAAAAATCCTGAACGGCACCTACTCAAGCACGCTCATTACCGACGATCAGCAGACAATCATCAAGAAGATTTTGACTGAGGACGACTATGACCAAAGCTCGCTCGGCACGAGCTACGCCTATCTTGCGCGGGAAGCCGACGACAGCACCGACGATGCCAGCGACTCTTCTTCATCAACGGCTACCACCAGCCGCCTTGCGCTCAGCATAAACAGCGACAACTCGCCTAAATACGAAATTGTCGGTTATGCACTTGACGACTACGACAGCTGGAGTCAGACTGGCTCTGGCAGCACCATAAACATAAAAGTGACCGCCGGTCTTGACGGCACCTACGTGCTTCCCAATACGCTTTCCGTGCAGCTCTACCGCTGTAGCGACGCGGGCACTAAATACAGCGACGCCCCCGACTACACAAGCGATGACGGTGACATTACGGTTACTAACTCAAACGGTAAGTCGGTTTCTGAGCTTGACACCAGCGTATCGACGGCAACCTACATCATCACGCTGCCGACACTCAAGGCAAATTACTACTATTTAGTTGAAGCGACCGGCGAGGACGAAGACGGAAACGAGCTTTCAAGCGACAGCGTGTACGGCTTTACGGTCACGTCAACCGGTAACTCGCCGTCACTCGAAGCCGACGACAAGCTGTGGGTACAGGCAAGCGCGCTTTCTTCAAGCGCAAGCTCACTCTACTCACTTCCGGTTACCGTAACTGACCCGCTTGCCGACATTGCACTTTCAAGCAGCGACGCTGAGTATGACGAACAGGGCGTTACCTACAGCATTACCGTGTACAGCAAGTACATTTCATCTAAAAACTACCTGTCGGCGTCTTCTTCGTATATTCTGTACACCTCTGACGATGTTACGATTACCGGCAGCAGCTCGATTGTCGCGGACGAAGAGGCGGCAAATACCTACACCGTGCAGATTCCGATTGCATTTGACCTGAGCACCTACAGCGCAGATAACTACACGGTGGCGGTTACCGTTGTTGCACAGAACAGCGAAGAAAGCGTTTCTGCAACCTACATTATCTGGGGCGACAACGCGGCGCCGGTCGTCACGCTGACTAATGCCGAGCTGTTAGATGATGATGGCGAAATCACGACAGGCGGCATTCTTATTACCGAAAACAGCTCGTTCTACACGGCAGCTGACGACGGCACGACAACGTACACCATCAAAGGCAAGTGGAGCGACGTAGACGGAAGCGGCACGGCAACGCTGTACTATTCAACAACGGCGGGCGCCGCTATTGGCGACGGCAGCTGGACGGCGTTTAGCTCTGACGATGCGCCACAGACAACCGATTCCGTAAAATGGAGCGATGACTTTACCGTAACCGAAGGAGGCGGCCAGTCGTTCAGCTTCTACGCAGTGGACGAGGTGGGTAACACAAGCGTTGTGCTTACCGTAAGCGACATTACGTTTGATTTTGCTATTCCCGTGATTACGCTTACCGACATTACCACGCCGACTGCAAGCGCCGTTACTATAAGCGGCACTGTAACCGACACGAACGCCATTACCGCCGATACGGTAACCGTTACGATAACCGCTCCTGACGACGTAACGGCGCCAACGGTAACGACAACAACGGCAGACGACGGTCTTTCGGTCAGCTACACGGCAACGGTCGATGCAACGACGGCAAATAACGGCAGCTGGACGGTCGCTGTTTCTGCAACAGATAGCGCCGGAAGAAGCGCAACTTCCAAGTCAGCAAGCTTTGTGCTTGACACCGTAGCTCCCGCCTTCCAGGATGCCAACACGACCTACCCTGAGTATGTAAACAACGCAGCGTATACCGCAAGCTACGATGATGACGGAGCATGGGCTGGCACTTGGTACAGCTCGACCTCGCTTTCGGTGAGCGGCTGCTACCTGGAGGAGCTGAGCGGCGTTTCTGCCGTGTACTATCAGGTGGTTTCTCCGTCTGCTACGAACACGGTTGCGCTTACTTCTGCCAACTACACGAGCGCTGTTGCAAGCGCACATAACGTCGAAGCGGCAACTGATGTAAGCTCATTTACGACAACGGCGCGCGATAACGGCATTGCAAGCTACAGCGCCATTCTTTCTGGCTTTGAAGCAAGCAGTACGGCAAACTATCTTCACCTTGTCGCCGTGGACGCAGCCGGAAATGCTTCAAGCGTAAAGACGTACTCCATCTACATTGACCAGGAGTCGCCAACCATCAGCTGCACAAGCCACAGCGGTCAGGAATATACCAATACGGTAACTGCGATTGCTGTTTCTGGCACCGCAACCGATAGCTCTTCGGGCATTGCATCGGTAACGCTTTCGCTAGTGGGAAGCAGCACGACGGTAAGCGCAACGCCCAGCACGGCAGACGATGACGGCACCTGTACCTGGACGGCCACCCTGACGACCGATATGCTTTCAGGACTAGAGAATTCTACCTACAACGTAAATGCGACGGTAACTGACAAGGCCGGAAACGCAAGTGCAAGCACCATCTTTAATTTGCAGGTAGATACCGAGTCGCCAACGGTCAGCATGACTACGCCGACGGCAGGCAGCACCATTAACGGCACTGTGGATATTCAGGGAACAGTAAGCTATGACGGAGCTACGCCCGCACGCCTTGCGCTGTATGCGGCAACAGCAGTGCCAACGAGCAGCACCACGCTTAGCGGTTTGACGCTTGTTTCAAGCATTACCGAGGCTTCAAGCATTTACAGCTTTACCTTTAGCGATGTAGACGTGCAGACGTTAGCAGGAGTTACCGAAAGCGCACCAAGCGCAACGCTGTACCTGATTCCAGTGGTGACCGACAGCGCCGGTAACTGTAACGTCTACACGACAAAATCAAGCGGTGACGTAACCTACAGCTACACAAGCGGCAAAAACTACTTTACCTACACGGTAGACCAGAACTCTGACCGCCCGATTATTCAGCTTACCAGCATGGACAGTGCTTCCAGCTGGCTTACTTCTAGCACATTAAAAGGTACCGTAACAGACGACGATGGCATTTCATCCTTCTATATTTCAGAAGACGGCTCTAATTACACAAGCGTAAGCGTTTCTAACGGAAGCTGGTCTTACACAATTACAAGTGCCGACAGCGATTCTATTCCGCTTTACTTTAAAGTTATAGATACTACAGGCTCTACATTTATTACTGCTGGTAGCACAATCTTTACCCGCCCGTACTATCTGTACGCAAGTACCACTTCAAGCGACTACCAGAGCAAGAACACTTGGACTGACTACGGCTTTGACAACAGCGCGGCGCTTTCTGTAAATCTTGATACGGCAAATCCAGCGGTGTATACGCTTGGTCTTACGATAGCAACCGACTATGCCGACTACGATGCAAGTTCTAATACAGACGGCTTACAGGGCGCTGCGGTTGTCTCGCAAAGCCCGACAACGTATGCAATCAGCGCAAGCCGCTATGCAGGTGGCGACAGCGTGTACTTTAAGGTGTACGTGCCTGTGTATGACGCAAACATAAGCGGCGGCAGCGTAACGCTTTCTATTGCAGACGCTTCTACAAGCACGGTTGAAACAACAAGCTACAGTTACGTTTCTGACACAAGCGAAGGCACGGTCACCGCGCTTACTGACAGCACCGTTACGCTAACGGCAACCGACACCACGCTTACGGTAGACGGCACAACATACACGTATTATGAAACGGCGCCGCTTGTCTGCTCTGCAGCTGACTCTGGCTTAAAGACGCTTACGGTCACCGTAACTGACGCGGCAGGTAACGCGACAACGACAACGGCTAACTTCTACGTAGATAACACCGGTCCTGAAACTATTACCGTAACAAGCCCTGCTAGTACAGACGAAATTACCGGAACTACAACTATTACCGGAACGGCAAGCGATAGCGGCGTTGGAATCAGCAACATTGAATGGCTTATTCCGCCAATTTCTGTAACGGTTGATGGCACTGCATATACTAACTACACCGATAGTTCAACTGCATCAACTTACGTAACAGATGCCATGTTAAACTCTCTTTCAGGCTGGGAAGATTCCAATAACACGGGAACTGCAAGCGTCTTTAAGTTTAAGTTTACATCCGGCTCTACATACGATTTAACTGCCTACGATGATGCAACAAATTATTCAGTTACTTACGATAGTGACAAAGAGCTGTATACAATTCCGGTATTCTTCCGCACAACGGACTCGCTCGGTAACTACTACATTGACCGCTCTTACTACATTACGCACAACCCGGACGGCGACCGCCCTGTAACAGAAGTAAGCTATCCTACAGACAGCGATTACGACACCAATGCAAGCTACATTACATTAGCTGGAACCATTCGCGTAAGTGGTACCGTAGAAGTTCCTTCCGGCACGGTTGATGTGGGAAAGGTTTATGTTCAGATTGGAACGGTTTCTGACAGCACAGTTACCTGGTTAAGCACAAACAGCGAACTTACTTCTGAATTCAGCACCCTCGGAGGCGTTGTTTCTGCAAGTGATTTAACCTCTACCTACGGAACAACCACTTATGTAGACAGCGACTGGTGGGGCATTGCGGCAACTACAAAGACTTCTACCTGGAACATTTCGTTAAACTCTAATGGCGACTTAGACCCGTCATCTTCCAGCAGCACGACAAACATTGCCATCCGTGCCTGTGCCATTAACTCTGACGGCAAGATGGGTAACTGGACGGACACATACTACATCCACGTAGACAGTAACGCTCCAAGCCAGAGTGCAGAAATGCGGCAGTATTCTTCTGAAATTACAAGCGCAACTGATACTGGTGTAACCACGACAAAAGACTATGCCTCAGAAATGTACTTAAAGGGCACCTGGTACCTGGTTGTAACTTTAAGCGATAACGATTCTCTTAGCTACAGTTCTATAAAAGTAAAGCAGGGCTCTGCAACCACAACATTCTATGCTTCAAGCACAGAAGATTTATCTAATTCAACAAACGGCGTTACAAATACACTCTACATTCCAATAGAAACAACAAGTATGACTTCTTCAAGCGTAAGCTATACAGTGTATGCAGAAGACTCTTCAGGGCATTCAAGCTCGATGACTTACACCTTCTACATTGATAACACCGCTCCAACGCTTGGAACGGTAAGCGGTAACGGAGATGAGCTTTCTAGCAGCACAGAAAACTCCGTTGCTGAATCTAACTACGTGTACACTTTAAGCGGCGATGTAAAAGATACGGGTTCCGGTTACAGCAAGGTTGCGTTCTACTTCCTGCGCAACGGCTACAAGTGGGATAACTCAACAGGCGCGGCAAGCACAACAGACAGCTTTACTACAAGCTACATCTTAGACCCTCTGGTTACAAGCTGGAGTTCAACTGATGACGCAAAGATTACATTCAGCGGCCTTACCAAGATGTCGACCGTAACAGGCGAAACAAATGACGTGCTTTATGCGGCAAAGGCTACCGGTAGCGCGATTACCGCAAGCACAACGGACGGCACAACATACTACAGCTTTACCGACACAAGCAGCGTTGTAAGCGGAAACAACCACATTCATGCGGGCGGCTTAATTTACGCAGGCGGCGCATACGGTCTGATTACAAGCGTGTCTGGCTCTACCGTTACCTTTACCAGCGACGCAACCCCAACCGGCGAAACAACGGTATACTTCCCGTACGCTTCTGTTGTTGATAACACAAGCACGGAAGATGTTTCAAGCACAACGGCAAATCCGTTTACTTTCTCAAGCGGAGACGACGGCGACTTAATGCCTGAAAGCATTACAAACGTAAGCACCACCTGGACCTGGAAGGCTACAATCCATTCTTCTAATATTCCTGACGGCCCTGCCTACCTTGTTGTAGTCGCCTATGACGAAGCAGGTAACGTAAGCACAGCGACATACCCTGTAAGCGTTACAAACAGTGCCCCACGCCTTGCAAAGCTTTACTTGGGTACAGACTTGAACTCTGACAGCGCATGGGCTTCAAGCGAGTTTAACAGCTACAATGTTTATACAGCAGATACAGATGCTGGCATTTCTACAACCGGCTACAAGACTGCCACAAGCATTACGACCGCAAGCTTTGACGCAGGGCAGTTTACGGCAAAAGATAAGCTTGCCGTCGTGCCTGAAATTACCGGCGGTAACGGTTCGCTTTACATGGTCTACAAAGAAGGAGCAACCGGCACAACGGCAGTTACCGGCACAACAGATGGAAGCGATTCTAGCGGCGCACAGCTTGTAAGCACAACAACGCTTGATGTTGCTACTTCTACTTCTGACTCTTACCTTGGCGTTTTGAATAGCGGAGATAGCCTTGCATCCTTTGTTCTTACAAGCGCACAGGTTTGGCAGGGCTTAAGTGCAGACCCAAGCAGCTCTGTTGGCGTTTCATTCACATTCTGGGATGAAACAGAAGAGCGCACAGCTGGTACAAACAGCCAGTACTGTGTTGCCTATGTAACTGACATTATTATTGACCTTGCAGACGGCACAGCTCCAACAAACGTAATCGACCCATTCTACTGGCACAGCCTTACCGATAACTCTATTTACGGCTCAAGCTCTGCCTCTGACTATGCAGACTTACAGGGACACATAGAATTAGGCGGCGGCGAACTTTCTGCAACACAGATTCCTACCGCAATCAGCAGCACGTTAGGCTACGGAGACGACCCGAAGGTTTCCGGTAAAATAAAACTCACCGGTACGGCTTACGACGACAAGATGCTTCAAACAATTGCACTAAGTGTAAGCGGCATTAGCTTTAACAGTGGCACGGCGGGAGCAAGCTTTACCTTTGCAACATACAGCGGAAGCGCGTGGACTCTCACTTCTGGCAGCTTAAGCGGCACTAAAGGTGGCGCAATTGCAACGGATGGCTGGCAGTTCCAGATTGACAGTGAAACTTTAACCCAAAGCGGACACACCGTAAACTGGACACTCTACCTTGACACAGAAAAGCACAAAAGCGTTGCCGCAAAGGATGTTACAGTAAATGCAAGTGCAAAGGACTACGCTTCAAAGACTCAAGCTTCAAGCGACAACTCAAGCACCTCAAGCACCACGCAGACAAATTATACAACGCAGACCTCTTACTACAAGATGGATGTTGTTCCGTACATTGCAGGCATTAAGACAAGTCTTTCTTCTCTTAAAAAGGCAAACTCTAGCGTTTACGACAGAACGGCTTTAGGTCATTACCCTGCTAGCTCAAGCGAAACCATTTACGTGTACGGCTTTAACTTAAGCGGCGGTACACTTTATGACAGTGCAAGTACGGCAAATACTGCATCGCTTACAGCGGCAACTGCAAGCAGCCAGACCTGGTACAGTTCTAGCGCAGTTCCGGCTGGTAGTGTTTATAGTGTAGGCGATATTTCAAGCTTTACGAGCGGCGGGGTTATCGTAAAAGTAAACAGCGTTCAGTCGCTCAATAATGTAAACTCTGACAGCGCAAGCGGAAGCTACACCACAACCACAACAAGCACCACTGGCGACAGCTCAGTTTACGCAAACTACTACAACCGCCAGCCAAACGGCGACAGTAACAACCTCTTAACCGACGATGTTGTGCTTGATGTGTGGGCAATAAATAGCACGGCAGCAGCGACATATAACGGCGGTACAATTAGCCAGCCAGTTATGAGCATTAACCAGGTTAATGGACAGGCAGGCTTTGCGTTTGTAAACGGACCGCTTTATTACAGCATGGGTAACACATCAAATTCTTACCAGTATTGGATTGGAGGCATTGACTTCTTTACATCTGTTGGCTTTACCTACGACCGTTTAGGCTATTCTTACGGAACTACTGCTGGCGGTGACGTTGGTGGAACTCCAGCAAGCGGAACTGATGCAACGACCTTTGACCAGTTCCGTATTATGACGAGCCGTTGGGGTGTAGCAAGCGCAGCGGTAAGCGGTTATAACAGTTCTTATAGGCAGATTCGTCTTGAAAATATAGGACAAAAAGATTGGACTATAACAAATTCAGGCGTAGGATATTCAAATTATGCAAATATCAATAAAGAGCGCATAAAGTCACCTTCTATTGCAACTGCAATTAAAACAAGCGACAGCACTACAAACGTTTATCTTGCTTATTACGATGCAATAAATGATGAAATTCGCTTTAGCTACGGTAATTTTACAGGTTCTGAAAAGGACAATTCTAGTAGTACTAGCGATTTGGTAAATGTGGGCACTTTATACGATACCTATGGAAGATGGGCAGCGAACGCTTCTTTAATGGGGGATAAGTATCCACAACCATATACATTGCAATATACTTCGTTGATAGCAGGAACTACATCTAGCAGGGCAATTTCAATTTATGACAGTAGCAGTTCATTGGTTGATGGCAGAAAGACTACCGTTGCAAGTGGTAATGGTTATTCTACAGAAACCCGCAGTTTAGTTGCTGATAGTGTAACTCCCTATACTTCTGCTTCTATTGGAGATGAGAGCTACACGGCTCGTTATGCTGAGACAAGTACAGGTTATCATGCAGGTCCTTATGTAAGTCTAGCTGCAATTGAAGGTGCAGGAACTAGTGGGGACGATGTAGTAGCAGTAGTTTGGTATGACGCTACAAATAGCCAGATGTGGTATTCATATAACGTTAATCCGTCAAACTACGGAGTTGGAAAGTTCAGTTATGACAGTTCATCTAGTTACTACAATGGCTGGTCTACTCCAGTTGCAATTTTTGGCGAAAATAACGGTATCGGTAAATACTGTAAGATTGCCACAGACGCTAAGGGCGGAATTCATATTGCAGCCTACGATTCTATGAACGGAGATTTGTACTATGCTTATAAGTCTAGCTACAGTGCGACAGCAACGACTTGTGTAGTCGATTCTAGCGGTATTATTGGAACTCAGATTTCGCTTGACGTTGGTCTTGATTCAAGCGGAAATCCAATTCCTTACATTGGTTACTATGCAGGAAGCTCTGTTCGTCCAAAAGTTGCTTACTGGGCAAGTTCTACCGCAATTTCATCTGCAAGCAGTCTGACTGGTGCTGCTGATGATGCCTTTACAGGTGCATGGGAAGTAAGCTTAGTTCCAACTTCCAGCTCTGTAAATGATGATTATGTAAACATTGGCTTGTGGAAAACGACATCTGCAACTGGTTTGACAACATATACAGTGCCTGCATACATAAAAGCCTCAAGCAGCAGCTTAACTGAAAGCACAGGTGTAAGTGATTCTGGTGTAATTCTGGGTAACAAAACCGCAAACCCATTATTAGGCTACGGTATAGAAAAATCATCAACCGGCTACATCGAAACCGCGCAGATGCAGTAATTTCAAAATTACATCCTTGTAATTTTGAAATTAGCGAGTTTATAGTTTCGCCTTTGGCAAAACTATAAACTCGTCGTGCATGTACTGTTCACCGCGTCCATGCGGTGCAAGCGACATCCTTGTCGCTTGCAACTCTGACAGGAGCTTCGCTACTGTCGTGCATTTAGTCCGTAGCGCGCATGCTGGAAGCTTCGCTGCAAATACCATGCGCGAAAAGTAATAGCCCTCGCTTGCAAGTTATGCAGGTGGGGGTTGGTGTTATCTGTGAAGCCCGCCGGTAAAGCTGGCTCTTTTTCTATAAAGCCTGTTCTGCCGCCAGCTGCTCCACTTCGGCTAGGGTAAGCCCCTGTGCCTGTGCATGTGTACGTGTGTAAGCACATGCATAGAAAGCAGATTCCGTGCTGCTTCAAGCCTTGCGGTGCGGGAGCCACGGGGTGCACCAGTGGCTGCATTTTTGTGTAGCTTTTGACGGTCTCCTCAGTGTGCATGAGCTGCACTGAGGAAAAAGCCTGCTTTGTGCTACGGTACGTCAATCGTGACGGTATGTGTTGTGCTGTCGGTGCGTACGCTTGTGCCGGGAACATATTCGAGCACGGCGCTGAGTTCTGCGACCAGCTCGCCCTGTGCAGTTACGGTGAATTCTGCATTGGTCAGGTTTTTGTCTTTCCCCGCATCAATGATGATAGCCGTTTCTCCTGCAACAATGTCTGCGCGCGTTTTTTCGCTCTGTATGCTCAAAAGTGGTAGCGCAAAGCTGCGTGCGTAGCTCGGAAGTGCACCTGTTGTCTGGTAGGTGTAGCTGAAGTGGGCGCCTGCTTTTTTGAGCGCGTCAAGCACAGGGCGCAGCTCGCATACCACGCCGGTCGAGCTGTCTGGGCGGTACGGCGCGGTTGTAAACTGCACGGCGCTTCCGTTTACCAGCACGGTGTAAACAGCGCTAGCTGCTTCCTCACGCATTGACGGCCGTCCCGCGCCTATGCTTCCTACGCCAGTGCTAGCAGAGCCACTGTACGCCGTGCCTGCGGTCGAGCCCGGTTTTTCATAGCTGTTTGGCGGCAGCTGCTGCGGCTTTGTAAGCGTCAGTGTGCGCTCTCCGGTAAGTGCAACCGACTGCAGGGCGGCGGTCGCGCTTTCTAAGCCCTTTGCCTTTGCGGTAATCGTGAACGAGCCTGCGTTTTCGGTTGCACGCACGAAAACGCGGTTTGTGCCACATTCTGCAAACACAAACGACTTATGAATGACTGAAAACGCATCTTTTTTGCCGGAATTGTAGCCGCCTAAGAATACGCCTTCGCCGCTTACGGTAAAGTCAATGCGATCAGTAGCAGTGGGGCAGATATTACCGTTTTCGTCAACAATGGCAACGTCAAAATAGGCAATGTCGCTTCCGTCAGCGCGGAATCCTTCCGGGCCGGTGACTGGCGTAAGCTGCACGCGTACTGCGTTTCCTGCGGTCGTCTTTGCATCTTCTGCAATGAGCGCGCCGCTTGCATCGTATGCCTTTGCGCGTACCGTGCCGGACTCGGTAACATCAATATTCGGAATGGCAAAAATAAACGTGTTTTCAGCTTCGGTTGCACTTCCTTTCAGCACGCCGTTTACATACAGCTCAACTTTTGTCGTTCCGGGCGTTGCCACAACGTACACGGTTTTATGAAGCGGGTCGCGCTGCTTTGTTTTTCCCGTCTCGCGCCAGTAGAAGGAGTCCCACACTTTTTCGTGATAACGGTAGGTGTCGTCAGCCAGCGCAGGATAGTTCCAGTGACCGACAATGTGAAGCTTCGGGCTGTCTGACTGCATGACCTGCACGGCGTAGAACGATTCTTTCTTAATGCGAATCGGGTCGACTCTGCCACTGGTGCGGCAGTTTTCGGTGCCGCTGTTTCTGCCGTGCATGTTCGAGTCGCTCCAGACCATCATGGCAGCGCCGGCATAAAAATTGTTGCCGGTTTCGCCGCCGACGCGGTTGTGCCAGAAATACGCATAGCCGTCGTCTTTTGACACGAGCGACAGAATGTGGTCTTCCTGCGTCTGATCCCAAATATCGTAATTGTCTTTCTTCTTGCCGCCGTCACCGAGCCACAGGTTGCGGTAGTCGTAATCGGGCGGCGTGTAGTCGTCCCACACACGGCGCGGGCTTTCATCGCGCTTAAATTCCGTTTCGAGCATCGGAATCTGCTTACCGACGGCATGCATTGCCGCTTTTGCGCTCTTGTCGTGCCGCCAGATCATGGTGCCCGCCCATTCTGCTGCAGCAATCTGCTCCGGGCTTGAAATGGTTCGGCAACCCATGAGCCTGCCGCCCGCCGGGTCGAGTGCGCGGCGCAAGTCGGTCATCTGCTGCATGTGTTCAGCAGAAATTGCGTTGTTGCCTGCTTCGTAGAACCAGACCGACGGCGCGTTTCTAAAATAGATGATGGCGTCACGCATGGCTTCGACGCGCTGTGCCCACTGGCGGTCCTTTGCATCTCCTTCCTTGTCGCCGGCGGGGCAGATTGACACAATGCCGTATTTGTCGCCGGAACGGATTGCGGCAGGCTTTGGTGCTACGTGCATCCAGCGGATGTAGTTTGCGTTGCTTTCGCGCACCAACTGCATGTCGTAGTCGGTAAGCCAGTCGGGAGCTACGCCGATGACTGCCCACTCATTTACCGAGCGCTGCGCATAGCCCTTTAAGTAAATGCTTTTGCCGTTGATGAGAAGTCCGCCCTTGTTTTCGTCATAGGCAATCTCGCGAAAGCCGGTAACCGTTGTCTGCTCATCAAGCACGGTGTCGCCGTCGAGCAGTGTTGTGCGTACCGTGTACAGGTACGGCTCGTCGGGACTCCAGAAATGCAGGCCGTGAGCGTTTCCTGTTGCAGTAATGTGCGTCACATCAACCGTGTCTGCATTTGTCGGCGCGGGCTTTTCGCTGTAGGCATCAGCGGGAATGACGCTTTCAAAGGCCTTCCCGGCGTCCTTTGCGACAGGCACCGTTTGCTCGGTGGTGAAGTTCGCCTTTACGCTGCCGTCACTGTCTTCTACGGTGGCTACAAGCGTGATTTTGCGTGCTTTTTTGCTTTCGTTACGAACTTCGGCGTCAACCGAAATAATGGCGCTGCTGTTTGCAAAATCAAAGTGAGCTGCCGTAATGTAGGTGCCGGTTGTCTTCAGATTTGAATACAGCGGCAGTGTCTGATAGATAGAAGCGCGGGCGTGCAGAATGACGTTTCCGGTAATGCCGCCCTTCCCCTCGTTAAAATCCTTCGTGTTCCACTGATAGCCGCTTCCGCTTAAGTCGCCGGGCGTGTGTCCCGGTTGCGTTTCCTGCGTCTGAAAGCTTGCTCCGCGGCTTGCGGCGTTGTCAGTTGCAACGGCAATCAGATTTTCTTTTCCCGGCTCGATAAAGCGGGTGATGTCAAAGCCTACCGCGGTGACACCCGCCTCGTAAAAGCCGGCGCTTTTTCCGTTTACGTAGACGTAGACGCTTTGCCGCACCGCTTCAAATTCCAAAAAGAATTTTTTCCCGGCATCGCTTTCGGGAACTGTCACTTTCTTTCGATAGAACATAAAGCCGCGGAACAGCCCCTGTTCGCCTGCGTCAACAATGGCGTTGTCAAAGGAATCTTCTGCGTTGACCGCATGCGGCACGCTCACCGTTTCCCAGAGCCGGTCGCTAAATTTGGGGTCATAGAAGTTTCTGTTTTTGAACTTAACGGTTTCGAGCGCCTGAGAAAGCGGAAACGCGTTTACTTTTTTGAACTTCCAGCCGTAGTTCATGTTGTAGTCACGGGCAGGGCTGGCGGTGATGGGGGTAGGGTTCGCAGTCTGGGGAGCCTGCACACCCTCAGATTTTGCAAGTGCTGGAGTCAGCAATGCAAGACTGAGTGTTATACTTGAAATAATCCGTTTCATGCCTGCTATTGTAGCGCCAAACGAGTGCGCGCGTATTGCAAAAATTGCCGTAAAGCTTGCAGTTATTGCGGTCGTGCGGCTACAGCGCATTTATGCCGACGTAGGCGCTTTCTGCGCGGTAGGCGGCAGGCGTTGTGCCAGTGCGGCGCTTAAATTCGTCAAAAAACTGCCGACGCGAGCCAAAGCCACACTCTGCTGCAACGGTCTCGACGGGAAAATTGTTTTCGCGCAGTCGGTTACAGGCAAGCTCGATGCGCCTGCGGTTAATATACTGACCGACCGGCTCGTGCTGCACCTGCTTAAAGCAGCGCCCTAAGTAGTCGGCATTGACGCTAAGCGCATCGGCAAAATATTTTACCGACGCATTCGGATTACTGAGCTCGCTTTCGATTTTCTCTAACACCTTCTTAACGAGCGTGTGCGATGCGCTTTTTTGTGCTTCGCCGCTCGTGACGGCGGCAGTCTGGGTGAGGGCATCTGCCTGCAACTCTAACAGCAGGCGTTCCAGTGCATTGTTATAGGCAAGCAGCGAAAACTCGCTTGAAGCAAACAGCTGCAGCGCCTCGCTACAGAGCGTCTTTATAAGCTCGGGGCGGCAGAGCGGCATTGTCTGCGGCAGAATAATGCCGTTTTTGAAAAGGGCACATTTTTTTTGCGGGTTACCCAATGCGGCAACCGCTTCTGCTTCAGGAAGCGCGCGTGGCAGATACAGATGAATCTCGTCATCTATCTGATTAAATTGATTAAAATGGAACCACCAGTACGAAAGCGGCTTACTAACCGGCTGGGTGCCGCGGTGCAGATGCCCTGCTGGCAGTAGCAGCATGCTGCCTTCGTTTATTTCAAATTGCGTGCCATTATCCTCGAGAACAGCAGAACCGCGCTTTCCGATGATGAGTACGCTTTCGGTTTCCATAATGCGGCGCATGTGACACCAGCCTGGATTAAGCATGGCAAGACCACATTCCCTGGAATGTACTTTATCGATATGCCGTAAGTGATAGTACAGCATGCAGCCTCCTTAGTGTGCTGTAGTCGGAATCCCGCACCCAACCTCAATTTTATGCCACTAGCACATTTTTCGCAACAGCGTATACTGCAAGCATGAAAAAGCTAATGACAGTAGCCGCCATGCTTGCGGCAGGAGTTATGACTATGAATGCACAGCCTGCGCCGCAGGAATCTGAAAATCGCTTTCCACAAACCGTTCGCACCGCACTTACCGAAGGAACTTTATTTTTTCAGTCGCAGCAGGTTGGGCTAGACTATGTGCTTGCCTACAACCCCGACCGAATGCTTTCGCCTGTTTACACGGCGCTCGGGAAAAAGCCCAAGGCGCCAACCTACGGCGGTTGGGAAAGCCGACAGATTCAGGGGCACATGCTCGGCCACTATCTTTCAGCGCTTGCAGGCTTTTACTATCAGACGGGAAGCCTTGCTGCAAAAGAAAAGCTTGACTACACGGTGCAGTGCCTACAGGAGCTGCAGTCAGACAGTGCTTTTGGCGGCTACATCGGGGGAATTCCGCCGACTCCGTTTACTATTGTCTTTTTAGCAAACGGCGATTTTAAGGTTGAGCGCTTTTCGCTTGCCGGCTGGTGGGTGCCGTGGTACTCCGTGCATAAAATCTACGCAGGGCTCATTGACGCCTACCTGTACGGCGGAAACGCTGACGCACTTTCTGTTGTCACCAAAATGGCAGACTGGGCAATTGCTGGCACGAACAGGATGACTGACGCTGACCTGCAGAAAATGTTTACCTGCGAGCACGGCGGCATGTGCAAGGTGTTTGCAGATTTGTACGGCATAACGGGCGACAAAAAGTATTTATCGGAAGCAGAGCGCTGGATTCACCATGAGATAATCGACCCTGCCATGCAGCAGCAGGATAAACTGCAGGGCTATCACGCAAACACGCAGATTCCAAAATTTATTGGCATTGCACGCCTGTATGAGCTTACCGGAAAGTCGGAATATCGCATGGCAGCAGAATTTTTCTTCAAGACTGTTACTGAAAGAAGAAGCTACGCAATCGGCGGTAACTCTAAGGGCGAGCATTTTGGGCGCGAGTATGATGAGATTCTGGCGCGCGACACCTGCGAAACGTGCAACACCTACAACATGCTTGAGCTTGCAGAGCATATTTTTGCCTGGAACGTTGTGTCGACAGCCTCTGCTGCCCCCGCCGACAGCGCTGCTGCTGAAAGCGCCGCTGTCCCCGCCGACAGTGTTGCCGATAGAGCACGTGCGGTCGCAGATTTTTACGAAACCGCGCTCTATAACCACATTCTGGCGTCACAAGACCCCGAAAGCGGCGCAAAAACGTATTTCGTCGCCATGCAGCCAGGCTTTCACAAGGTGTACTGCACGCATGACAACGCCATGTGGTGCTGCACGGGAACTGGCCTTGAAAATCCAGAGCGCTACAACCGCTTTGTCGCATATGAAGCAGGCGACACACTTTACCTTAATTTGTTCATCGACAGCACGGTCACGACAAGCGACGGCTGGAAGCTCCGCATAGAAAGCACATTCCCGTATGGCGTGCAGACAAAAATCACCGTGCTTGCCGCAGGCACAGGCGCTAAAACGCTTAAAGTGCGTGCGCCACTCTGGTGTGTGTCGCTTACCGAAAAAGCAGGCGCCGACGGCTACCTTGACTGCGGCACGCTTTCGCCTGATACGGTCGTCACGGTGCAGCATCCGCTTACGCTTTCCGTGCGCCGCACACGCGACGGCTCTGGCGCCTTTAGCGTGCTGTACGGTCCGATTGTGCTAGCCGCGGATGTTGGCGCTAAAAACATGCCTGCTGACATTGTAGACGACCAGCTCATCTACATGTCAAGCGGCACCAACGAAAGCGTCGAGCCGATTATTGCTGACCTAAAAGCGCCAGAAAGCTGGATTTCGCTTACCGATGCGGCTACGCTTACCTTTGCGACCAGCAAGAAAGCAACTAAGAAAGGCGTTTCATACACGCTTCGTCCGTTCTTTTCTCTGCATCACACGCGGTATGCAACCTATTTTGCTTCTAGCGTGGCAAAGAAGGATAAGCGCACTGCCGCATTAGAAAAGGTGACTGTTGACGCTATCGAGGTCGGCCGCCAGCAAAGTGAGATTGAGCATCAGTTTAAGACCGTGGGAACGGCAATCGACTACCTTGAAAGCGTTGACCGAAACGGCCGCGTCTTTGAGGCGGAAAACGCATTTGTCAGCTACAGCGCACAATTTGACGCCACTGCAAAAAAAAGTAAAATTGTGCTTACTGTCCACGGTAAAGACACAGGCACGCTTTCGGTGCGCTGCGGTGATGTTACGCTTTCGCCCATAACGCTTACTGGCGATGGCGGCGATGCGCTTGTGGATATCAGTATTGACGTGCCGAAAGCGCTCTTTGCTCGCGCCAAAAAGGGAGAAAAAACGGTGACAGAAGTTATCACCGTTACTGCAAGTCGTGGCACTCGCGTGCTTGAAGTGCGTACCACAACAAAGTAGTTGACAAGAAAGGAGCGTTTATTTTTATAACCTATATTCATTCTGATGATCCGTACGGCATGGACTGGACTGCGGGAAATGCCGCATGGGGAACGGTGCGCACCATTAACGGTATACAAGCTGAGCGCCTGACAAGTGCGCCCGCCGCTGATGGTACCATTACCGAGCGCCACACATGTACAAACACTACACAAAAGCGCATTACTACCACGTTGACCGACCTTGCCATTTACGCGCCGTTTAACGACGACTACACAAGCGCTGCCGTCTTTCCAGACGCTTGCCGCCAGCCGTACGCAGTTTATTGCTGCATACCAGCAGGGCGGCGCTCACTTTTATGCAATTGCCATGCCTTGTCTGGAGCTGTGTGCAGCACTCAAAAAAGAAGATATGACGGCAGAATATGAAGAAATGCTTCAGTGCATTCGTGAACATGCAGATTTTATGCTACAAACAGGTCTTGCCTATCCGCCGTCAGAAGTGAACTTTGAACAAAGTATTGTCGCTCCCGCCTGCGACCTGCTTTTGCAGGTGTACGAGCTTACGCACGAAAAGCGCTATCTCTAGGGCGCCGAGCAGCAGCTTTTTGTGCTAGACCAGTTTCAAGGCATGCAGAGCGACTACCACCTGTATGAGTGTGCGATTCGCCACTGGGACGGCTACTGGTTTGGGAAACACAAATGCTACGGCGACACCTTCCCACATTATTGGACGGTGCTTACTGCCGTCTGCTTCAGCCGCTACGCAAAGCTGATTGCAGCAACTGCCGCCGCGCGTGCTGAATGCTACAAAGTGCGCGCTGAAAACGGTGCCCACAGCACATTGAGTATGTTTTTCCCTGACGGCAGCGCCTCGTGCGCCTGCGTTTACCCCGCAACCGTAAACGGCACGCCTGCCGGCTTCTATGACCCGTTTGCCAATGACCAGAACTGGGCGCTGTACTTGTATGGAAAAATGCTTGCAGATTGAACCGCGCGACGTCCGCTACCGCGTTTTTTAACGATTCCTTCCCTTGAAAATTCCGTTTTTTTTCGGAATAAGCATGAAAACCGTTTTTAGTAAGCAGAAAATGCGAACTGTTGCATTTTTCTGTGCGCAGACGCGGGAAAAAAAGCAGAGCGGGCGCGAGACAGCTTGTCGGGGCGAATGAGCGGTAGCTTGCTACCGTGAGTGAGTCTAATTTCCTATTTCCGACAATTCTATCGGAGACGCCCGTGCTTTTTTGGTAGCTTCTGCGCTAAAGCACATAATGCAGCATATCAGTTTTTAATGCGTGAAAAACTAATTTTCATGTCGCTACCGCGGCGTCTGTTGCTTTGTGCTTACATTTTCGCTAAACTGTCTGCATTATGATTACAAGAAATACAGGGCTTTCCTATCTGACCGCGGGTTACCTCTTCCCGGAGATTGCCCGCCGCCGCCGTGAATATGCAGCCGCTCATCCGGACGCATCTATTATCAGTCTCGGAATTGGAAACACCACCGAGCCGCTTTCGCCGTACATTGCAAAAGCAATGGCTGACTATGCAAACGGACTAGCTACAAAAGAAGGTTATTCTGGCTACGGAGATGAGCAGGGAAATACTGCCTTGCGCGAAAAAATTGCCGAAGTTTTCTATAAAGGAATGGCTGACGCAAGCGAAGTATTTATTTCTGACGGCGCAAAATGCGACATTGCCCGCATTCAGACGCTCTTTGGAAGCCATGTAAAAATTGCAGTGCAAGACCCTGCCTACCCGGTGTATGTAGACGGTTCTGTTGTTGTGGGAGCTGCCGGTAGCGCAAAGGAAGACGGAAGCGGCTATAAAGGCGTTACCTATCTTCCGTGTACGCCAGAAAATCACTTCTTTCCTGATTTAACTAAGATTGAGCCAAATACGCTTATCTATTTCTGTTCGCCGAATAACCCGACGGGAGCTACCGCTACACGCGAAGAGCTTACCCGCCTTGTCGATTTTGCAAACAAAAACGGCTGCATCATCATTTTTGACGCCGCATATTTTGCCTTTATCCGCGATGAAAATCTTCCAAAAACCATTTTTGAGATTGAAGGTGCACGCACCTGCGCAATCGAAGTAAACTCATTTTCTAAGCCGGCAGGTTTTACCGGCGTGCGCTTAGGCTGGTCAATCGTGCCGAATGACCTAAAATATGCAGACGGAACTCCGGTTAACAAAGACTGGAACCGCATTATGACAACGCTTTTTAACGGAGCTTCTAACGTGGCGCAAGCCGGTGGTCTTGCCTGTTTAGATGAGCAGGGCTTAGCCGACATGAAAGCAAGCGTAGACTACTATCTTGCAAACGGCGCGCTCATAAAAAAGACGCTTGAAGGCGAAAACTTTAAGAAGGCGCGCGTTGAAGTTTACTTTACCGGTAACGGCCCGTATGTTTGGGCAAAATTCCCCGGCAAAAAAAGCTGGGAAGTGTTCGATACCATTTTGGACAAGTGCCACGTGGTAACAACGCCAGGAAGCGGCTTTGGTCCTGCAGGAGAGAGCTTTATTCGCTTTAGCTCCTTCGGTCACCGCGCCGATATCGAAGAAGCCTGCCGCCGCCTTTCAAAGCTCGCACTGTAATTAGCATATAGGGGGGGGGCTCCGCCCCCTTAAAGCTGCGCCTTGTAGCCAATATTGAGCTTGACGGCTTTTTCCCAGCCGTCATCTTTTATGTCGGTAATATTTGCCTGAAGCATAACATGTAAATCTCCTGACATAATGGGCATCGTCAAGAATGGCGAGATTTTTACATTGTATTCAGTGCTGCTGTCGTCATCACCAATTCCAAATAACGATTTTACATCGTCTAAGCTTTTAATCTTCAAATCAAAAAGATATTTGTCTGGAAATGACAGCGTTGTGTGTAAGCCGAATATAATTGTTTTGTTCCGTATATATAGGTTGTCCGTAAAGATTGCAAGGTTAATTCCGAGATTATCTTCAATAAATATGAGTTTTTTTACAGCAATATCACTATTTCCTTCGTCTAACAGGCTGTCAGGAAAATTAAAGAATGATAGATGAATCTTGCAATCCTTTGCTGTAAAGCGCGGTTCGAGCAACAGGTACATTTCACTGTCTTTGAGTGTGTTAGAATCATCAGATGATTTGAGCGGCATTTGCTCAAAGCCTACCTGCGCAAAAAATGAATTACGGTAGCGGTTTCCTAAGAGCACTTCAAGCCCTGTGTGCATATACACGGTGTCAATAAGCAAGATAACGTCGCTGCCATTGTACTTATGCGAGAGTGGAAATCCGATACCTGCTGCAAAATCAACGGTAAGATATGAGCTTGTCATGGCAAAGCGCCAGTCAAAATTTATCTGATCATCATCGTCATCATTGTCCGCATGGTTTTTATAGATGTAGACGCCAGATGCAATTGGTTTTTGGTCAAAGTGAATAACATACGAGGCTCCCACTCCGTAGAATGGGTAAATGTAAGCGCCGCGAAGTCCGAGCCAGCTTTCTGTCAAGAGCGACGTAATGGGCTTCATGCCGAACTGCCGCTGCAAAAAGACATCGCTACCTATGGGCTCAAAGGTTCCAAAAAAGCCGCTTATGTATTGTGTATTCCCCAGAAAAGGCTTTACATAGGTCGCCGAAAGCTCATTTATGCAGAAAATGGCTTCGGTGTTATTGAATACTCCTGATGAAAAAATATCTTCTGTTTGTACGGAAAATTCGCCACGAACAAGAAATGAGCGTGATAGATTGAGTTGTCCTGCAAAATATGACTGCACGCACAACATTGGATCAAAATCGCCATCGTCAGAATCGGGATTTGAATATATGTCACTTTTTATGCCTGCGTAGCCACTAAAAAAAGCTTCTGCCCGAAGCGAAAATGTGGAAAGAAAGAGTAAAAGGGTACACAGACTATATAATTTTGCTTTCATATAAAGCCTCCGACAGCGTTTTTTTTCAAAAGCGCGGATTTTTACCGTATACTTATCGGCATTTTTTTGCTCTGACTTTAGAAAATTGTGACTGAAAAAAATTAAGCTTTAAGTAATGTAAAATATTCTGTTTTTTCCGCTTGACTTTGAGCATAGAACGGTTAAAATAGGTGCTATGAGTGATTACCTTGATGCAGACAACGAAGAGCTTTTGAAAGATTATTTTTCAGAAGCTGAGCAGATGATTGAGAATTTGGAAAGTAATATCCTCGCAATTGAGACTGACCCAAACAATCACGATGCAATCGATGAAATTTTCCGTGCGGCTCATACCTTAAAAGGAAACTCTGCTGCGGTAGAATTTTCAGAAATATCGCATTTTGCTCACACGATGGAAGATTTGCTTGATGAAGTGCGCTCCGATAAAGTGAAGGTGACAGAGGATATTGTTGATACTCTGCTAAAAGCACTTGATGTTATAAAGGCAATGCTTGAATCTCGCCAGAACGGGGTGCCATATGCCGAGAGCACGGATGAAATTTCTAATAAGATCCGATCGTTCTTCTCTGGCGGAGATAAGACAAGTGTTGCTCCTGCGCAGTCTACGCCACAGCCTGTTGCTCCTATGGCAGCTCCTGCTCCTACTACTTCTGCGGCTGCAAAGCCTGCTGTTGTAGATATGTCGGAATACGAATTGTTGGAGTTAAAGCAGGGGTGTGGGGTAAACGAAAAGCTGTGGGCTGTTACTGTTATTTTTGATGAAAGTAATCCGATGAACAGTGTTGGCGGAATTCAAGTGTTTGCAGCCTTAAAGGCGTGCGGAACTGTTTTAAAAACCAATCCTGATTTTGACGCTCTTTACGAAGATAAATTTTACGAGAAGGTTGTGTACTATGTTTCTAGCGCATCAACGGGCGATGTTCTGGAAGATACTGCATTCTTGAGTGATGTTACGATAAGTGTTGACGCACAATGTTTAGATGGTGCTGTTTCACAGGATACTGCTGGTAGTGCACCCGTTGCGGCAACGCCTGTAGCTCCACAGCCAGCTTCTGTACAGCCTGAAGTTCCACCAACTCCTGTTGCGACCACTCAAGCACCTGCTCTTGCAGCACCGTCTGCTGCACCTGCGGAAAATGTTCCTGCTGCACCTGTAGCGAGCGAGGCAAAGCCTGCTACTACGAAGCCGACTCCTGCAAAAACAGGTGAGCATGCTCAGACTCAGGCTGGCGCTGTTTTACGCGTGGATTCTCGCCGTGTAGACTACTTGATGAATCTGGTTAGCGAAACTGTTATCACAAAGGCTGCATTCAATCAAAGTGCGCAACAGCAGTCAGATTTGCTTATTCAGTTTCAATCGTTGGGGTCTGCCTTTAAGGATAAGGTTCATCGTATGTTTGAACAGCTTCCTCAGTATTTGGAAGAAATCCAGAAGGGAACGAGCGTAAAAGAAGTAAAAGAAAACATCATTAATGAATATGGTTCAATGGCAACCTATTTTGATGCTTTTGAAGCGCGCTTCAAGGATTTAAGCACAAAGTTCCATTCTTCAACGCAGAATCTTGGACGCATTGCAGGCGAATTACAAGAAGGCGTTATGAAAATCCGCATGGTTCCGATTAGTCAGATTTTCGATCGCTTCCCACGTGTAATCCGCGATTTACAAAAGGATTTGGGTAAAAAGATTCAGCTTATCATTGAAGGTAAGGATACCGAGCTTGATAAGACGGTTGTTGATGACCTTATGGATCCGCTTATGCACTGTATCCGCAATTCTGCCGACCACGGTATCGAGCAGCCGGATGTGCGTATAGCGGCAGGTAAACCAGAGCAGGGAACCGTTTTGCTGAAAGCGGCAAATGAAGGTAACATGATTGTTATCGACATTGTTGATGATGGTGCTGGTATTGATGTTCAGAAGGTACGCCAAAAGGCAATTGATAAAGGTCTTGTATCGCCTAATAAGGTGTTTACCGATCAGGAAGCACATCAGTTTATTTTCTTGCCAGGCTTTTCAACGGCGGCTAAGATTTCTAATGTTTCTGGTCGCGGCGTAGGATTGGATGTTGTAAAAACAACCATTGAAAAGCTGAACGGCACGATAACGGTTACTTCTGAAAGGGGTAAGGGATCTAAGTTCTCTATTCGTTTGCCGCTTACACTTGCTATTATACAAGGTCTTTTGGTGCGCGTTGGAAAAGAAACGTATTCAATTCCTATTGCTTCCGTTGTGGAAAGTGTGCGCGTAAGGAAAGAAGAAATAAACACGATTGATAACTACGAGGTACTGAACGTACGTAACGAGGTTATCAGTGTGTTGCGCTTAAGTCGCTTGTTTAACATTCCTACTTCGACAGACGGTGAATACTGCTTTGTTGTTATTGTAGGCTCACATGATAAGAAAATAGGTGTTATGGTTGATGCGCTTATTGGTGAAGAGGATGTTGTTATCAAGCCGTTGCGTGATCAGTTTACGCAGTCGCCAGGTATTGCTGGTGCATCGATTTTGGGCGATGGTTCTGTTTCGCTTATTATTGATGTAACGCAATTATTGGAGCTTGGAGTTCGTCAAGAGATTGAAGCACGTCAGGAAAATGGGTACGGAGATTAAGGAAGCATAGTATGGATACGACAAAAAGCATAAATGATGTACTTGCAAGCCAGAATGCTGCGCTTCAGGCTCAGACGGCGGCTAGTGAAGAAAACGGAAAAGAGAAAATTGCTGTCTTCGACTACAGAATGGTAACATTCTCGTTAGCAGGCAAAGATTATGCGCTTGATATTATGAAGGTTAAAGAAATCTTCAAAGCGGGTGCATTTACCTATGTTCCTAATACACTTCCCTTTGTTTTGGGCGTGTATAATCTGCGTGGCGAGATTATACCGATTATTGATTTACGCATTTTCTTTAATATTGATGTCGGAGAACGACAGGCAAATAAGCTTGAAAAAATGCTTATTGTTTCTGTTGGCGAGCAGGTGTTTGGCGTTGTGGTTGATGATATTGATAAGATTGTCCCTATTCAAAAATCTTCAATTCAGCCTCCACATCCGCTCTTTGGTGATATCAACATCAAATTTATTCAGGGTGTAGTAGAGAGCAATAACCGTTTGTATATTTTGCTCGATATTGACCGTATTTTCAGTGCCAAAATCGACCCGAAGGAGCGTGAAAATTCACAAAAGGAAATGATGAGTCGTGCTGCCATAAAGGTGCAGACTCGCTCTGACGCTTCTTTCTCAGCTCCAACCTCGGCTCCTGCTGTTTCCCAGCAGGCTCAACCGAAGGAGGAGTCAAAGGATGATGCACTTGATGAAAATTTTGGATTTGTTACCTCGGCTTTAGCGACACTGCGCAAGTTTGAAGTGACCGATATCAATGAAAAATGGGTCAAAGCGCGCTATAAGGACTGGTCAAATGAACGGGGAAAGAATAAAATTCAGTTTCAGAATGCAACGGATGCTGATGAGTTCTTGAAGCCGTTTTATTCGCAGCATACGGCTAGTTGGTGGAAAAAGGATTATGCGGATGCAATTTACAAGGCGTTGCCAGATAATAGTGCAAAGCAAATTGTTGTCTGGAATCCAGGTTGTGGCAAGGGATACGAGAGCTATTCGTTAGCATGTTTGTTGAGGAAACGGTATCCTGAGGCAAAAATTCGTATCTACGCGCATGACATAGATTTGTTAAGTGTTTCGAATGCACCGCTACTTTCTGTTCCTGCAGATGTTGCAAATGATTGGTATGCGCCGTATATTACTAAAAAGGCAAACGGTGAATACACGTTTATTCCCGATGTTCGCAATAGTGTTATGTTTGAATATCACGATTGCATGAACACGAATGCGTTGCCGAATTTGGATATTGTATTTACAAGGGATCTGGTTTCTTTTATGCCTAAACAGGCTCAGGAAACGCTTATAGCAGATTTTACTGAAAAGGTAAAAGGAAACGGAATTGTCGTTCTTGGGCAGAATGAAACCCTTGAGAATAATGGAAAATGGACTGCAAAGTCTGTTGGCTCAGTAACTGTTTTCGGGAAAAAATAATAGGAGTGAAAGCACATGAGAGTAGAGTATATTAACCCTTTCGTTGAGACCTCTTTTCAGATTTTGTCTGAAGTGCTCGGTGGTGCACAAGTTACTCGTGGTGACTTGTACCTCAA
The DNA here is from genome assembly GCA_937891125.1 of uncultured Treponema sp. GTDB lineage: Bacteria > Spirochaetota > Spirochaetia > Treponematales > Treponemataceae > Treponema_D. The sequence continues at coordinate 4,835 of CALAEZ010000328.1, read as the reverse complement.
ATCAACGGCTATGCCGGTAATGGGTGTTGCAGCCCTTGTAGGTTTGGCTGGTGATGTTGAAGGCCGTGTTCTTTTTGACATGTCATATGAGACTGCATTGAATATTGCTTCTCAAATGAACGGTGAAAAATTGACCGTTTTTGATGATTTGGCAAAAGCAACTATCAGCGAATTGGCTAATTTGATTACGGCGCAGGCTGTTACAAAGTTGCATGAGTTGGGCTTTAAGTTTGACCTTACACCGCCTGCCTTGTTTGCTGGTCAAAATATGGAAATAGCCGCATTAAGTGGAAGTGCAGAAGCTGTTGAGGCTTTAATTGTTCCACTGGTGACGGATTGTGGAAAAGTTGAAGTAAATGTCGCTATTCGTGAGCGCATGTAACTTGAGGAGGACGGTATGAAAACACGACAAGATTTTCCTTCAATCAACGAGCGTCCGCCGGAGGGTATGAAGCTCGACGGATCTAAAGTACGGGTTCTCGTTGTGGATGATTCAATTTTCGTTGCAAAGCAGCTTGGTCAGATTTTGACGAGCGAAGGCTACGAGGTTGTTGCAACAGCGGTGGATGGCAAAGATGGTGTTGATAAGTACAAGGAACTGTGTCCAAACATCGATTTAGTCACCATGGATATTACCATGCCACGTATGGATGGTATTACAGCCCTTGAGCAAATTGTTGCATTTGATAAGAATGCGCGCGTTGTTATGGTTAGCGCTCTTGGTAAAGAGGAGCTTGTTAAGAAATCTTTAATTCTTGGAGCTAAAAACTATATCATTAAACCACTTGATCGTAAGAAGGTTCTTGAGCGCATAAGTGCAGCTCTTAAATAGCATATAAAACTGACAAAGCGATTTTAGTTTTGTCAGTTTTTTAATAATAGCATATTCAGTTATTGACCAAAATAATTGGGTGTGCTATATTCTTTGCATTGCAGTAACACTTGCGGAATTAGCTCAGTTGGTTAGAGTACAAGCATGACACGCTTGGGGTCACTAGTTCGACTCTAGTATTCCGCAAAGGTTACTGTTTTTTTTATCAAGATTGTAATAGCCCGACATAAGATCGGGCTATTGCTTTATTCTGCCAGTTGGACTGATTCTGTTGTATCTGCGGTTTCATCTACTGCTGGAGATTCAGTGGCGAGTGGGGTTGATTCCTCTTTTTTAGAATCTGCTGTAGTGGATTCTAGTGCGGAAACTGTTGTGTCGTGAGTTGCTTCCGTAGCAGGAGTAATGTGTGCGGTTATGGACTGTTCTCCAGCTACGGTCTTGACGCACAGCGTAACGACTACATTTTCTGACCGAATAGGTAAGATGGTAAAGCTTGGAGAGGTGAAATCTTCTACGGTTGAATCTAAGCTTACATCTGATGAATCGTAAGAAATGGTGTTCTGCGAAAAATCAAGCTGGTCGACAGAGAAAATCATCTGTGAAATTTGTCTCGTTGGAGAAACAGTAAGTGGTAGCTCTCCAATGTCAATTGTTTCGGCAGCCTGACCTTCAACATACATGTGGAAGGTTTTGTTATCATACTGCACGGTTGATTTTTCCCATAGTACAACGATGTCGTCAGTGCCAGTATTGGCGACTGTTAGCTGAAATCCGTTAAAACCATTTCTGACGACCCTTGGTTCAAGCGTAACCTGTACACCTGTTACCGAAGAAATGGAAACATCGTACTGTTTTGTAACGACAGGCGTTGATGCACAGCCTGCGAGGACGAACGCCGAGCCTATGAGCAGACTCAGCAAAAAAAAATGTGTAGTTTTCATAGTGGTTAAATTATTCTGATTTTCATTTTTTTTACAATAGTTTTTGTGGTAAAACTTTTTGATTATTCCTGTCTTCCTATTGCTTTCTTTTTGTTAATATCACTATAATTATGCATATTTTAGCGCAAGGAGTGCATAAATATGCAATTTATTGACGGCGGCGTTACCGCACCAATCGGATTTACCGCAAACGGAATCTTAAATCACATAAAGCAAAGCCGTAAAACACCGGATACGGCTCTTATCTACAGTGAAACGTTGTGCACAGCTGCCGGCGTATTTACGCAGAACCGCGTAAAGGCAGAGTGCGTTAAGCTTACCAAAGCGCATATTCAGGACGGAAAAGCACAAGCGGTCATCGCAAACAGTGGAAACGCAAATGCTTGCACTGGAAGGCAGGGGTATGAAAATGCAGAAAAGACGGCTGTCTGTGTTGCAAAAACGCTTGGTATTGATGCAAATAATGTGCTTGTCTGCTCGACCGGTGTAATCGGTCAGCAGCTTCCGATAGAAAAAATCACTGACAATCTAAAAACGCTTGCCGATGGCTTAAGCAAGCAAGGGCATGAAACGGCGCGTCAGGCCATTATGACCACCGACACACAGTACAAAGAGTGCGCCGTGCAGACGGTCATTGGCGGAAAAACGGTAACACTGGGTACGATGGCTAAGGGGAGTGGCATGATCCACATTAACCTTGGTACCATGCTCGGCTTTATTACCACTGACTGTGCTATAAGCGCTGAAATGCTAAAAAAAGCGCTTTTGGAAAGTGCGCAGGGAACGTATAACTGTGTTTCAATCGACGGAGACACGAGCACAAACGACACGCTTCTTTGCCTTGCAAACGGCATGGCAGGAAATGCTGAAATCACAAGCGAAGGAAAAGATTACGATGCGTTCCTTGCAGCACTGAATGCACTAAATACGCAGATGGCAATGAAGATTGCCGCTGACGGCGAAGGCGCAAGCCATTTAATTACCTGTAACGTCGTTGGAGCTGACACCGTGCAGAATGCGCGTGGTCTTGCAAAGGCGGTGATTTGCTCAAATCTGGTAAAGGCGGCTTTCTTTGGTCGCGATGCTAACTGGGGACGTATTTTGGATGCAATGGGCTATTCAGGCTTTAACTTTACGCCAGAGACGACAAGTGTAAGCTTTGTAAGCCGTAACGGGGCAAAGCGTTACTTTGCAGACGGTGCTCAAAACGGCGGAGAAGAGCAGTCTATAAGGGTATTTGAAAACGGCGTTCCGCTCAATTTTGACGAAGACAAGGCAAAGGCAATTTTGAGCGAGGAAGCGGTAGAAATCTTAGTCGAGCTTAAAGACGGGAACGCCGCCGGCACCGCCTGGGGCTGTGACCTTACATACGACTACGTAAAAATCAACGGGGACTATAGAACTTAAAAACGACGTCCCTGTCGTTTTTAAGTTTGACAGAAAGTTGCGTTGCGCCTTTCTGTCCGTGCATGTATGTAAAGCGCCTGCTCGAAACTGCGTTGCAAATACCATGCGCCGTGCATGGTGGCTTTATAAGCAATAGGAGAAATTATGGCTGATATGACAGATCCGCGCTTAGACAATCAGGCGTGGAGTAATGTGCTGGTGCAGGCATTGCCGTATTTTCGGCACTGGGTTGGAAAAATTGTTGTTGTAAAGTATGGCGGTAACGCTATGCTGAACGAAGAGCTGAAAAAAGACGTTATGGAAGACATCGTGCTCTTAAACACGGTGGGAATCCACGTTGTATTAGTGCATGGTGGTGGGCCTGAAATCAATCACATGCTTGAGCGCGTCGGAAAAGAAAGCAAGTTTGTAAACGGGCTTCGCTATACCGACGGCGAGACAATGGAAATCGTGCAGATGGTTTTAACCGGAAAGCTTAACAAAGACATTGTCGGCATTCTTTTGCAGGAAGGTGGAAAAGCTGTCGGACTTTCTGGCGTGGATAGTGGCTTGTTGCGTGCAAAGAAAATCCAGAAGGATGGCGCAGACCTAGGCTTTGTTGGCGAAGTAACCGAAGTGCATCCGGAAATCTTAGAATCGCTTTTAGCGCAGGGCTTTATTCCGGTTGTAAGCACGGTCGCATTAGGTGAGCAGGGCGACATGGCACGTTATAACATTAACGCTGACACCGCCGCCGCTAAGATTGCCGTTGCCCTGAAAGCAGAAAAATTCGTGCAGCTTACCAATGTAGCCGGCGTTCTGCGTGATGTGAATGACCCTGCATCGCTTATTCAGCGCATTCATCTTGCTGATGTAGACAGCCTTATAAAAGACGGTACGATTGCAGGCGGCATGATTCCGAAAATCGAGTGCTGTATGCTTGCTCGTAACGGCGGAGTGCCGCGCACGCACATCATCGACGGCCGCGTGCCACATTCGCTGCTTATAGAAATGTTCAGCGACCGCGGTATTGGCACGATGATATATTAAAATCCGACCTCCGTGTCGGATTTTAATAAGCGAGAAGCTTTCAGCTTCTCGTCGGGCGTGGATTGTTGCGCGCCTGCTTGAAACTGCGTTGCAAATACCGTGCGCGACAGTCGGGGAGTGTTGCTGGAAAAGGAAAAATGAGCTTTTCAATATACATTTAATGTTGTATACTGGAACGCATGGAAGACATTAACGACGAGAACATGGCGGAGCTAGAAAGTGTGGAAGAGCCGCCTGTCATTGAAGGAACAGACATTTTTGTTATCGGTGACAAGCAGCGAATGGTTGTTCGCAGTTTCTTAAACACTCTGGAAAAAATGGAAATTAAGGTACAGGTTTTTGCGCCAGACCTTAGTTTTATTAAATTTCTGCCGCTAGCAAAAATCCACGTAATTCTCTGTCTGGATGATCGAATCGGCATGGAAGTAATGGATTTGCTGATAGACCGTGTTTGGCGGTATGGAATGCATCTGTATGTAATCGGTAAGCTCGAGGATTTTGGTGTTGAATTGCAGATAAAAACACGGCAGCTTCCGATGACGGTGTTTCCGACGTGGCCTATTTCCATGGAACGCTTACAGCGCGCTATTGCCCGAAATCGCCAGGAGAAAAAACGTATTCTGGTG
>CALAEZ010000327.1 GCA_937891125.1 uncultured Treponema sp. | reverse complement strand
AACTGCAGGGCTGGTGCCCTGGTTTTTCTTTAGCGAGGCTTTGAACAACGGGACCAATGCCTTGAGAGAGTATGATTACTTGGTGAAGAAGGTGGTCTTTAAGATCAGCATTCTTCCCATCATTAAGATCATTGCGGCCACGTTCATCCATGGCTTTTTCATTTTGGTAATGCTTGTGATCGCGGCCACTTTCGGGTATTATCCTACGATCTATACCATTCAGATCTTCTATTACAGCGCCTGTCTTTTCCTTTTGGTGCTGGCCATCTGCTATACCACCTGTTCCATCGTGGTATTTTTCAAGGATCTGTCACAGATCATCAGTATTCTTCTCCAGATCGGCATGTGGGCGACGCCCATTCTTTGGGACATGAATTCCCTGCCGGAGAAATGGCAGAAGATCATAAAGCTCAACCCGCTCACTTACGTGGTGAACGGTTACCGGAGCGCCCTTTATAAGCGGGAATGGTTTTTTCAGGACTTCTTCTCCACGGTCTATTTCTGGATGTTTACCGTGGTGGTATTTGGCATAGGAACGCTTGTATTTAAGCGCCTGAAGGTTCATTTCGCCGACGTGCTGTAAGCCCGCGGGGCCCAAAAAAGGTGGAAACGAAAAAAAGGAGCTTCTGAACCATCGTGCGGAGCATAAAGGCATCTATGACCGAGCAGCAAGACGGCTCCGCGCAGATTACCAATGCGCTTTCCCGCCTAAACGACAGCACTCAGCAGGTACGCGCTGCTTCCCAGGAAATGGCAGGCGACAGCAACACAATCATGGGCGCCGTCACGCAGCTTAAAGACGAAACCTCAGCAATGCAGCGTGGTATGAGCGACATGGAAAGCAGTGCTCACGCAATACAGGAGACAGGTAATTCGCTGTCAGAGATTTCAACGCTTATGGAGCAGTCTATCGGCGGAATCGGTCAGCAAGTCGACCAGTTTACCGTTTAGATATGTACAGCATTCCCGTTTTGACGGTATAATGCCAGCATGATTATCGTATTAAAAAACGGCATAACAGACGCCGAAAAAGCAAATATTAAAAGCGTGCTTTCTGCGCATAAGTTCAAGCTGAACGAAGTAAAAGGCGAAGAAAGCACCGTGCTTGCCGCAGTCGGTAAGCTTGCTATGGATATTCGGGAAGTAGAAGTGCTTCCCGGCGTGGCAAATGTCATTCCGATTTCAAAGCCATACAAAATGGCAAGCCGCGAGTTTAAGCCAGAAAATACGATTGTAGAGATTCCCAACAACCGCGGGCAGATTATCCGCGTAGGCGGTAGCCGCGTCGTGTCGATTGCAGGCCCCTGCGCCGTTGAAAGCCGCGAGCAGATGCTTGAAGCGGCAGCCGCTGTTGCAAAAAGCGGCGCCTCCATGCTCCGTGGCGGAGCTTATAAGCCGCGCACCTCTCCGTATTCGTTCCAGGGCTTAGGCGAAGAAGGCTTGCGCTACTTAAAGGAAGCAGGCGAGAAATACGGGCTTCCTGTCGTAACAGAAATTGTCGCAAGTGAAAATATTCCCGTAATGAAAGATTATGTTGACGTGTACCAGGTAGGCGCGCGCAATATGCAGAACTTTGAGCTTCTAAAAAAACTCGGGGCTTTAGGTAAGCCGGTCATCTTAAAGCGCGGACTTTCAGCAACAATCGAAGAGCTTTTGATGGCGGCAGAGTACCTGCTTTCAAGCGGCACCGACCGCGTCATTCTATGCGAGCGCGGCATCCGCACGTATGAAAAAGCCACGCGCAACACGCTCGATTTAAGCGCCATTCCGATTCTGCGCGGCATGACGCACCTGCCGATTATTGTAGATCCGAGCCACGCGGTCGGCATCCGCGACAAGGTGCCGCCGATGGGATTGGCCGCCATTGCAAGCGGCGCCGACGGCATTATCGTAGAAGTGCACTGCCACCCGGAAAAAGCGCTTTCTGACGGCGCGCAGTCGCTTTACCCGGAGCAGTTTGACAAGCTTATGCGCGACATCGAAGCCTTGGCGCCGGTCATCGGAAAAGAGGTTGCTCATATCCGTGCTCCGGAGGCAGAGCGCAGGCTTTCCGGCGCATCCGGCAGTGCAGGCGCAGACCGTGCTGGCGGCACCGCAGAATCGACCAGGCAGACTGCTGGCGGTGAATGCAAAGCCGTCTGCGCCTACAGCGGAAAGCGTGGCGCATATGCAGAGCAGGCAATTGCCCGCTATTTTGGCGAGGGCGTGCAGGCGGTCGCTGTTGACGGCTTCCGCGACATTTTTCAGGCGGTTGTGGACGGCAAGGCTGACTACGGCATGGTTCCGATTGAAAACAGCCTTGCAGGCTCGGTCTACCAGAATTACGACAATCTGACCGCCTTTGCTGATGTGTCAATTATCGGAACGGTAACACTCCGCATCGAACACGCGCTTTTAGGCGTAAAGGGCGCAACGCTCGGCACGATAAAAAACGTGTATTCACACCCGCAAGGCTTTAGTCAGTGCCATAATTTTCTGTATGAGCACAAAAACTGGACGCAGATTGATGCGGTTTCGACGGCAACAGCGGCTTCTATTGTCGCAAAGGCGGGGAGCACTGAAAATGCCGCCATTGCAAGCGCTGTGAATGCAGAACTGTACGGGCTTGAAGTCATAAAAGAAAACATTATTGACGACCCGCGCAATTACACGCGGTTTGTCATAATTACGGCAAATCATCTTGCAACTGCTGCCGGCTCTGACGAGGCTGCAAGCGCATTTTTGCGACAGAAGGGCGAGGGCGTAACACCGAACATGGTTTCGTTTGTGTTCAGCGTGTCAAATGAGCCGGGCGCGCTGTATAACTGTCTGGGTATTTTCCAGGAGGCGCACCTGAACCTGAGCCGCCTTGAAAGCCGTCCGATTGCCGGTAAGCCGTGGCGGTACTGGTTCTACGCAGACGCGCAGATTCCGCAAGGGGTGCCTGATGCAGAGGATTATGTGCGCTCCATACTCGAAACATTGAAGGCAAAAGCCGAAGATGTGCGCCTGCTTGGCGTATATGCATAAAATGACAGCAATTTTTGAAGCGCCAGATGCGGCGCTGGCATAGGAGGAATATATGTCAAAGTACGTACTTTCAGTATTGGTAGAAAATCATGCCGGTGTTTTGAGCCGCGTTTCCGGGCTGTTTAGCCGCCGTGGCTACAATATCGACAGCCTTACCGTGTGCGAAACCTACAATCCCGCGCAGAGCCGCATGACGATTGTGGTTGACGGGGATGAGTATATCCTTGATCAGATTGAAAAACAGCTTGCAAAGCTTGTCGAAGTCATCTCGATTCAGCATTGCGAGACGGCAAAAACCTGTGAGCGCGAAATGGCGCTTATCAAGGTAAAGGCAAGCGGTACTGACCGTGCCGTCATCATCGAAACCTGCGATATTTTCCGTGCACATATTGTTGACGTAGCGCAAGAATCGGTCATTGTTGAGGCTACAGGAAGCGAAGAAAAGATTTCAAGCTTGATTCGCCTTTTAGAGCCGTATGGCATTATCGAGCTTGCAAAGACTGGCCTTACTGCAATGCAGCGCGGCTCAGTTGTAATGGAATAGGAATCCACCTGCAAATGATATGCGCTTCGTTCACTGTCTTTTCGTATATGAGAGTCCTGAGCCGGCGCATATTCTCTCTCCGCGCACGTTTTATTTAGCGTGCGCTTGATTTTACCCACCGTGCTTTTTCAACTTCCCACTGCATGCTGTTTTCGTTACCTGTGAATTTTACTTCGGCTATGCGCATAACAGGCAGTCGGAGCGGGAACAGGCTTTCCATGCCGCCTGTTGCGGCAATCTCGTTGTCTGCCGCAATGGGCTTTGACAGCCCTTCTAATGCGCGCGAAAGCAGGAGTCTGCCGGAGCAGGCGCTTGTCTTTGCGCTGTCTTTTCCGTCTCCTGCAATGATTTCTGCCGGACAGTACACGCTTTTGCTTTCTGCGTCATAGCAGGGCGCGGTAAGCGTGCATTTGAGCGATTTTGCCTTTTGTACTGTTTCCTGCGAATTTTCTTCCAGCCGCACATACAGCGGCAGCACGGGCGCAAGCAAAAATGCGGCACAAAGCTCCTTCTGCAGCTTTGAAAGCTTTGCGTTTTCAGTCGGGTGGGGAATTATGACAGTCTCTGAGATGCTCGCCTCTGTCTGTGCCATGCGGGGACTATAGCAGAAAACGGTAAAAAAAGATACTATATGCGCAATATGAAATTTGTCCGTTTTTTTCCGTCTGTCTGTGCCTGCATTCTTTTTTTCGTGTTTGCTTCATGTGCGCAAAAGTCTTTGTGCCTGATTGAAATTGATGAGTCAGAAGCGAGTGCGGCTTTTACTGCACGCACGACCACGATGAGCGGCTCTCATAAAGTAAAGCTTTCGCTCTGGCATTTTACGGCGGCGCAGAAGACCGCTCTTGAAGCCTTTTTTGAACGCGAAGGAAACGCTGCCATTGAGCTTTCATTCAGTGTAAGAAAGCCGGCAAAAGTCCCTGCGGCAAGCAGCATCGGCTTTCTGTATTCCGAGGATTTTGCAGGCAAGACCCGCCTGAGTCACGAACGGAAAAGCCGCCCTCATGTGCTGGCAGATTTTGCTTCCTGCGGTAAGGACGGCAGGCGCTTTTCTGTCGTTTTGTGCATGAACCGTGAAGAAGCCCTGTCAGGCATTCTTCCTGAAGGCTTTTCTGTAGCATCAAACGACATCTACACACTTCATTCTGCACGCATTGTCCCAGCCGCCGTTGGCTTTGATTACACCGGCGAAGTTCCTGTTTACGCATTTGCGCCGAACGGCGGCACATTGCTCCCGTTCACATTTTCTTTTGACATGAGCGGCATTCCGCTTGCGTTCCCTGCTGCAAATACAGCGGATTCGCTGATGCCTGCGCTTACCGTAACGACGGCATCAGGTGGCGATGTGTATGCTGTCATCGGCGGAGAGCGGCTTACACTCCGTCAGGGCGGCGGCTCTGCGGCAGAGGGCTTTCATAACGTTCCAATTCCGCTTTGCGGCTTAAAAACGCCGTTTGACACATTTTCGATTACGCAGAATCCGCAGTTTGTTGCTGCCTGCATGGTGCGCGCTTCAAGCACCGATTTGCTTGCCGTTTCGGCAAATTTTCCGCGCGCCGTGCTTAAGCCGCTAAAGGTCGACCCCGGGCTCATTATGGAATGGCGGAGCGCTACCTGGAGGTGCCGCGACTACGAGCTTTTTGCTTGGGATCGCTTTCCGTCCGTGCTGATTTTTGACACGGCAACCTACAGCGTACAGGACGATTTTTTCCGCCGCCTCGCATTTTTTGCAGAAAAAGCCGGTTACCGCGGGCGCTTGATGAGCGACGCCTTCTTGCAGGAGCAGCACGGCTACAATGCCCACGACTACCGTGCAGAAACGCTTGCGTCTTTTTTTGAGCTTGCGCGGGCGACAAATTTTACGCTGAATGCGCGGGAGCTGCTCTTAAAAGAAATTCTTGCGGTAAATGGCATTATCACCTTTGGTCAGAATGGCGAGGTGCTTCCCGGCGAGGGCGCCGTCATTTCAATCTCGCAGGAGTCAGCCATGTATCTTCGCTGGACATTTATTGCGCATGAAGGCTGGCACGGGCTCTTTTTTACCGACAGCGATTTCCGCAATACGGTTGCCTCGCTCTACTACACGATGGACCAGCAGGCGCTCCATGCGCTGTTAACGTATTTTTCGGTAACACCGACACTCAACTACGACCGCGCTGACGATTATTTAATGAAAAACGAGTTTATGGCGTACATGCTGCAGCGGCCGGTGAGCCAGGCGCGCGAATATTACATCAATTTAGCTTCCCGAAGCCACGCGCAGACAAAAATGAAAGCAGAAGCAGATTACATTCTTGCGACAAATGCTGACGGCTTTGTGTCGGCGGCGACCATGCTTGACCAGTACGTAAGCGACCGCTGGAATCTTGCTGCAGGCAGGGTGTGGCTGGTGAACCGACAGGGCTCGTAGCGCCTACGCGACTCCTGCACGGAATGCGCTCAGCACGCTTAGTGCAGCTCGTCTGCGGTCAGCTCGGCAAGTGCGCTTTTCGGCGGATTCAAGTCAATGTTATACAGGCGCTCGGCACCCACGCTGGTGAGCGGCCCGTGCCCCGGCATGATTATCATGTCATTCTGATACGACAGAATCTTGGTGCGGATCCCGTTTAAGAGCGTTTTTTTTGCATACGAGCTTGTCGTTTCCCCAATAGCGCCTGCCGTCAGCGAGTCGCCCGTAAAAAGCGTGGTGCCGATATTGTAGACAATGCTGTCAGCAGAGTGACCGGGGAGCGAAAAGTAAGAAATGTCGAGTCCCGCAACCTTTAGCACGCCTTCGCCCTTTATGACGACCGTTGCGTTTCCTGCAACCTCGCTGTCGGCCGCATACACATCGATGTCGTAAATGCGGCGAAGCGTTTCTATGCCGTGCACGTTTCCCGGGTGGTTTTGTGTCACGAGCACCGCGCACAGCTCATAGCCACCGTCCTCAATCTGATTGATAATCTTTTCGTTAATCTTACCGGGGTCGATGATGACGGCAAGCTTTGTATCTTCGTTAACAATCAGATAGCAGTTTGAAAAATTTTCGATATTCATGTGAAAGTAGATTTTCATGTGCGTGCTCCAATCGGGTTGTCAAGCTCTTTTATGCCAGTAAAGAGCGCACTACCGCGTTCGTCAAAAATGGCTTCGTTGGTATTCGATTGTTTAAACGACAGGTTTGTCTGCTCAATCTCGCGGAAAATTGTGTTTTTGATGTTGCAGTTGCGAATGGAGGTATCAACAAGATGTGCGCGGATAAAGCGCGAATTGTATAAGTCGGAATCATCAAAAGAGGATTGGAACGATTCGAGTCCGACAAAGTTGTTCTGAATCATTTCGCTACCCGTAAACAGCATGTGCACGAACTTACAGCCTGCAAACGAGGTAAACTGCATGTTGCTTTCAAGCAAGTTGCAGTCGCTAAAAATGCAGAAGTCGAACGTTGTCATGCGGCTGCGAACCTTGCGCGAGTTAAAACCGCGGAAAACGCAGTGCATGAAGTTGCAGCCGTAAAAGCGTTTATTGGTTAACTCAAAATTTTCCTCGGTAGAAAACTCAATGCCGCATGCCGTTAATCCGACTATTTTATCGTGCTCCTGTATGTAGCGCAGAATGTCATGTGATTTTTTTTCTCGGTCTGGCGTGTGATTTAGGCAATAGTCGCCTGACTCAATCAGATTTCCATTCTCTATATTTGAAAGCGCAAGATGCGTGCAGCCTGGAGCCTTGCAGAAATTAGTCAGATACATATGAAAATGGTACGGGATTGCACTCTTTTAGTCAAATGGTTTAAAATACCGCATGAATGAGGAATGACGCATGCGGACTGAATGTATTGATTTTGCTTTTTTAGACAGCGGAACGGGCGGCATTCCCTATATGCTTGCGTTAAAAGAAAAGCAGCCTGCCGCGCGCTGCATCTATTTGGGCGACACCGCGCATTTTCCGTATGGCGAAAAGGCGCCAGAAGCGGTGACCGCATGTGCTGCTCATACCATTGGCGCCATTATACAGAAATGGCAGCCGCGCACCATTGTCATTGCGTGCAACACCATTAGCGTAACCTCACTTGCAGATTTACGCGCGCTGTTTCCCCATACGCCCATTGTCGGAACGGTGCCCGCGATTAAGCTTGCGGCCGAACGCACGCATAATAAGCGTATTGGGCTTTTAGCAACAAATGCGACGGTCCAGCACCCGTATTGTGCGCATCTGGTGCACGATTTTGCTTCTGACTGCGCTGTTTTTAGCCGCGGCGACCCTGATTTAGTCGCATTTGTCGAACATTCGCTTTTTTCCGCAGACGCTGCCGCGCGCCGAGCGGCCGTTATGCCTGCCGTGCAGTATTTTTTAGATAATGGCTGCGACACGATTATCCTTGGCTGCACGCATTTTACGCATATAGCGCGCGACATTGCGCTGGCGGCAGGGGACGGCGTACAGGTTGTCGACAGCCGCGAGGGTGTGGCAAATCAGGCAATTCGTGTTGAAGCGCGGCAGCTGCCTTCCTCTGGCGCACCTTGCTCGCTTTCTGCCGCTTCATCTGCCGTTGTGAGCACCGGCGTGCTTCCTGCTGATAAAACCTTTTTTGTGACCGCTTGTACCGAACAACAGCTGCTTGAATATGAAACGCTCTGCGAAAATCTACACATTCCGTTTGGCGGCGTTCTGCAGCTCTAAGAAAGTGGCGCGCATTGTAACAAAATCTTAACTAATGCGGTATCTTGCGAGAAAAATGAAACTTTTTGCTAGACAAAAAAACGCTGCTTGTGCATAGTGTTTTCTATGACAACAGAGACGCTTTTATTGCAGAGTGCTGCAACCGCAGACTCTATTACCGTTTATTGGGATGAACCTGCAGCAATTCCTGCTGTCGGGACGGAATATACCGTTTTTCTTAATGAAAAACAGATTACGACAACAAAAAAAACGCATTTTACGCTTTCCTCACTTTCTGAGAACACGCGCTATACGGTCAGTGTAACCTGTCCGCTTGCACAGGCGACCGTAACGGTTACCACACGCACGGCGCGCGAGCGCATTGACGTTTCAAAGGCGCCGTATAACGCATGTGGCGACGGAAAAACGCTTAATACGCAGGCGCTGCAGGCGGCTTTTGATGCCTGCACTGAAAAGCAGTGCGTGTATATTCCGCGTGGCGTCTTTATGACGGGCGCGCTCAAAATGCATTCGGGCATGGAGCTGTATCTGGAAGAGGGCGCCGTGCTGCAGGGAACGGCAGAGCCAAAGGATTATCTGCCGCTTATTCACAGCCGCTTTGAAGGTATTGAGCAGGATTGCTACGCAAGCCTGTTGAATCTTGGCGAGCTTGACCATACGGCGCCGTATAACTGTTCCGACGTGCTTATTTACGGCAAGGGCACAATTGCCTCAGGCGGCGCTGAGCTTGCAAAGGCTGTTATCCGCACTGAGCGCGTGCGCTTAGCAGATTATCTGGCTTCTCTTGGCGACAAATTAAAAGAATGTGAAAAGCCCGACACTATTCCTGGTCGTATGCGCCCGCGCCTCATCAATATGAGTAACTGTCAGCATATTCGCATTTCTGGCGTTACGCTTGCAAACGGTGCAAGCTGGAACGTGCATTTTATCTACAGCGATGACATTTTAACGGATAACTGCGTCTTTAAGTCAGAAGGAGTCTGGAACGGCGACGGCTGGGATCCGGACTCTTCCACCAACTGCACCATTTTTGGCTGCCGGTTCTACACGGGCGATGATTCTGTCGCCATAAAATCAGGCAAAAATCCAGAAGGAAACGAAATCAATCGACCGACCGAGCACGTGCGCATTTTTGACTGCGCCTGCGCCTACGGACACGGCATTACCATTGGCAGCGAAATGTCTGGCGGCATAAACGATGTGCGCATCTGGGACTGCGACATGAGCGTTTCCATGCAGGGCATCGAAATAAAGGGCACCAAAAAGCGCGGCGGCTACGTGCGCAACGTGCAGGTGCGAAACTGTGCGCTTTCTCGCCTGCAGATGCATTCTGTCGGCTACAATGACGACGGCATTGCCGCCCCGTGTCCGCCGGTCTTCGAGAACTGTCGCTTTAGCCAGCTTACCATTACCGGCAGAATGCTCGACCACGAGCGGGTCTGGCATGACTGCGCCGCCATCGACTTTCGCGGCTTTGCGGTAGACGGCTACGAGGCGCGCAACATCGTCGTTAAGGACGTTGTGTTAGCGCATCCTGATGGAAACACCGTGCAAACGCTTACCATGCAGTGTTGCCGCGGTGTCAGCATTGAAAATCTAAGCGTGCAGTAGGCGTGATAGCTATGCGTAACAGAATGTTTGCGGTACTATGGCTGTCGGTAAGTCTACTGTCCTGTCAGAAGCCGCCGCATACGGCTGCTCGTGCTGGCGGTGACAGTCGGCAAGGAGAAAGAACTGCAATGAATATCACCGATATTACCGAAGCCGACGAGTGTAAGCCGCTTGTGTTACAGCGTGCAGACCCCTACGTCTATTATCACACTGATGGCTACTATTATTTTACTGCATCGGCGCCTGAGTATGACCGCATTGAATTGCGGCGCGCCTGGTCGGTAAAGGCGCTCGGAGACGCCGAACCGGTTACCATCTGGCGCAAACATGCAGAAGGCCCCATGTCCTGGCACATCTGGGCGCCTGAGCTGCACTATATTGACGGCGCCTGGTACATCTATTTTGCTGCCGGCAAAGCAGAAGATGTCTGGAATATCCGCACCTACGTGCTTAAAAACACCTCGCGCGACCCATTTTGCGGCAGCTGGGAAGAGTGTGGCAGGCTGTTGAGTGAATGGGACTCCTTTATGCTTGACTGCACCGTGTTTGAAAACCGCGGTAGCTGGTACGCTGTTTGGGCACAGTCGGAACAGACACCGCAGGGAAATTCCTCGTTATACATCGCGCGCATGGCATCTCCTACGCAGCTGGAGCTGCCGCAAACGTTGCTGACTCGTCCTGAGTATGACTGGGAATGTAAGGGCTTTAAGGTGAATGAAGGCCCTGCTGTTCTGCAGCGCAATGGCAAACTCTTTCTTACCTACAGCGCAAGTGCAACAGATGCCACCTACTGCATGGGTATGCTGACGGCAGAAGATGGCGCTGATTTACTGAATGCCGCCTCATGGAAAAAGAGCGATAAGCCTGTCATGCAGACTGATGAGAAAAAAGGAATCTACGGTCCTGGGCACAACAGCTTTACAACGAACCGAAGCCGTACCGAGGATTATCTGATTTATCATGCGCGACCGTATGCCGAAGTTGACCTGAAATTCGCCTTGTACGACCCGAACCGGCATGCTTGGGTACGAAAAATTCGCTACGACGCAAGCGGAAATCCGCTTTTTGAGTAGCGCATGAAATCGCATTAAACCGTCAAATTAGGGGAAAATATCGCCGACTAGACGTCTTTTTTAACACGTTTTTTCTAGTCGTGGTATAATACTACTATATAGTTTAAATTAACCGAATCAAAATGGAGGACATTTGATGAAAAAGGTACTGGGAACAGTCGCTGCAGCTGTCAGTGGCATTGTTATGATTGCCGGTTGTGCAAGCACATCTGGCGCTGGTGGTAAAACCGCTGGTTTTACCTATGATTTTTCTAAATTTGGTCAGTATGACGCTATTTCTCCGAATGCGCAGGAAAACGTAAAAGTTGGTCAGGATGAAGAGCACGGAAAATTCCTTTCATTCGATTTTACTGGTTCTACTGCTAACACGCGTGGTATGTACTACAACTTCAAGGGCTCAGCACCCGCTGATCCGGTATACGTTGTAGAATTTGACGCAAGCTTGAAGGCTGGTAACAATCAGGCATCTGAATTTACCATCTACAGCTCTGACTGGGCTTCTCGCGACAACAACGCCGGCTCAGACAAAGGTTGGATTGCAAAAATGACTGCTGAAGCTAAGTCTTCTGTATGGACAATGAACAGCACCAAGCAGATTGATATTCCTGGTGGAAAATGGTGTCACTTCAAGCTGATTATCGACCGCAACCAGAAGCTTGTTTCTGCTATCGTAAAAAATGGCGATGAAGAGCTGACAAATAAAACCGTTACTGCATACAACGGAAATGGTGCAGTTAAAGGCGTTTACATGAAAGCTGGTCGCTACACTGCAGTGTTCAACTTCGATAACCTCGTTATTCGCTCGGCAAATGCTGACGAAACAATCGGTGAGCTTGGCGAAGAAGAGCTGACTTCTTCTGAATTTACCGAGGCACCTGCTGCTATCGTAAAGCCGAAGGAAGAAGACGCAGAATACACCTTTGCATTTAAGGCAGTTGGTGACCGCTTAGGTGATTTGACCGAAAAAGCTGCTGTTACCTGGACATTTGCTGGTATCGACACTTCAGATCCAGCTGTTGCTGTAAAGCAGGAGGGCGCAAAAGCTTCTATCACCGTAAAGGCTGGTGCTAAGACACATGTTGCTGTTGTAAAGGCAAGTGCAACAATTGGCGATAAGACGGTGGAAAGCTCTGTTCCGTTTGTAATTTTGAATGCAGCTGGTAATGCAAATCAGTTGATTCCTGCTGCTGGCTATCCTGCTTCTATGAATGATTACTCATCAGAAATGGTTGGCTATCAGGCAACAGCAAAGGGCTACAAGGATAAGGATCCTGTTTTGAACAACTGGTCTATCTACGGTTCAAACGGCGCTCGTTCATTGACATTGGTTGAACAGGATGGCGTTAAGTCATTGCAGTTTGATGCAAACCGTGGCGGTGGTTCAACACTTGGTGTGTACCAGTGGACAGACCAGAAGAAGAAGTTCGTTGTTGAAGCAACACTTAAGTATTCAAGCTCATTCGAGTTCGGTATTTGGGGTGTAAACACTCCGAACAATACAAACTCGGTAAAGTATGCATCTATCTACGCTGGTGGCGGTATGGTAATGGTTGGTTCATCTTCAATTATGAACGTGAACCCGAACATGTTCTACAAGTATGTAATGACCGTCGATCCTGCTGCTAAGACATACGATGTTGCAATCTACAACATGTCTGGCGAGCTGGTTGGAAAGAGCGATGCAACTGAGCTTGGCGCAACAGCCGGTCGCTTCATGTGTATTACTGGCTCATTCCCAGTAAATCTTGCAGCACTCAAGGCTTACACGGTTGCTGACGCAGAGTAAGCACTAGCGCAAAAATAGTCACAAGGGGCTGACCAATAAGTTCGTAGCATAGCGTCATTCCGAACTCCTGTCTGCCGCCTGCCTGACCTGCCTTGCCGCCTGCCTGACGGCAAGGCAGGTCAGGCAGGTCAAGTTGTTCGAAACTTCGTTACGAATACAGCATGACAATACTTTTTAGTCAGCCCCGCTTTTTTTTGCTCCAGCTCGTGAGTCGATGCTGTAGCTGACTGCTTATTTTCCGCAGTTGCCGCAGCGGTGACCGTCTGCATGCCCGTGTTCGCCGCCTGCGCCATGTTCGCCGTGCGCGTCTCCGTGGTGGTGACTGCACTGCACGTTTGGGTTGTACTGCAGCGTGCCGGAAAGCAGCGCCTGTACAGCCTCATCGCAGCTGCCGGTAACGCTGCCGCTTTCCACATCGTAGAGTTTGAATTCGGCAGTGTGGCCAAAATGCTGGAACACTGCGCCGTTTTCGTGGGTTACTGCTATTCGTTTCATATTTGCTCCTTTGGGTGCAAGTGCGCCCGGTATGTTCTGATTTTTGAGCTGCCACGAGCCGCCGGAAATGACCAGGCGCTTGCCGTTTAAAAGACAGTCAGCAATTTTGTGCCGTGCGCTTTCGTACATAGCCGTCACGGTGGTTCGCGCTACATTCATCTCGGCGGCGGCTTCTTCCTGCATAAGCCCGGCGCACTATTCTGCGAACAACTTACCTGCTGCCTCCACTTCCTCCGCGTACATGGCAATTCCGCTCTTCCAGAACTCGCGCGTGGTAATGTCAAAGCCCGCTTTTTTGCAGAGCTCTTCGCAGCTCATGCTGCCGGTATCTGAAAGCAGCGCAGCGTATGTTTTTGCAAAACCTGCACCTTCTTTCTGGTAGCGTGCGTAGAGTGCGGCGGCAAAAAGCTGGCCGAACGCATACGGAAAGTTGTAGAAGTCTAAGCCGGTGCTGTAGTAGTGCGACTTTACCGCCCACATGTATTCGTGGCGTTCGGTTTGGTTAAGACCGTCGCCATACGAGCGTTCCTGAGCGTCACGCATAAGGCGGTTAAAGTCCGCTGCGGCAAGTTCGCCTTTTTCGCGCTCTTCAAACACGCTGCGCTCAAAGTAGAAGCGGCACAGAATGTCTACAAGCACCTGGCTTACGTCCTGCAGGTCAAGGTCAAGAATCTGCAGGCGGTCGCTTCCAGAGCATTTTGCAATCATGTCCTGCTTTACGATTGTCTCTGCAAAGGTAGAAGCTGTTTCTGCAAGCGTCATCGGGTAGTTAAAGAATGTTGCGGGCTTTCCTTTCATGCAGTAAAAGTGATAGGCGTGGCCAAGTTCGTGCGCAAGCGTGATGATGTCGCTGAAGCTGCCGGTAAAATTGCTTAAAATGCGGCTCTGGTGACCAAGCGGGAAGTCTTCGTCATACGCGCCGCCGACTTTTCCTGCGCGCACTTCTGCGTCTATCCAGCCAGAATCAAACGCGTTGCGGGCAAAGTCGCCCATTTCGGTTGAAAATGAATTGTACCGCTCGATGATGTAGTCGCGCGCCTCGGCGAATGTCCACGTTCTGGTAAGCAGGCTCTGCGTAGCGGCACTTGGGCTAGCGGGGGAACCGCTAGCGGCATAAACTTGCGCGGCGCTTCGACCTGGCCCAGCGGCCGCGCCTGCGTCGTTCCCAGCGACTGGCGCAAACAGGTCGTAAAATGCAAGACCTGCGTCCTCTGCGACCGCGCTTCGACTAGGCTCAGCGACCTCGCTGGCTAAGCCGGGAGCCGTGCTGGCGGTCAGATTGTGGCGGCGCAGGTAGCCTGCTTTTGCCTTAAAATAGCTTCGCCAGAGCGGAAGGCTTTCTTCTATTGCGCCAATGAGCGCATCGAGCGTGGCGCGGCTCATGCGGCTTGACGCAAGCGCGCGGTCAATTGCTGCGTTCCAGTGGCGTTTTTTGTTAAGCGTGACTGTTTCGCCTTTTAGATTATTGAGCGCGGCGGCGATTGCAATCTCATTCTGCTTTAATAGCGCGATTTCCTTTTGCCAAGCTGTTTTTCGCACCTGTGGGTCTGCACTGTAGGCATCGTTTCTAAGCTCGTTAAACGTCTTTCCGCTTTCTGTGTCGACGGCATTGCTTATAATCTGCTCGTGTAAGCGTCCCCATGCGTCGCCGCCCGTGCGCTGCATGTCGCCTGCAAGATGTTCTTCCTGCGCGCTCATCTGATGGGCGGTCTCGTCAATTGCTTCCTGCAGCAGATAGCGGTAGCTTTCAAACTGCGGATAGGCGCGATAAAAATCCTCCAGATGCGCCGAATGCGAAAGCAGAATCGACTTAAAAGCTAAATCCTGCTGCTCCTGCCGCAAGCCCAGTTCTTCTATCTGCGAAATATTGTTTAGGTAGGCGGTGTTTGTCGTGTCTGTCGAATAGACGATGTAGGCATAGGCTGAAAGCGTGCGCGAAAGTGCACACACTTTGTCGCTAGCTTCGAGGTAGGTTTTAAGCCAGAGTGCGAAATCAAAGTTTTCGTTGTGATTTCGCGTCATTTCCTTGCCGTTTTCTAAAAGCGCGTCAAGGTTGTCCATACCAACAACATAGTCGCTGACGGCTTTTTTGTATTCGGGGCTTTCAATCGAGCTAAAAAGTGAATCCAAATTCCAGCGGGGAATCTGTGTTGAAGCGGATGCTTTCTGTGCGCCGTCCGCGGTAGAGATGCGTTTTGTGTTCATAATTTAAATATATGTATAAAAGCGGCAATCGGCTAGAGCCAGGAAAGCGGGTGCGAGCATGTACGTACAGAAAATGTTTTTTTCAAAGTCTATTTTGAAAACTTGTTGACTTTAGCATTTTTTCAAAGTACACTTTGAAAACTATGGTGTTAAGAGATGAGTATTTTAGTCAGCTGGAAGCATTCAGGGAAAAGAAGGTCATAAAAGTCTTTACCGGCCTTCGCCGTTGCGGAAAATCTTTTTTGATGCAGCAGTTTATCGAAAAGCTGCGGGCGGAAGGCATTTCAGACAAGCAGATAATCTACTTTCGCCTTGATGACATGGAAAACGAGCCGCTGCTTGACTACCGTGTACTCTACAGCACGATTCTTGCGCGGATTACAGACGGGCGCATGAGCTACATTTTTCTTGATGAAGTGCAGCTTTGTCCGCAATTTCAGAAAGCAGTCGATTCTCTCTACAACAAGACGCAGACAGATATTTACATTACCGGCCCTAACTCAGATTTATTGAGCGGCGAGCTTGCCACGCTTTTAAGCGGTCGCTACGTTACGATTGACATGCAGCCGTTTTCATTTGCCGAATATCTGCATGAGCGCACCGAGCAGGCTCTTCCTGTTGATGATGTGCTTCAATGCTATGCTGACTACGTGAGATACGGAAGCCTGCCGTTTACAGTGCAGCTGAAAAACAATGCAGAAAACATAAACCAGTACTTAAACGGCGTGTATAACACGATTTTGCTGAAAGACATCTCTACGCGCCACCAGATAAACGATGTAAGCACGCTTGAAGCGGTCATACGCTTTATGTTTGCAAATACAGCAAACATCTGCACGTCAAAGAAAATCAGCGACACGCTTACTTCAAGCGGGCGCAAGGTGAGCCAGCCGACGGTCGAAAATTACATGCATTATCTTGAAGAGTGCTTTATGGTCTACAAGCTTGGCCGCTACGACATTAAGGGAAAGGAATACTTAAAAACGCTTTCCAAGTATTACATTGCCGACACGGGCTTGCGCAACATGCTGTTAGGCTACCGCAATATCGACACCGGGCATATTTTGGAAACGCTTGTGTTTTTAGAGCTTAAGCGGCGCAAATACGAGCTGTATACAGGAAAGCTTGGTGACCTTGAGATAGATTTTGTCGCAAAAACGCAAGGCTCGCTTTTTTATATACAGGTTGCAGAAAGCGTTTCTGATGCAAGCACGCTTGAACGCGAGCTAAAGCCACTTAAAAAGGTTTCTGACTCCTACCCGTGCATTCTTATCACGCTTGACCGGTCGCCCAACGAAGACTACGACGGCGTGCGGCATCTGTATGCGCTTGATTTCTTGCAGGGCGCAGGGCTGTAGCTTAATTTGCAAGCCGGCTACTTCTGCATGCTTTTGTACCAAGCGGCAAACAGCTCCGGCCAGACAGCACATTCGGGTACCACAAGCTCTGCGCGGTTTTCTGCCGTTTCATCGGTTGCAAGCGCAAGTCCATGGCTTCCTTTTGCAAACAGGTGGTATTCAAACGGAACGCCTGCCTCACGTAGAGCCTTTGCAAACAGCAGCGTGTTTTCTGTCGGCACTGCCTGGTCTTCAAAGGTGTGCCACATAAAGACTGGCGGCACATCGGCTGTCACATGTTTTTCAAGGCTTACGACATCCCGCTCCTGATCGCTTGGATTGCTCTTACCGAGCACGTTCTGCACGGAGCCTTCGTGGCAAAATCCTTTGTCTGCCGTTATAACCGGATAGCTGAGCAAAAGCGCATTCGGCTTAATGTCGGCATTTTTGTACGGCAAGAAGGGAGCAAACAGCGTGCTGTTCCAGTAACAGCCGAGCGTTGCACATAAATGACCACCTGCGCTAAATCCACATAAAATAATTTGATCAGCATAAATATGCCATTCATCGGCATGTGTGCGCGCATAGTAGATTGCCTCTGCTAAATCACATGCAGCGGCAGGAAATTCCATCGGCTTAACGGTGTAATACAGCACGGCAGCCTGAAAACCGAGCGCATTCATTCTAAGCGCTATGGGCTCGGCTTCGCGCGGTGAAAGGTATTCATAGCCGCCGCCCGGGCAAATGAGCACCAGGGGGCGCTTGCGGTTTTTGTTCAAATCTTCACGGCTTTCAAGTAAATACGTGGTTAGATACGGTTTTGTATTGTTGTTATTGATTTTACCAGCATAATGAACTGGGAGCTGAATGTTTTGATGAATCATAAAAAAAATATAGCGAATCTGCTAAAGTGGCGCAAGGACAAAAAAAAGAAAGGGCTGCATAAAGGAGGAGAAAACGCAACCCTTTCTGTATTTCTTGCTGCTGAGGGTACTATAGTGTATCATATAAAAAGATTCAATACTTTTTGATTGAAAATTTTGCATTTTTTACGTTTTTTTGCGTAATTTATCGCAAATAGCACCATATATTGCAAGGAGTGTAGAAGCATGAAGAAGGTTGGCATTATTGGCGCCATGGAAACAGAAGTTAAGTTTCTAAAGAAATTGGCAACAGAGCATACGGCAAACGCTGGAGCGGGCGTACGGCAGACAGAAGTGGCAGGCCTAACGTTTGTCGAAGGCGAGATTGGTAGTACGCAGGTTGTAATCGTGAAAAGCGGCATTGGCAAGGTAAATGCGGCGTTATGTGCACAGCGTCTGATTATGCAGTTTGGGGTGACGCATGTCATAAACACCGGCATTGCAGGAGCTGCCGCTCATGGGCTTGGTGTGCTCGATTTTGTTGCATCGACCGATGCTGTTTACCATGACATTGATGCAACTGGTTTTGGCTACAAGCCTACAGTTATTCCGCAGATGGCGTGCTCAGTATTTCCAGCAGACGCAGCCCTGCGACAGGCGGCAGAATCTGCTTTTACTGACCATGTGAACGAAACCGTTTTTGGCGGACACAAGCTTATTGCGGGCAGAGTTGCAAGCGGCGACCAGTTTATCAGCGACAAGGTCGTAAAACAGCACATTATCGACATCTGCGCGCCTGCCTGCCTGGAAATGGAAGGCGCCGCTATAGCACACGCCTGTTATCTGAACAATACGCCGTTTCTTATTGTGCGCTGCATGAGCGACATGGCAGACGACAGTGGCGAGTCAACGTATGAATTTAACGAAACAACTGCCGCGGAGATGAGCGCAAAGCTTGTTGTCGGCATTCTAGAAAGGCTGTAGAAAAGACAGTTTGTCCTAGCTCACACGGAGAATTTCCGCTCCGTGCATTGTCGGCTTTTACAAAACGGGGTACACTCATTACTATGATAGCATTGATTACTGGAGCGTCGGGCGGTATCGGCGCAGAGCTTGCACGGCTTTTTGCCGCCGACGGCTTTAGCCTCGTGCTTGCGGCACGCAGCGAAGAAAAGCTTGCTTCGCTCAAAGCAGAGCTTGAAGCGGCATACGGTGTGCGTGTGTTCAATCTTGTGCAAGATTTGAGCGAATCTGGCTCAGCAGCGCGCGTGGTTGGCTTTGTAAAGGCAAAAGCGCTTACGATAGACGTGCTTGTGAACAATGCAGGCTTTGGCGACTGGGGCTTTTTTTCAGAAAGTGCGCTTGAAAAGCAGCGCAAAATGATGCAGCTGAATATGGTGACGCTTACCGAGCTTACGCATTACTTCCTGCCCGATATGCTCGAGCGCAAAAGCGGACGCATTCTAAACGTGGCTTCCGTTGCAGGCTTTATGTCGGGGCCGAAAATGGCTGTGTATTATGCTAGCAAAGCCTTTGTGCGCTCGTTTACAGAGGCGCTTTCGGTAGAAGTGCGCACAACGGGCGTTACCGTAACGGCGCTCTGCCCCGGACCGGTGTCAACCGATTTCTGGAACCGCGCCGAAGCAGGCGACTCCAGTCTGTTTAAGCATCTTGCCTTTGCAGACGCAAAAAACGTCGCCCGCTGCGGCTACAAGGCGCTCCAGCGCGGAAAGGTGCTTGCAGTCCCCGGCGTAGCCACAAAGTGCTTTGTGCTACTTTCCAAGCTGCTTCCCCGCGCCTGGGTGCGCGCGCTGGTGTATCTGATTCAGCGGTAGGGATGACAAAGTCTCATCTCACTAAATCTTTTTTAATCTACGCAGCGGATAGCCAGCGGGCACTACAGCCGCACCAAGCGTCAGCTCCAATCTGATTCTGCCTGTTGCGCCTGTAATACGTCCCGTCATATTTTTTACGTGCGCCTATTCTACTTCTACGCATTCAATCTGGGCGCCGAGCGACTGGAGCTTTTCCACCAGATGTTCGTAGCCGCGCTCAATCTGGTAAACGTTGCTTATCGTGCTTTCGCCGTGGGCACAGAGCGCTGCAATCACCATTGCCATGCCGGCGCGGACGTCGGGCGAGACCAAGTGGTCGCCGTGAAGCGTTGACGGGCCGGACACGACCGCGCGGTGCGGGTCGCAGAGCGTAATGCGTGCACCCATTGATATAAGCTTGTCGACGAAGAACATGCGGCTTTCAAACATTTTTTCAAAAATGAGCACCGTGCCTTCTACCTGCGTGGCGACAACGGTCATAATGCTCGTTAAATCCGGCGGAAACCCTGGCCACGGGCTGTCGTCAATTTTTGGAATCATGCCGCCAAGGTCGGTGTTTACTTTCATCTCCTGTCCGAGCGCGACTGAAAGCTTGTCGCCGTCAATCGTCCAGCGGATGCCGAGCTTACCGAATGCGACACGAAGCGGGCGCATGTCCTTTGGATTGACGCCCGTAATCGTAATTGAGCCGCGCGTTGCCGCCGCAAGTCCGATGTAGCTTCCGATTTCCATAAAATCTGCGCCAATCGTAAAATCGGTTGCGTGAAGCTTTTTTACGCCGTCAATATGCAGAATATTGCTTCCAATGCCAGTGATTTTTGCGCCCATGCCGACGAGCATGTTGCACAAATCCTGTACGTGCGGCTCGCTTGCGGCGTTGTTGATAATCGTGTGGCCTTCTGCAAGCACCGCCGCCATCACGGCATTTTCGGTCGCCGTAACGCTTGTTTCGTCAAGGAAGATGTCGGCGCCGACGAGCTTGTTTGCGGTAAATTCAAATGCGCCTTCCACCGTGATGCGTGCGCCAAGCTCCTGCAGGGCTAAAAAATGCGTGTCGACGCGGCGGCGGCCGATAACGTCACCTCCCGGCGGCGGCATAATCGCCTTACCGGTGCGTGCGACAAGCGGGCCTGCAAACAGGATTGACGCGCGGATTTTGCGGCTCAGCTCAGCGGGAATGTCCGCTGCGCTGATGGTGCGTGCGGTTACGCGCCATTCGTGCTCGCCAATCCGCTCCACCTCAGCGCCGAGCGCCTGCAGGATAAGCAACATAACGCCCGTGTCTTCAATTTCCGGAATATTACGCAGAATAACCGGCTCGTCGGTCAGCAGTGTCGCCGCAATGCACGGAAGCGCTGCGTTCTTGTTGCCGCTTGCCCGAACCGTACCCCTGATGGGGATTCCCCCCTGTATTTTATACTGATGCATGTTGTTCTCTCTCCTCGCGCTCGTTTTTGCCCCAAATGACTGCCAGCTGCAAAAGCACTTCGCAGGCCTTTGTCATCTGCTCTAAGCTGCACCATTCGCGGCGCGAGTGATAGTTATGACCGCCGGTGAAAATATTCGGCGTTGGAATGCCCATTTCCGTTAGCCGCGAGCCGTCAGTGCCGCCGCGAATCGGCTGGAACACTGGCTCTACCTGCGCCGCCTTGTATGCTTCTACCAGATTCTGCACGACGCGCGGATTTTTCTCTAAGCCAGCCTTCATATTCTTATACTGCTCGGTGTGCGTTACCTGCACGCTGCCGCCAAAGCTTGCGGCGGCGGCTTGTGCGAGCTGTTCGACAAGCGCAAGACGCTTTTTCATGCCGTCGGCGGTAAAATCGCGCAGGAATAGGCACACCGAAGCGCTTTCCATGCTGCCTGTAATAGACATCGGCGCATAAAAACCCATATAGCCGTCGGTTGTTTCCGGCGCTTCGTGGCGCGGGAGCATGCTTATAAAGCCTGCAGCCATGGTGACTGCGTTTACCATGCCCGGGCGGGCGCTTCCGGTGTGCAGTGCCTTACCGGTAAACACCAGCTCGCTTTTGTAAGCATTAAAGCATTCAGTTTCAAGCTCGCCGATGTGACCGCCGTCTACCGTGTAGGCAACGCGGGCATGCAGCACGTCGAGCGGAACATGATCCATGCCGTGTCCGGTTTCTTCATCGGGCGAATACATGATTTCAATTTCGCCGTGCTTGACCTCTGGGTGCTCATGCAGGTAGACGGCAGCTGTCATAATGGCAGCAACGCCCGCCTTGTCGTCAGCGCCTAACAACGTCGTTCCGTCTGTCGTGATAACCGTTTCTTGATTCCTGCCTGCAAGAGCGAGCGACTCATCTTCTGCGGGGTCAAGCACAATGCCGTCTTTTAGCTCGATGCGCTTACCGTCATATTCTGTATGCACCTGTGGCTGCACGTTTTCGCCGCTTACTTCTTCTACCGTGTCGATGTGCGCCATCAGGCAGATTGCAGGCACGTTTTCAAAGCCCGCACTGGCTGGGAGAATGCCGTGCACGTAGCAGTGATCGCTTACCGTCACATTCTGTGCGCCGTTTAGCGTAAGCTCGCTTGCAAGCATCTGTGCAAAATCCCACTGGCGCTCTGTTGATGGCTGTATGCCGCTGTCAGCTGCGGCGCTATCGCTTGTCGTCCAGATTTTTACATAACGTAAAAAGCGCTCGAGTAATGCCTTGCGCTCCTTTTCGCCAATATATCCAATCGAAAATTCCATGTTGCTAGTGTATGCGTTTTTCTGCTTTTTTTCTACACGATAACAGCACCATTTGCATTTGTTACAAGCTTTGCCGTGCGGAAGCGATCGGCAGGAGCGGTCATAACAATGCCATCTGCGTGCTTTGCGTGCAGCGACGGAAAAAAATCAGCGAGCGTGCAGCAGGGAGCAAAGCCTGCGTGTTCATATATGGCGCGTGCCGCAAGCCATTCACTGCTGACAAGCAGAGCCACCGTATGAATCTGCTGCAGGCTACAGCATAATGACGCGACTGCCGCACGGAAAAAAGATGCGCCAAGGCCGTGCCCGCGGTATTGCGGAAGCAGCGCAAAGGAGCTGATGTATAGCATGCCGCCGTCAGCATGGTGCGTTTTATAGATTTTGTGATTGAGGGCAAACTGGCGTTGGAGCGTAAGTGCATCGTGCGCATCAAAAGACTGCCACAGCTCGCTGGTAAAATAGCCGGCAGTCAGCGCGTTTCCGTGCTTTTGCACCGTTTCTTCACTGGTGTCGGCAAGCACAAAAAAGCCTTGTGGAAACAGCTGCAGCCGGTCGTCAAACACGCGGCGCTTTTCCTGAATCGGCGGAATGAAGGCGCTGTGTTCAATTGTCATAACGGCCGGTAAGTCAAACGGTTGTGCAGGACAAAGTATCATCAGCTGTCAGCCCCCAAAAAACACGTGCTCAATCAGGATTTTTACGCCGATTGCAACTAAAATTGCGCCGCCTAAAAGCTGCGCTTTGTCGCCCAGCCTGTCGCCGGTTTTCTTTCCGATAAACACTGCTGGAAGACACAAACAGGTGGTGGTAAGCCCGATTAAAAGCGCGGGGTACACGGCAGAAGCAAGCAGCGTTTCTGCATACGTCGGGCGCGGCACCGGCATGGCGGCAAGGCTTATGCCGACTGCAAGCGCGTCTATGCTCGTTGCAATTCCTTGAATCATAAGCGTCTTAAACGACAAAAAGCTGATTTTTGCGCTGTTGCCAGGTGCGTTGTCGTTTTTTTCGGCAGGCGTAGGCTCGGTTTTGCTAGCAAGCTCGCTGTGGCGTTCTGTGTCAGCAGTGGCAGATTTCGCTTTCATTTCGTGCACGGTTTCAATAATCATTTTGCCGCCTAAAAAGCTTAAAAGCGCAAACGCAATCCAGTGGTCAATTGACGCAATAAAGCGATAGAAAAAAGACGCGCCAACGTAGCCTGCCACCGGCATGAGAAACTGATAGACGCCATAGGTAAGCGCGATTAAAAGCGCCTTTTTGAGCGTAACGGGCTTTATGACAAGTCCATTTGAAATGCTTACAGCAAAGGCGTCCATGGAGAGCGCTATGCCGATTAAAAAGATTTCGACTATGCTCATGGGCGAGAGCTAGGCGCTTGCTGAGCCGACAGATTCTGGCAGTTTAGTGTCTGGCGGTAGGTTTCGTACAAAAGAACGCCGGCGGCAACAGACACGTTTAGGCTGTCGATTTTGCCACAGGTCGGAATGGAAACAATACTGTCGCACTGCTTTTCAAGCAGGCGGCTTATGCCGCTTCCTTCGCTTCCCATAACGATTGCCGTTTTGGGCGGAAACTGTATGTTCTGCACGCTTTTGCCGCCAGCATCTGCGCCATATAGCCAGAAGCCTGCTTCCTTGAGCTGTTCGGCGGCGCGTACAAGGTTTGTCACCACAGCGACAGGAACCCAGGCGGCAGAACCTGCGCTTGCACGCGCAATAATTTCGCTTTCGTCAATGTTTGCGCCGCGGCGGGCGGGCATAATGACAAGTGATGCGCCGAACTGGTCGCAGGAGCGCAGGATTGCGCCGACGTTATGCGGGTCGGTAATTGAATCTAAAATAAGCACGGTGCGGCGTTTTTGCGCGCCTGCGCCATTTTCGCTAGTGCCAGCGTTTGCGCCGGAAGCTTCTGAAGCCGCGCCGCCAGTGCCTGCATTGCCAGAAGTCGCGCCAGATTCTGCCTGCACGCTCTTAATCCACTGGTCAAAATCAATTTTGTTTTGAGCAGACTGAGATTCGCCCGTTACGATAAGCACAATGCCGCGGTGGTCACGGGCTGTTTCTGGAAGGGAAGAGACGAGAGAGTCGAGCGTGCGGCTGTCTACCTGAGCGACAGAAACGCCCGCTTTTTTTGCAAGCTCAAGAATTTTCTTTACGCGCGGTCCAATCTTACTGTACTGAATTGAAAGCGAGGCTGTTTCTGATTTTTCGGCGGCAGAGGCATTTTCTGCTACTCTGCGCACGCGCTCTTCTACGGCATGAAAGCCGGTTATAATGTGCTGCTGCAATGGAACTTCCTAGCGACCGCAACATTTCTTATATTTTTTGCCAGAACCGCAGGGGCACGGATCATTGCGGCCGATTTTTGCGCCTTCGCGGACAACGGTCATCGGCTTTACGCTGCCGACAGAGTACATCCAGCTGCCGTCAATCTTCTTGAAGTAGCCGGTTTCGTGGTGCACGTCGCGGATGCCGTTCTTTTCGGTGTATGTTGCTTCAAATTCGACAATGCCTTCTTCGTCGCTTTCTGTACCTTTTTCGGTGCGTAAGATTTTAAGGCCGTGCCAGGTAGAATTCTTGCTCCAGTCTTCGGTTGCCTTGCGATCGATTTCCGCAATCTTGTCGCCTTCTTCGCAGGAATCAATGATAAAAGGAATTTCCTGCTTTACGTATGCGCTGTAGCGCGCGCGCATAAGAGCTTCTGCTGTCGGGGCTTTTGTTGAGCCTTTGATAATCGGTTCGCAGCATTCGCCGTATTTTTTTCCGGAACCGCACGGACATGTTTCTGTAGTTGTTGCCATAGTTTGTGCAGTATAGCAAAATCGATTTGCACCGACAAGCAGTTTAGTGTGCGCTTTTTAGTGCGCACAGCACGCACAGCCACACTACGTTGCACAGCGTAAAAAGCGCAAGGTAGCGGGAGCCTGTCGGTAGGTGCTGTAGATTTTCCTGCTGCGTGCGGCTGGAAGCATACAGCTTGTATGAAATAAGGCTTGCAAGTGAGGCGACCAGCGTGCCTAAGCCGCCAGTATTTACGCCAATCAGCAGATTCTGCACTCGCTCTATACTCGTAAAAGGGTATAAAAGGAGTGTTGCCGGCACGTTGCTTATAATCTGACTTGAGCAGACGGCGGCTAAAAATTCGTGTCCTAAAACGGCGCGTTCTAGTGCGCTGTGTATGGCAGGGAGCGACGACAGATTTCCTGTAAAGACGAAAAATGCGCCAAAGGTGCATAAAAGCATGTAGTCAACACGGCGCAAAACTGCGCAATCTATCACAAGCAACACGAGGCACACGGCTCCAGCTGCCGCCGGCTTTGGAAGCACGCGGAAAACTGAAAGCAGGCAGAACACAAACAGCGCGCTATATGTGCCTATACGCATTTTGAGTGTAAACCGCGCTGTTGTGCCTAGAGCATTTGGCGCGTGCTCCGTATTTGCGTGGATATGTCGGACGTGTGCGCTTGCATTCAAAGGCGTTTTTGGCACAAAAAGCACTGCAAGCAA
Organism: uncultured Treponema sp.; assembly: GCA_937891125.1. GTDB lineage: Bacteria > Spirochaetota > Spirochaetia > Treponematales > Treponemataceae > Treponema_D. Next base: position 7,704 of record CALAEZ010000327.1, on the reverse strand, counting down.
AAGAAGTACGCCGCTTACCGCCGTGTATGGCAGCATAATCTTGCAGAACGGCAGCACGGAAAGCCCTGTCTGCTGGAATAAAAACAGGTTCTGTGGGTTTCCTAGCGGAGTGAGCATGCTGCCGGTGTTTGCTGCGATTGTCTGTAAAATCACCACGTACATGACCGTGCCGCCGCCAGCTACTGGAATTAAAAGCGAAAGCGTAAACGGCACAAAGGTCAAAAGCGCGACATCATTGGTGATGAACATGCTCGAAAAAAAACAGAGCGCGACAAGAACGGCACTTAAAGCACGCACGCTCTGCACATGGCGGCACAAAAGCCCGCCAAGCGTGTTAAAAACGCCACAGCTACGCAAGCCTGCGATAACCGCCATCAGCGCAAACAGAATGCAAAGCGTGTTCCAGTCTATGTAGGAAAGATATGCGAGCGATGGCGGCACAAAAAAGCTTGAGCAAGCCGCACATAAAAAGGCGACGCAAAACACTGTCTCGCGCTGTATAAAGCGGACACATGCCTTAAAAGCAGAAAAAAACATGCGTTATTGTACGAGTTCGCGTGGCCACGGGCAACATGTAGCGGTTCCACACTGGCGAGCGACAACATGCAGACGGACTGCACAGTGGGCGGCGGTATTCGGCGCTCACGCCTTGTCGGCAAGCAAAGCTGGGCGTGCGATGAGTCGCCAGTGCGAAGCCTGCACGACTACACGGCGGTCGGCGCTTGCTACGCTTTTTCGCCCGCAGAATCCGCTATGCCCGCTCGCCTTCAATGACAGAATCCGTATCACAAGGAACAGGCTTTCCATTCGCATCTGGAACAGAGCCAGCGTTTGCGTACTTCATCAAAAGACCATTACCCAGCTGCGGCTTTGTCACAATGCCAGGTCCTGCAATACAGCCGCCTTCGCAGCACATAACTTCAATCAGATTAGGAGCGTCCGCCGCCATTGGGGAGCTGCCAGCAAACATTTTGCCCCAGCTCTGAATTTGCTTGACGGCAGCCTTTGTCATTCCGTTCACCACATACGGCTTGAGAATAGATTTTCCGTGCTCGCTTAGGCGCAGACGCACGCTTTCTGCAACACCGCCCGTTTTTGCAAAATTTCTTCCGCTAACTGTAGGCAGGTATTTACCCGGCTTTGCTTCCATCTTAGTAATGTCAATTCCTTTAGCGGCAAAAAGCGCGTCAACTTCGTCCACGGTAAGAACGTAGTCGATATTTGCGTCATCAAAACCTTCGCGCCGTTTTGCAAGGCACGGGCCGATAAACACCGTAACGCAGTTGGGGTCGTCTTTTTTTGCAAGAATGCCGTTAAAATTCATCGGGCTTCCGGTAGAACTGACGGCAGGCACAATGTCCGGCACATGAATTTGCGCTAAGCGCACCCAAGCCGGGCAGCAACTTGTCGTCATCATCTGCGGCTTTTCTTCTTTTTCCGCTTCTTCCATGCGCTCTTCAAACTCTTTTGCCTCTGCGTCTGCGGTCAAATCTGCACCGATTGCGACTTCCCAGACTTTGCTGAAGCCGGCTGCAAGCAGTGCGCCTTCAAGCTGACCGGGCTGCGCCTTGAACTGCGCACCGATTGCCGGCGCGTACATGGCGACAACGCGTTTTCCCGCCATAATGTGCTTTACAACATCAACCAGCTGGCTCTTTGCCTGCATTGCTCCGAACGGACATTCGCGCATACAGGCGCCGCAGAACACGCATTTTTCAAAATCAATGTGCTCGCGGCCTTCCGCATCTTTGGTGATAGCGCCGACGGGGCAAGCTTCTTCACACGGAACCGTAAATTTTACAATTGCGTGATACGGACAGTTCTGTGCACAGATGCCGCACTTAATACACTTTGACTGGTCAATGCGGGCGCGGTGGTCAACAATTTCAATCGCTTTTTTAGGACAATTTACCGCACACGGGCGCGCCTCACAGCCCTGACACAAATCTGTCGGAAAAAAATGCGTCGGCTTACAAGCATGACACGCTTCGCTCATCATAGTCATTACCGGCCAGGTGGGCTTTTCGCGGGCAAGAGCCTCGCGCGCGTAGTCAGATAGCGACTTTTCCAAATCTGCTGTTTCTACAGAAAAACCTAAATCCGCCAGAATCCGCATTTTTACGGTTGCACGGTCGGCATCACTATTTGCGCGGACGGGAGTTGCTTCATCAGAAATGATTACCTGTGGCAGGCTGTCAATCTGAGTTTCAAGGGTGCCAGCACATTGCATGGCGATAAGCTGCGCAAGGACATCGCGCTTGCGCAGTGTTACGTTGTTGTTTACGTTAAGCATAGGTACCTCTACTAGTGCTTTACGAATGGAATTATTTACTCGTCTATCTTACTGCATTTTCAATACTTTTCTGATAATCATGATGTTCGCTGTAAAATGCCTGTTTGTCGGCATACATTGCTTCGTCGGCAAGGTGCATGCAGCGCCGCAAACTGGTACTGTTATCACTCCAGCTGGAGCCAATTGCAAAGCAGACGGGCTTTCCATAGGTGCTTGCCGAACGAATGCGGGCAACTGCTTCTTCAAAAGCAGTTTTTTCGATGGCCGGCATAATCACCACAAATTCATCACCGCCAGCCCGGTATACTTCATAGCCGTCACATTCTTTTTTTAGGATTGCAGCAGCATCTTGCAGGAGCCTGTCGCCAGCTTCATGTCCGCCTTGATCGTTGCACGCCTTAAGCCCGTTCAAGTCAGCAAAGATGATTCCGAATGGAGTGTGGACTTTTTGCTTGCCATTTACATGGTAGTCAATGCGGGCATTCATAGAATTGCGGTTGTTAACGCCTGTCAACGTGTCGATGGTGCTTAAATAGGCAAGGCGCTCGACCATGTTGTTGTTTGCAAGCTCCGATGAGATAAAAAAGGCTGTCAGCTCAATAAATTCCTTGATTTCTACCAGGCGCTCCGTATTGAAATTGGTGATGAAAAGAAAGCCGATAATGGTTTCGCCTTGCGTAAGCGGAACGAAAATCATACTGGTAACTTTTGCGCCGCGTAAACTTTTTACCCAGACCGGGTTTCGTTTTTCCAGCTCTGCCATGTCAAAATCGTCTTTCAAAATGATTTCATCGTGATCCCCCACAGTATCAATCCAGGAAGACACAACATCATAGGTGAGATATTCTGCAAAGTCTTCAATGCGGGCTTCATCATTCCGGTATTTTGCTGACAACGGAGTCGCTTTTTTGCGGGTAGAATCGATAAGGAAGATACAGCTACTGAAGGCTTCTGTCCGCTCCTGTATGTCGCTTACAACCTTGTGTATGCTTTCGCTAAAATTTTTGGAACAGCGTAGATTAAGGCAGGTCTGAATGATGAACGAAGCGCTTTCCACTGAAACCGATGCCCGCCGGTCAGATTCAGCCTGAATAGTAGTTTCGATGCAGACAAGTAGATAGTAAGTATTGCCGCTCTCACTGGTTGCCGCAATCGGGATATAGGAAGTTTCTGTCCACAGGTGCATGGCTTTTACTTCTGCGTACGAGTGCAGGAATTGTTTTTGCACGGCGCAGCGGTAGCAGAAATCTTCAAAATTTGGTTCTTTAGGAATAAGATCCGTATACAGGATATTATCATGATAGACACCTGGCGCAGACTGCTTGTAGGGTGTGTTTGCACAGACAATGTATATGTCCCCACAGTGATTATCTGGAGTATTTTCAACTGACATAACAGCAGCTGGCATGTCAACGCCATCTACAAACGACTGAAAATCCATAAAAACATTTTAAACCTGAAATCTGAATTTTGCAAATAATTTGCGCAATATCGCAAATTACGCCGTATATGGGGCGAAATACAGTTTTAGGCTCTGCTTTGTATAATTTCTAGCTTAATCATGATTTGCTTCCAGTGTTTTGATGACATTCTGCAAATCAGACGACATTACTGAATAGTTAAATAATGCACATGCCCACTGTAATAAGAATCAACTCCTTTCTCTTCTTTTCTTGTAAAGGCACGTCCCCCAATAAAGATACAATAACTTCCCTTTATTTTAGGAATTAAGTTAAAATTTAGAGTTGTCTCCTTTGTTTCTGTCAACATATATGAGATATGTTTATTGGTAACATTTTCTCCTGATTCATTATATACTAATATATGATTATCAACAGCTTCGTTAGGATAGTCATTTGCATTCGTTTCTTTGTTGCAATATATCAGTATAGAATATTCATATTCATAAAATTTTTCAGAATCTAGCTTAAAAAAATATTCTAAAGATATTGTATTAGATAAATCATATACATCTTTTTCTGGTCTTATTGTAGATTCAATGTTTTCTAAGCGAATATTAGCTCCAAAATTGTCATACGGCCAGCAGCCGATAAAAAACTGCATTACTATAACCAAGATTATTATAAATTTTCTCATGGGTCTTTTTCTCCAATTCTTCAATGGTTTTCTGTCGAAATTCACCTCAAAAACCACAATGAAATGTATTGCTAGCGTAGCTTCAAAGCGGTTTTTGTAACTTTTAGGAAATGATAGATTTATTTTAAGGCGTGATACATCAAAAATCAAAGATTTTATGTAAATTTGAGCTGGAGACTAATTTGCGCATTCGGCACATTTTTGCTATGCTTGCAACATGAAGAAGAGAATCGCACGCATACTGATTGAAGGCGTAATCGAAAAGGAAAACGAGAATTACAACCAGAAATGGCTTTTGGAAACGATTGAAGAGCTGACCGACGACAAAAAGACTGCGGGCATCATTTTGTACATAAACAGCCCGGGCGGCGGCGTGTATCAGTCTGACGAAGTGTATCTTGCGCTCAAGAAATACAAGGAAAAGGCAAAAAAGCCGGTCTGGGCGTATTTTGCGTCTCTTGCGGCAAGCGGCGGCTACTACATCGGCTGCGCGGCTGACAAAATCATTGCAAACCGCAACACGCTGACCGGTTCAATCGGCGTAATCGCCGGGCGCTTTGTCGACTTGACCGCGTTGATGGCAAAGCATGGCATTAAAAGCGAGACGATTCACAGCGGCCGCAACAAGACGATGGGAAGCGTTGCCGAACCGGTGACCGAAGAGCAGCGTGCGATTATGCAGTCTGTTTCTGACGAGTGCTACGAGCAGTTCGTGCAGATTGTCGCAGAGAGCCGCAAGATGGAGCTGAGTGCGGTCAAAGAGCTTGCCGACGGCCGCATCTACACGGCGCAGCAGGCAAAGGCGAACGGGCTTGTCGACGAGATTGCAAGCTTTGATGATACAGTCGACATGTTCAAAGAACAGGTGCTCGGCGACAAAGAGGCAAAGGCTGATGTGCACAAATACGAGCTCAAGAAAAAGCGTAGTCTGCGTAAGATGCTGACGGGCGCTTCGTTTGCTGTAGACGGCACGGCGGCGCTCACGCAACTTTTGCTCAAAAAACAGATACCGTTTCCTGCTTATTATTACGACAACGGAGCGCTCTAATGCAGAACGATTTCAGCTTTTGCCCGGCGTGCGGAAGCAAAAACATACAGAACGTAAACATGCGCAAATGGTTGTGTCCGGAGTGCGGCTTTGATTTGTACAACAATGTGGCGGCGGCAGTGGGGCTGGTTATTGCTGACAGCGAGGGGCGCGTGCTGTTCGAGCGACGCGCAAAAGAGCCACGCAAGGGCTTTCTGGCGCTGCCGGGCGGCTTTTGCGATCCCGACGAGTCGGCAGAGGATGCGTGCTTTCGCGAATGTAAAGAAGAAATCGGCGTGGAACCAGTAAGCGTGCGATACCTGTGCAGCTTTCCAAACACGTATGACTACAAAGGCATCCGCTACAAGACCTGCGACCTGTTTTTTGAATCAGTGCTGCCGCCGGACGCTGTTCTGCACGCACAAGAAGGTGAGGTAAGTGGCTTTGAGCGCTGCCCGGTGCGCACGGCGGCTGACATCGACGCGCTTCCCCTTGCCTTTGAAAGTGCCCGCCGCACGCTGTATCAGTGGCTCGGCAAGCGCACGCAGGAGGCTCAAATATGACAACAGAAGCTATTTTCTACTTTTCACTGCTTGCGCTGGCATTAGTAGCGTATGTCGCCGTACTGGTGTCGATTCCGATTCGCCGCCGCCGGTTGCTATCTACTGCAGGCGCACTGCTTATGCCGCTTTCTGCAAAAGCATCAAAAAAATGGGTGGTGATTGCTGTTGTTGCGTTTCTTATTCTGCTGGTGGTGCCGTTACGCAATTTTGGGCTGTTACTGAACGCCATTATTCTGGCGGCGGCAGTGCTGGGTGCGGAAATTGCCGCGCGTGAGGCAAGCGGGTGCGGACACGCGGGCATTTACGAGAACGTGCTTATTTCGGGAACTAGTGCCATTTTTTGGAAAGACATCGCCGCGCTGCCGACGCTTGCGTATGAAGACGATCCAGATACGACGCAGGTAGATAAGACGACGCTGCGCGTGCTGCTGGAAGACGGCTCGGAGCAGCTGGTGCTGTTTGCGGATGAAGAGGAGCGAAGAGCGGCTGTTGCAAAAATTCTGGAGTGTGCTCCGCAGCTTAAGCCATAAAAAAAGCGGGAGCGCGAGCCGCGCTTAAAGCATGAGGCATAAAAAATGGGAGCGGACGCATGCGCCGTCGCTCCAGTGCACTCACGCAGGGGCGTGAGTGAGACTGACGGTCGGCGCTGCCGACCTTACCGAGTTTGAAGCATTCGCCAAGCGATGCTTCAAACTCGCGCACTTCGCCGTAAGGCGAATGTGCCTTGCTCGCACACTCGCAATTTTCCCAGCGATGCTGGTCGCTCCCTCCGCTTGTGCAGGGGCACAAGCGAGAGTCGCTAAAACTGCTCAATATATCGCAGTTTTCCGGCGCGATGCGCCGTCGCTCCCTATATATAAAAGACCCCGGCTTTGCCAAGACAGGTCTGAAAAAGAAAAAAGCCACCGAATGGTAGCTTTTTTCAAAAGGCGTCTAGCAGAATCGAACTGCTGCATAACGGTTTTGCAGACCGCTTCCTTACCGCTTGGATAAGACGCCGTGTGATTGGAACTATACAAAAATAACGCCGCTTTGTCTAGCGCTTTGCGCAATTTTGTTAGGGCAACCGCATTATACACTTTTAAAAATGGCTACCAGTCGCAGATTCGGCTTTGCGAAACCGCAGGCCCGCTTGCTTTTTTTCTCGCTTCCCGCGACAGCAGTTTGTTCGCTATTTTGCGCATTATTCAAAAAAATGGCTTGACAAAATTATGTTGAATACAATATATTGTTTCCAACAGCAGATATGTTGTATACAATATATCTGCTGGCAATATCTTCATACACAGGAGCACGATATGGCTATCTACGACTACACAGTAACAGACAGAAAGGGAAACGCAGTTTCAATGGCAGACTTCAAGGGCAAGGTGCTGTTGATTGTAAACACGGCAACAGGCTGCGGCTTCACTCCCCAGTACAAGGGACTCGAGGAGCTCTGGCAGCAGTATCATGACAAGGGCTTAGAAATCCTCGATTTCCCCTGCGATCAGTTTGGGCATCAGGCTCCTGGCGACGATGACGAAATCCACGAGTTCTGCCAGATGAAATACAAAACCAGCTTTGACAACTTCAAAAAAATCGAAGTGAACGGCGAAAACGAAATCCCGCTGTACACCTACCTCAAAAGCCAGAAGGGCTTTACCGGTTTTACGGGCGTCAAGGGTGCGCTGATGAACCAGGTTGTCAGCAGGAGATCGGAAGAGCACACGTCTGAACTCCAG